>JBNLET010000230.1:0-6131 GCA_050305135.1 Rhodocyclaceae bacterium | reverse complement strand
TTTGACGCCATCAGATCATCCGTCCATAATCGCCGGAGCTTGATTTGGCGCGAATTTCCAAGGAGCAGCGAGTGGAATTTACCATAAAGACCGGTGCCCCCGAGAAGCAGAAGACCCCCTGCCTCGCGGTCGGTGTTTTTGCCGGCAAGGATCGTGGCGAGGCCTTCGAAAAGCTCGACCAGGCCAGCGGCGGCGGCCTCGCCAAGCTGCTCGACGACGGTGAGCTGGACGACAAGGCCGGCGCCGCACTGCTGCTGCATTCGCCGGCCGGGCTGGCGTGCCAGCGCCTGCTGCTGGTGAGCCTCGGCGAACGCGACGCGCTGGCCGACAAGCCGTGGCGCGACGCGGTCGCCACGGTGGCGAAGATCGCCGCCAACGCGAGCTACAAGGAGCTCACCTTCGCGCTGGCGGAGGTAGACCTGCCCGGCCGCGACCTGGTCTGGCGGTTGGAGCAGGCCGGCCGCATGCTGGCCGATGCCGGCTACCGCTTCACGCTGCACAAGGACGCCAAGGACGACAAGCCGGCCAAGGGCGTCGCCAAGCTGACGGTCCTGCTGGCCGGCCGCGCCGGCGAGGCGGCCAAGCGCGCGCTGGCGCGCGGCAGCGCGATCGCCGAAGGCATGGCGCTGACGCGCGACCTCGGCAACCTGGCCGGCAACATCTGCACGCCGAGCTACCTGGCCGACACCGCGAAGAAGCTCGGCAAGGAAATGAAGCTCAAGGTCGAGGTGCTCGATCGCGCGGCGATGGAAAAGCTCGGCATGGGCTCGCTGCTGTCGGTCGCCAAGGGCTCGATCGAGCCGCCCAAGTTGATCGCCATGCACTACAAGGGCGGCAAGGCCAAGGACGCGCCGGTGGTGCTGGTCGGCAAGGGCATCACCTTCGACACCGGCGGCATCTCGCTCAAGCCCGGCGCCGAGATGGACGAGATGAAGTTCGACATGTGCGGCGCCGCCTCGGTCTTCGGCACGCTCAAGGCAGTCGCACGCATGGGCCTGCCGATCAACCTGATCGGCGTCGTGCCGGCGGCCGAGAACATGCCCGGCGGCCGCGCCAGCAAGCCCGGCGACGTGGTCACCTCGATGTCCGGCCAGACCATCGAGATCCTCAACACCGACGCCGAAGGCCGCCTGATCCTGTGCGACGCGCTGTCCTACGTCGAGCGCTTCAAGCCGGCCTGCGTGGTGGACATCGCAACCCTGACCGGCGCCTGCATCATCGCGCTGGGCAAGATCCCGAGTGGCCTCCTGGCCAACGACGACGCGCTGGCCGCCGAGCTGCTGGCCGCCGGCCAGTCGAGCGGCGACCGCGCCTGGCAACTGCCGCTGTGGGACGAATACCAGGACCTTCTGAAGAGCAATTTCGCCGACATGGCCAACATCGGCGGGCGCTACGGCGGCGCGATCACCGCGGCGGCCTTCCTGTCGCGCTTCACCAAGGACTATCGCTGGGCCCACCTGGACATCGCCGGTACGGCCTGGCTGTCGGGCGAAGCCAAGGGCGCCACCGGCCGGCCGGTGCCGCTGCTGGCCGAGTTCCTGATCGGCCGCGCCGGGCGCGGCTGAAGCGGCGGTGGGCACCGAGATCCACTTCTATCACAACACGCCGGATCGGCTGGCGGCCGCCTGCCGCATCGCGACGAGGGCCTATTCGGCCGGCCGGCGGCTGGCGGTGCGCATCCCGGACGAGCCCTTGCGGCGCCGCTTCGACCAGTTGCTGTGGACCGCCGAGCCGAGGAGCTTCGTGCCCCATGTGGCGGCGCGCTCGCCGCTGGCCTGCGAGACACCGGTGGTATTCGGCGGCGCAACCGAGGACTGGCCCCATGCCGACGTGCTGCTCAACCTGGGCGACGACACGCCGGACGATTTCGAACGCTTCGCGATGCTGATGGAGGTGGTCGGCAGCGACGACGCCTCGCGCCTGGCGGCCCGGCAGCGCTGGCGCGACTACAAGGCCATGGGGCTGGAACCGGTGCCCCACGATCTGGCCGACAAGGGCAGCGCGTGAGCCCCCCCGCCTACGAGCCGCCGATGCCCGAAGAGCTGGAACACGCGGACGAATTGCTCGAGAAGGCCGAGGCGCTGATCCGCCGCCACCAGGGTGGCGGCAGCGAGACGGAGTCGTTCGACGACCTGCCGGTGCTGACCGAGGTGGTCGAGGTCGAACAGCAGGGCGCTCCGCCCGAGGTCGAGGAGTTCGCGCTCGAGGAGATCGAGCGCGAGGACGCCGCAGCGGCCCCCGCGCCGCCCGCCGCGGAGGCGGCCGGCGGCGCCATCGACGAGTCGCTGCTGGTCGAGCGCCTGATCGGCCTGGACGCCAAGCTGTCGCGCGCGATCGAGGACTGGATCGCCGACGAACTGCCGCAGATCATGGCGCGCGAGTTCGAGGCGATGGGCGAACGCATCCGCGCGGAGGCGCTCGCCCACCTGCGCGCGACGCTGATCCCGGCCTTGTCGCAGGACGTCTCGGCGATGCTGGATCCGCCCCCCACCGACGACGACTGAGCGACGATGCGCTTCGCAGCCTGATGTTCTCGCTCGACCAGGTCGTGCCTTGGGGCCGCTCGTTCGACGAATACCGCCGCATGTTCGCGCTCTCCGACGTCGATCTCGAGCGCCGCATCCTCGGCTGCGGCGACGGACCCGCGAGCTTCAACGCCGAGGCGACCCGGCGCGGCACCAGCGTGGTGTCGTGCGACCCGCTGTACCGCTGCCAGGCCGGGCAGATCCGCGCCCGCATCGATGCCACCGCCGACGAAGTGCTGCGCCAGACCCGCGACAACGCCGGCGAATTCGTCTGGCGCGCGATCCGTTCGGTGGAGGAACTCGGTCGCCTGCGCCACGCGGCGATGAACGACTTCCTGCATGACTACCCGGCCGGCAAGGCGGCGGGACGCTACCTGGACGCCGAACTGCCGCGACTGCCGTTCGAGGACCGGGCCTTCGATCTGGCGCTGTGTTCGCACCTGCTGTTCCTCTACTCGGCGCAACTCGACGAAGCCTTCCACCGGGCCGCGGCGCGGGAGATGTGCCGCGTCGCCGGCGAGGTCCGGATCTTCCCGCTGCTGGCGCTGGGTGCCACACCCTCGCCCTGGGTCGGGCCGGTCACCGACGAGCTGCGCGCGAGCGGTTTCGAGGTCTCGATCGAGTGCGTGGACTACGAATTCCAGCGCGGCGCCGACCGGATGATGCGGATTCGACCCGCCGGCTAGCCCGATCGGGCGAGCCGGGGCGACACGGAAGGCCGCGGCGAGTCCGCTATAATCGCCGCTTCGCCCGAAAACCCCGCTGACAAAGAGCCCCCGCTTCATGGAACTGGCCAAGAGTTTTGAGCCGGCCGCGATCGAATCGCGCTGGTACCCCGAATGGGAATCGCGCGGCTACTTCGCCGCCGGCCTGGACGCCGACAAGTCCGACGCCTTCTGCATCCTGCTGCCGCCGCCCAACGTCACCGGCACGCTGCACATGGGTCACGGTTTCAACCAGACCATCATGGACGCGCTGACCCGCTACCACCGCATGGCCGGCGCCAACACGCTGTGGCAGCCCGGCACCGACCACGCCGGTATCGCCACCCAGATCGTCGTCGAACGCCAGCTCGACGCGCAAGGCATCAGCCGCCACGACCTGGGCCGCGAGAAATTCCTCGACAAGGTATGGGAATGGAAGAAGTTCTCGGGCGACACCATCACGCGCCAGATGCGGCGGCTCGGCACCAGCCCGGACTGGACCCGCGAGCGCTTCACGATGGACGCGGGCCTGTCCAAGATCGTCACCGAGACCTTCGTGCGGCTGTACCGCGAGGGCCTGATCTACCGCGGCAAGCGGCTGGTGAACTGGGATCCGGAGCTCGGCACCGCGGTGTCGGACCTGGAAGTGGTGTCCGAGGAGGAGGACGGCAAGCTGTGGCACATCCTCTACCCCTTCAGTGACGGTCCGATCGGCGGCTTGCGCGGCCTGACGGTCGCCACCACGCGGCCCGAGACGATGCTCGGCGACGTGGCGGTGATGGTGCACCCGGAGGACGAGCGCTACGCCCACCTGATCGGCAAGACCGTGCGGCTGCCGCTGACCGAGCGCGACATCCCGATCATCGCCGACGACTACGTGGATCGCGAGTTCGGTACCGGCTGCGTCAAGGTCACGCCGGCGCACGACTTCAACGACTACGCGGTCGGCCAGCGCCACGGCCTGGACATGATCGTGATCCTGACGCTGGCCGGCGCGATGCCCGACCAGGCCGAGGTGTTCGACACCCACGGCCAGGCCAAGGGCCGGGTCGCGATGCCCGAGAAGGTCGCCGGCCTCGATCGCGTGCCGGCGCGCGAGGTGGTGGTCGCCGAACTCGAGGCCGCCGGCGTGCTGGTGGACACCAAGGCCCACAAGATGATGGTGCCGCGCGGCGACCGCACCCACGTCGTGATCGAGCCGATGCTGACCGACCAGTGGTTCGTCGCAATGACCCAGCCCGGCGCCAACGGCAAGTCGATCACCGAGCAGGCGCTCGAATGCGTCGCCTCCGGCGAGATCCGCTTCCACCCGGAGAACTAGGTCAACACCTCCAACCAGTGGCTCAACAACATCCAGGACTGTTGCATCTCGCGCCAGCTGTGGTGGGGCCACCAGATCCCGGCCTGGTACGGCGAAGACGGCCGGTGCTGGTTCGCCCACAACGAGGCGGAGGCCAGGTCGCTGGCCGCGGCCGACGGCTACGGCGGCGCGCTCGCCCGCGACGAGGACGTGCTCGACACCTGGTATTCCTCCGCGCTGTGGCCGTTCTCGACGCTGGACTGGACGCCCGAGTGGCCGGCCGAATCGAACCCCGCGCTGGATCTCTACCTGCCCTCGACGGTGCTGGTGACCGGCTTCGACATCATCTTCTTCTGGGTCGCGCGGATGGTGATGATGACCAAGCACATCACCGGCAGGATCCCGTTCAAGGACGTCTATGTGCACGGCCTGATCCGCGACGCGGAAGGCCAGAAGATGTCCAAGTCGAAGGGCAACGTACTGGACCCGATCGACCTGATCGACGGTATCGAGCTGGACGAACTCGTCGCCAAGCGCACCACCGGCCTGATGAACCCGAAGCAGGCGCAGTCGATCGAGAAGAAGACCCGCAAGGAGTTCCCGGACGGCATCCCGGCCTTCGGCACCGATGCGCTGCGTTTCACGTTCGCCTCGCTGGCGAGCCCGGGGCGCGACATCAAGTTCGACCTGTCGCGCTGCGAGGGCTACCGCAACTTCTGCAACAAGCTGTGGAACGCCACCCGCTTCGTGCTGATGAACTGCGATGGCCAGGAGTGCGGCCTCGACAACCAAGGCGCCAGCGCCTGCGAGGGCGGCCACCTGGACTTCTCGTTCGCCGACCGCTGGATCGTCTCGAAGCTGCAGCGCAGCGAGGCCGAGGTCAGCCAGCACTACGAGGACTACCGCTTCGACCTGCTGGCCAAGGAAATCTACGAATTCGTCTGGGACGAGTACTGCGACTGGTACCTGGAAATCGCCAAGGTGCAGATCCAGCGCGGCACCCCGCCGCAGCAGCGAGCCACCCGCCGCACGCTGCTGCGGGTGCTGGAGACGGTGCTGCGGCTGGCCCACCCGCTGATCCCGTTCATCACCGAGGAGCTGTGGCAGACCGTCGCGCCAATGGCCGGGCGCCGCAGCGGCGACAGCATCATGACCGCGCCCTATCCGAAGGCCCAGCTCGAGAGGCTGGACGAGACCAGCGAGGCCCGCGTCGCCGAACTGAAGGCGCTGGTCCATGCCTGCCGCAACCTGCGCGGCGAGATGGGCATCTCGCCGGCCCAGCGCCTGCCGCTGGCGGCGGCCGGCGAGCGCGCCGTGCTGGAGGCCTACGCGCCCTACCTCGCCGGACTCGCCAAGCTCTCCGAAGTCACCGTGGTGGACGAGATCGGTGCCGACCAGCTGGCGCCGGTGGCGGTGGTCGGCGAAACCCGGCTGATGCTGAAGGTCGAGATCGACGTGGCCGCCGAACGCGAGCGGCTGGGCAAGGAGATCGCGCGGCTCGAAAACGAAATCCGCAAAGCCGAGGCCAAGCTCGGCAACGAGAAATTCGCCGCACGCGCGCCGGCCGAAGTGGTGCAGCAGGAGCGCGAGCGATTGGCGGCA
>JBNLET010000229.1:0-13043 GCA_050305135.1 Rhodocyclaceae bacterium | reverse complement strand
CGCGGTGTAACGGATTAATGAATTGAGGAAATGACGATGAGTCAAGGAACTATCGTTCAATGTGTCGGCGCCGTGGTGGACATCCAGTTCCCGCGTGAGTCGATGCCGAAAGTGTATGAAGCACTGACGCTGGACGAGGCTGAGAACTCGTTCGCCGAGCCGGGTCTGACCTTCGAAGTCCAGCAGCAGCTGGGCGACGGCGTGGTGCGGACCATTGCGCTGGGTTCGAGTGACGGCCTGCGTCGCGGCATGTCGGTGTCCAACACCGGCGCGCCGATTTCGGTGCCGGTGGGCGAAGGCACGCTGGGCCGCATCATGGACGTGCTGGGCCGTCCGATCGACGATGCCGGCGACATCGAATGCGACGAAAGACGCGCGATTCACCAGCGTGCGCCGAAGTTCGACGAGCTGTCGCCGTCGGTCGATCTGCTCGAAACCGGCATCAAGGTGATCGACCTGGTCTGCCCGTTCGCCAAGGGCGGCAAGGTTGGCCTGTTCGGCGGCGCCGGCGTCGGCAAGACCGTCAACATGATGGAGCTGATCAACAACATCGCCAAGCAGCACTCGGGTCTGTCGGTGTTCGCCGGCGTGGGTGAGCGTACCCGTGAAGGGAACGACTTCTACCACGAGATGAAGGACTCCAACGTTCTCGACAAGGTCTCGATGGTGTTCGGTCAGATGAACGAGCCGCCGGGCAACCGTCTGCGTGTGGCGCTGACCGGCCTGACGATGGCCGAGCGTTTCCGCGACGATGGTCGTGACATCCTGTTCTTCGTGGATAACATCTACCGCTACACGCTGGCCGGTACCGAAGTGTCCGCGCTGCTGGGCCGGATGCCTTCCGCAGTGGGTTACCAGCCGACGCTGGCCGAGGAAATGGGCCGCCTGCAGGAGCGCATCACCTCCACCAAGTTCGGTTCGATCACCTCGATCCAGGCCGTGTATGTGCCCGCGGACGACCTGACCGACCCGTCGCCTGCCACCACCTTCCTGCACCTCGACTCGACCGTCGTGCTGTCGCGTGACATCGCCGCGCTGGGTATCTACCCGGCCGTCGATCCGCTCGACTCCACTTCGCGCCAGCTCGATCCGCTGGTCGTCGGCGAAGAGCACTACAACGTCGCCCGCGCCGTGCAGCAGACCCTGCAGAAGTACAAGGAGCTGCGTGACATCATCGCGATTCTGGGCATGGACGAGTTGTCGCCCGACGACAAGCTGGCCGTGGCCCGCGCGCGCAAGATGCAGCGTTTCCTGTCGCAGCCGTTCCACGTGGCCGAGGTGTTTACCGGTTCGCCGGGCAAGTACGTGTCGCTGAAGGACACCATCAAGGGCTTCAAGATGATCGTCGACGGCGAATGCGATCATCTGCCCGAGCAGGCGTTCTACATGGTCGGCGGCATCGAGGAAGCGATCGAAAAGGCCAAGACCCTCCAGTAATGGATGGTGCGGCCGGCGGCGTTCAGGCGCCGCCGGCCAACACGACCGGAGGAAATTGATATGGCAATGACGGTACACGTCGATGTAGTGAGCGCGGAGGAGCAGGTCTTTTCGGGCCTGGCCGAGTTCGTCGCCCTGCCTGGCGAGGTGGGCGAACTGGGTATCCTTCCCGGCCACATGCCGCTGATCACGCGCATCAAGCCCGGTGCGGTCCGCCTGAAGCTGCCGAACCAGGCCGAAGAGGAATTGATCTTCGTCGCTGGCGGCCTGCTCGAGGTGCAGCCGGGCCTGGTCACCGTGCTGGCCGATACGGCCATCCGGGGCAAGGATCTGGACGAGGCCAAGGCCCAGGACGCAAAGCGCCTGGCCGAGGAAGCGATGCAGAACAAGAGCTCGGAACTCGACTACGCACGCGCCCAGGCCGAACTGGCCGAGGCCGTGGCACAGCTGGCGGCGATTCAGCGGCTGCGCAAGCGCAGCCACTGAGCGACCGCAAGCCGGCCAGCTCCGGCGAGCGGAAAGCAAAAGGGCGATCCTCCGGATCGCCCTTTCTATTTTCAGCCTGTCCTCTCAAGCCGAGCGCGCGCCAGGCTTTTCGAGCCGCTCGATGCGCTTCTCGAGCCGCGCCAAGTCGTCCCGCAAGGCCCGCAGTGCATCGCCGCGCCCATTCATCCCCTCTCGCTGCACGAGCGGCGTATGGCCCTCGGCGACGAATTCGAGCAGATTGTCCTGCAGACTCGCCGCAGCCCCCCGCGCCGTCCGCCAGGCCGACTCGCCGCTCCGGTGCAGCCGGTGCGCCAGCACGTCGCCGACCAGTTTCGCCAGATCTCCTTCGGCATCCCAGTGCAGGTTGCGGAGCACGAAGCCGAGCGTGTCGGCAAACTCGACTTCCCCCTCGATACGGGCCTTGCGCATCGCGCCGTCGATTCCTTCGGACAGGTCGGCCGGCCCCGGCCAGGGCATTTCGATGCGAACCTGCGGCTCTTCCTCCGACAGGCACTCGGCGAGGTAGCCCTGGGCGCCGATCGAGAAATCGACCGCCAGCGCGCCGACCCGCATGTGTGCGCGGGCACCGGCGTGGGGACGCAGGCGGGCACGCGCCCAGGGCGCGGAGTCGAGCAGGTGGTTGAGTGCCGCGATACAGGCGCCGGACAGCATGCCGGCGCCTCAGTCCTGTTGAATGCCGGCCACGCGCCAGCCGCCGCCGGCGCGTGACTTGCGCAGGTGCCAAACTTCGCTGAACGGCAGCGGCGCTTCGTCCGGCGACTCGCGCAGCAGGCCCCGGAAGCGGACGCTGGCGAGGTAGCCGCCGGCCTCTTCGCCGAGGTCCAGCACCGCGGCGTCGAGTTCGAGCACGTCGGTACGGTTCGGCGCCTCGCCGCGCTCCTCGAGCTGCAGTGCGATCTCGGCGAACACTTCCGGCGTCGTGAAATCGCGGATGTCGTCGAGCTCGCCGCGGTCGTAGGCGGCCTGCAGCCGGATGAAGTTCAGCTTGGCCTGGCGCTCGAATTCGGCCGAATCGAAACCCTCCCGCTGCGCCGAGGCGACGGCGCCACCGGGCGTGTCGGCGGCCTCGAAGGCCGACGCTGTTGCGGCAGCACGGGCCGGGCCGGCGCCTGCCGGCAGCGGGCGCGCGGGCCGGAAAAGCATGCGCATCAGCATCATGCCGCCAAAGACCAGCAGGGCCAGCATCACCAGACCGGCAAACTCCTCGCCGAGTCCGAAGTGCGACAGCAACCCGGCGATGCCGAGCCCGGCGGCGAGCCCGGCAAGAGGTCCCAGCCAGGAACGCCGTTGCGGTGTCGTCGTCGCAGTGCTGCCATCGCTTCGGCTGGTGCTGCCCGCATCCCGCGTCGGCGCAGTGGGTTTGCTGTAGGTGCCGGAGTCCCGCTGCATGCCGAACGAGCGGCTGCCACCGAAGCGGCGCGCCTCCGCCTCGGGCACGCTGGCGATGACGCCGAAGAGCACTGCAAACAGGGCGATCAGGATTTTCTTCATGGAATCCGGCAGGTGCTGGGAGAGAAAGGACCGGACTTCAGATGCGATAGCCGCGATGCAGCGCGACGACCCCGCCGGCCATGTTGAAGTACTCGACACGGCCGAGCCCGGATTGTTCCATCATCTGTTTCAGCGTCTCCTGGTCCGGGTGCATGCGGATCGATTCGGCCAGATAGCGATAGCTGTCCGCGTCCTTGGCGATGCGCTGCCCCATCCACGGCAGCACCTTGAAGGAGTAGAAATCGTAGGCCGGTGCCAGCGGCTTCCAGACCTTGGAGAACTCCAGCACCAGCAGCCGGCCGCCCGGGCGCAGCACGCGGCGCATCTCGGCCAGCGCCTGTTCCTTGTGGGTCATGTTGCGCAGGCCGAAGGCGACGCTGACGCAATCGAACCAGCTGTCCGGGAACGGCAGCTTTTCGGCGTCGCACTGGGCGACCGGCAGCGGCAAGCCGTGGTCGGTGACCCGGTCCCGGCCGCGGCTCAGCATCGCGTGATTGATGTCGGTCAGCCAGACCTGCCCGCTGCGGCCGACCTTGCGCGCAAACGCCAGCGAAAGATCGGCCGTGCCGCCGGCCACGTCGAGCACGCGCTCGCCTTCGCGCACGCCGGAGATCTGAATCGTGAACGCCTTCCACAGCCGGTGCAGGCCCATCGACATCAGGTCGTTCATGATGTCGTAGCTGCCGGCGACCGAGGTGAAGACGCCGGCTACCCGCTTGGCCTTGTCCTGCTCTGCGACCTCTTCGAAACCGAAGTGTGTCTGCTCGTCGCTCATGTCAGTGGCCGCAGCTGCCCGAACCGCAGCCTCCCTTGGGGGCGGGCGGCGGGTTCAGGTCGGGGTCGCGGCTGGCCCCGGCCTGCGCCATCCGCGACAGATAGTCCTGCCACAGCTCGTCCTTGCGTTGCCCGAGCATGTACAGGTAGTCCCAGGAGTACAGGCCGCTGTCGTGGCCGTCGCTGAAGACCGGCTTGATCGCGTAGTTGCCGACCGACTCGATCTGCGCGATGTGCACGTCCCGCTTGCCGACCTGCAGCACCTCCTGGCCGGGACCGTGGCCACGGACCTCGGCGGAAGGCGAATACACGCGCAGGAACTCGTAGCTGAGCTCGAAATGACTGCCGTCGTCGAACGTCAGCTCCATCATGCGGGAGCCCTGGTGAAGCTTGATTTCGGTTGGTATCGGGGTGTGGTCGTCCAGGCCGGCCATGGAAAACACTCGTGATCTGCCAGATCCGTCATGATAACCGAAAGGCCAGGCCCGCTTCGTCGGGGCGATCCGCCCGGTAGCGGCCAGGGCATGTAATCAAACCGTCAAATTGCTGCAATAGACTTCGTTCGGTCATCAGGAGAGTACGTCGTGTCCGCCACCATACTGATCATCGAGGACGAACCCGCCATCCAGGAACTGCTCAGTTCGACGCTGACGCGAGCCGGTCACCAGGTGATCCGCGCCGACGACGGCGAGAGCGCCCAGCGGCTGCTGCGCGAGGCCTTGCCGGACCTGGTGCTGCTCGACTGGATGCTGCCGGGTCTGTCCGGCATGGACATCGCGCGGCGGCTGCGCGCCGAAGAGCGTACCCGAGCCATTCCGATCATCATGCTGACCGCCCGCGGCGAGGAGCAGGACAAGGTCGCCGGCCTCGAGGTCGGCGCCGACGACTACGTCACCAAGCCGTTCAGCCCGCGCGAGCTGGTCGCCAGGATCAAGGCCGTGCTGCGGCGCCGGGCGCCGCAGGCCACCGAGGATCCGGTCGAGCAGGGCGGACTGCGGCTGGACCCAGCCACCCACCGCGTCAGTGCCGGCGACCAGGCGCTGAGCCTGGGACCGACCGAGTTCCGCCTGCTGCACTTCCTGATGACCCACCCGGAGCGGGTCCATTCCCGCGCCCAGTTGCTCGACCGCGTCTGGGGCGACCACGTCTTCGTCGAGGAGCGGACCGTGGACGTGCATATCCGCCGCCTGCGCAGCGCGCTCGAGCCGACCGGACACGACCGCCTGATCCAGACCGTGCGCGGTGCCGGCTACCGCTTGTCGGCTCACGGCGAAGTGGGCCAGGTAGCCCGTTGAGGCTCGGGACGGCCAAGCCGCTCGCGGTACACTGACGGCTCGAGGCGCCGCGCAGCCGTCTCCGCCCGTTGCGACGGTCACTTCCCACGCTGCCGCCGCTCGCGCGCCAGGGAGCTCCACCATCATTCGACCGACCCGACAGATCCGTGCCAAAGCGCTCAGCGAAGTCCTGCTGTGGCTTCTGCCCGGCGCGCTGATTGCGTTGCTCGGCGATCTGACCTGGGGTCTGGCGGCCATGCTGGCCGGTGCGCTGTATCTGCTGTTCGTCCACTTGCGCAGCATCGACCTGCTGGTCGAGTGGACCCGCGCGCCGATCGGCACGCCGGTGCCGCTTGCGCCGGGGCTGTGGGACCTGGTCTTTTCCGAGATCAACCGTCGCACGCGGCTGATGAAGGACCAGCGCGAAAGACTGTCGGCGGCGCTCGACCGCTTCGTCGAGGCCGGCCAGGCGATGCCGGACGGCGTCATCTACATGGGGCCGGGCAACGAAATCGACTGGGCCAACCAGCGCGCCGAGGCCCACTTCGGCATCGCCGCGGCACGCGACGCCGGTGCGCCGCTGACCAACCTGGTGCGCGATCCGGACTTCATCGACTACCTGCAGGCCGGCGACTACGGCGAGCCGCTGATCATGAAGCCGCTGCGCTCGGCCGGCCTGACGCTGATGGTGCAGGTGGTGCCGTATGCCGAGAACCGCATCATGCTGCTGTCGCGCGACATCTCGCACCTGGAGCGGCTGGAGACGATGCGGCGCGACTTCGTCGCCAACGTCTCGCACGAGCTGCGCACGCCGCTGACGGTCGTGCTCGGATTTCTCGAAACGCTGGCCGACGGCGTGGACGACTTGACGCGCGAGGAACGCCTGCACTTCCTGCAACTGGCGCAGCAACAGGCCGAACGGATGCATCGGCTGATCCTCGACCTGCTGGTGTTGTCGGCACTGGAGACCGGTGCGCCGGCGCCGGCGGAGGAGCGGGTGGAGGCGGCCGAACTGCTCGACGGCGTGCTGCGCGAAGGCATCGCGCTGTCGGCCGGCCGCCACCGGCTGACGCTGGAACTGGAGGGGGCGGCGGCGGTGCGCGGGTCGGCCAAGGAATTGCACAGCGCTTTCGCCAACCTGGTCAGCAATGCCGTGCGCTACAGCGAGCCGGGCGGCCACATCCGCCTGCGTTGGCGCTACGTGGACGGGGGCTGCGAGTTCTCGGTGCAGGACCAGGGCGAGGGCATCGAAGCCAAGCACCTGTCCCGGCTGACCGAGCGCTTCTACCGGGTGGACCGGGGCCGCTCGCGCGAATCGGGCGGCACCGGCCTGGGCCTGGCGATCGTCAAGCACGTGCTGACCCGCCACCAGGGACGGCTCGAGATCGAGAGCAAGCCGGGTGTCGGCAGCACGTTCAGGGTCGTGCTGCCGGAACAGCGGCTGCCTAGTTCGGCGTCTGACGCAGCGGCTTGACCACCACCTGGTCGAAGTTCGAGCCGTTGCTCATCATTGTGGTCATCCTGACCTGCGACAGCCGGTCGGTGTGCAGTTCGATGATCCTCTCCGGCTGATACCAGCCGCCGGGCAGCACCACCGAGGCGTCGGCCTTCAGCGCCGGCACGGCCGGCAGCAGGAACACCGCCTGATACGGATCCAGCGCGCTGGCGCGCGTGCTCATGGTGCGCGCCGCGGCCACCGACGGGACGCCGGGCAGCACGCTGACGCCGGCCTCCAGCGTGCCGTCGGCGCGGAACATCAGCCAGCTCACCTTGGCCAGCAGGACCGCCTCTCCGTCGGGCGGGCGGATGCCGACCAGTTGGTGGTGGTCCAGCCTCAGGCCGACCGGCCGGCAACGCAGCCGAAATCCCCCGACCGATTGGTCCGCGACATCCCAGCTGCAGCCGGCCATGCCCAGCCGCTCGGCTTCCTCGCGGATCTTGTCGGCGCTCATCGGCACCTCGGGCGCGCGCTCGCCGAAGGTCAGCACGCTGATGTCGGTGCTGATGTTCGACACGGTGCGCGACGACGGCGGCGCGAACGGGCGGCCTTCGATGTGGAACGCGATCGCGTTCCAGTCGGCGATCATCTCCAGCGAGCCCTGGGCACCGCGGCGCGAGAACTTGCGCCCCGCCGAGGCCAGTCCCCACGGCCGATAGAGCATCACCAGCAGCCGGCCGCCGGCCAGCGCCGGGCAATCCTCGCCGAGGCCGAGGGAGGCCGGCGAGACGCCCTGCTTCAACTGCGACACCACCGCCTGGATGTGGCTGGCCAGCCGGCTGCCGTCGAAATGGCGCAGGCTCTCGCCGGCATGCAGCACGCCGAGCGGGCGCACGCCATGGTCGGCGCCCAGGTCGACGCCGTAGCGCAACGGCACCTGGGTCGTCTCGTCGGTGCGCCGCCTGAGCGCACAATAGGGCGCGAAGCGTTGCGCCCAGCGCACGATCCAGTTCAGTTCGCGCTGGGTTCGCCCGAACGGGTTGGCCAGGTCGGTGAGCAGAATCGATACGTAGCACTCGGTGCTGCTCTGGGCGCGCCACACCTCGTTCAGCGGGTCGGCGACCCGCGAGCGGGCGACTTCGTGGCGCTCCGCCGCCGCATAGGCGGCGTGCAGGTCGGTCCAGGCGCCGGCCGGCAGCGCCCGGCGGGCGCGGAAGTACTCCAGCACGACCTGTCCGAGCGAGTAGAGCTGACGCTGGAACAGCAGCGGCATGTTCTCGGCCAAGCTGCCATTGACCGTGTCGGCCAGGATGATCCGGGTGTAGGAGCGGGCCAGTTCGCGCCACAGCGATACCACGCTCTCCATGGTTGTGTTTTCGCGGCTCTCCGGCGGCAGCGGGTGGGCGGCATAGCGGCGGCTGAGCTCGCTCTGGGCGTGCACGATCGCCGGCCGGGCGGCCTCGAGCACCTCCAGGTGCTGGTTCGGCGCGGGCGGGTAGGTGCGCAGCGTGGTGACGATGCGGCTCAGCTCGGCATGCGTCTCGTCCACATTGGTCTGGCGCAGACGGCGCAGAAGATCCAGGCAGGCGGCTGGGTTGCGGTAATCCATCGAGAGGCCTGTGGTTGTCCGTTGTTGGGCTCGGCTCAGTCGGCGGCCATCCTGCCGATCGCGCGCCTCATGGCTTCGGCCAGTGCCTGGTCGCTCTGCCGCGCGCCCGGCGGCAGGCGGGATGCGCGCTGCGGCGCGCCCCAGATCGAGAGCGGGAAGTGCCGGTCGGTGCGGAAACGTCCGATGACGTGCCAATGCAGGTGGGGCACCATGTTGCCGAAGCTGGCCAGGTTGATCTTGTCAGGCCGGATGCACTCCCGCAAGGCTTCCTCGGTCGCCATCACGACCCTCATCATGTACTGCCGGTCCCGAGGGCCGAGGTCCGACATCTCCGCCACGTGCGTCGACCAGATGACCCGCAGATAACCCGGGTAATCCTCGTCCGGTACGCGTATGACGCGAAGGTAGGCATCCTGCCACAAAACCAGCTCGTCGTCGGGCTTGCACAGCGGGCAGAAGTGCGTCGTCGTCAGCATTCCGTTCGCTCCCCCTTGCTCGGGCCTTGTCGCGGGGCTGTGGGGCCGGCCCGTCCAAACCTCAGCGCATCGTTGCGGCGGCGCTCACTGCGGCTGGCCCGCAGCCTTGCCGCGGGCGCCGAGCCGAGCCGTGATGCGCGCCATGCGGCGGCTGTTGACGCCGAAATCGTAATAGCCGCTGCAGGCGCCGCAACGGTATTCGATAGTACCGTCATCGTGGCGCACGAACACGGCTTCGTCGATAAATTCGAACAGCCGCGAGCGAAAAGTCACCACCAGCACGCGTTCGCCGCGCAATTCGATGCGGCTGCGCGGCTCGGCCAGCGCGGCCGCCGCGACCTCGGCCAGCGTCGGGCCGGCGGCCGTGGCCAGGCTGCCGGCGACGCAGTTCGGCCGCTCGGGGCAGGGCGGCACGGCCGTCGTGGCGGCAGAAACGGTCCAGCCGGCGCAGGAGCGGTAGCCGTCGGCCATGCCGGTCAGGCCCAGCAGGACCGCCGCCGCGAGCAGCGGCCGCGATGCGCGGCGCACCCGCGACGCCTACTGGCGGCCACCCATGCCGGGCATGTTCTTCATCATTTCCTGCACATCGATGTTGCCGAGGCCGGGCAGCTTCATGCGCGCCGTGCCGGGCTGCTGGCCGGCCGGGCAGGGCCCCTGCCAGCGCGCGTCGATCTTCATGCGGGCTTCCTTCATGCCTTGCTGCGGCGGATCGAAGGTGGTCAGCACCTCGCCCTGGTAGCTGGAATCGTAGCGGCCGGAGAAGACGCCGTGGGTGCGGGCCGTGCCGCCCCGGATCTTGCAGGTGGTGTCGACCACCGTGCGGTCGCCGTCACGCTGGATGCGCGGGGGATCGCACTGGCCCTGCTGGCGGGTCGCCTCGGCCAGCAGGTTGGCATCGGTCTTTTCGTCGATGCACTGCTGCATGACCATCTGCTGACCGCCCATGACCGACATTTCGGTCTTGATTTCCCACAGCCCGGGCTTGCGCTTCGGCAACTCGTTCGCCGCCAGTGCCGACAGCGAAGCGACGGCTGCGGCCGCCGCCAGACAATACCTGCCAAACATGGATCCATCCCCCGCCGGTTGAAGTCCCGTGATGCTAGCAGCAAGCGCGCACGGCGCGGTGGGCGGAATGTATCAACCGGTCAGCTTACGCCTCAGCAACTCGTTTACCTGGGTCGGATTGGCCTTGCCGCGGCTGGCCTTCATGACCTGGCCGACCAGCGCGTTGAGGGCTTTCTCCTTGCCGGCACGGAACTCGTCCACCGATTTCTGGTTGGCGGCCAGCACCTCGTCCACCAGCGCTTCGATCGCGCCGGCGTCGGTGACCTGCTTCAGTCCCTGCGCCTCGATGATGGCGTCGGCGCTGTCGCCCTCGCCGTTCCAGAGCGCGTCGAAGACCTTCTTGCCGATGTTGTTGGAGATCGTATTGTCGGCGATGCGGCGTACCAGGCCGGCCAGTTGCGCGGCTGTCACGGGTGCCTGCTCGGCGTCGATCTCGGCCTTGTTGAGGCGTGCCGAGAACTCGCCCATGATCCAGTTGGCGCAGGGCTTGGCCAGTTCGACGCCGGCCTGCTCGACGGTTGCAAGGTAGTAGTTCGCCAGTTCGCGCGACGAGGTCAGCGTGGCCGCGTCGTAGGCCGACAGGCCATGCTCCTGCTGCATCCGGCGCGCCAGATCGGCCGGCAGTTCCGGCAGCGACCGGCGCACGCGCTCGACCCAGTCCGCATCGATCGCCAGCGGCAGCAGGTCCGGATCCGGGAAGTAGCGGTAGTCGTGGGCATCTTCCTTGCTCCGCATCATGCGGGTCTCGCCGCTGTCCGGATCGAACAGCACGGTGGACTGCTGCACGCGGCCGCCGTCCTCGATCAGCTCGATCTGCCACTGCACCTCGTAATCGATGGCCTGCTGCAGGAAGCGGAAGGAGTTCAGGTTCTTGATCTCGCGCCGGGTGCCGAACTTCTCCTCGCCGCGGCGGCGGACCGACACGTTGGCGTCGTAGCGGAACGACCCCTCCTGCATGTTGCCGTCGCAGATGTCGATCCAGCGCACTAGCGTGTGCAGCGCCTTGGCATAGGCCACGGCTTCGGCCGAGGAGCGCATGTCCGGCTCCGAGACGATTTCCAACAGCGGCGTGCCGGCCCGGTTCAGGTCGATGCCGCTCATGCCGTGGAAGTCCTCGTGCAGGCTCTTGCCGGCGTCCTCCTCGAGGTGGGCCCTGGTCAGGCGCACGCACTTCTCGTAGGACTTGTCGCCCTCGCCGACGCGGATCCGGATCTCGCCGCCGGCCACCACCGGCAACTCGTACTGGCTGATCTGGTAGCCCTTCGGCAGATCCGGGTAGAAGTAGTTCTTGCGCGCGAAGACGCTCTTCGGCGCCACCTGCGCTCCGGTCGACAGGCCGAAGCGGATGGCACGCTCGACCGCGCCGCGGTTCAGCACCGGCAGTACGCCCGGCAGCGCGATGTCCACCGCGCAGGCCTGGGCGTTCGGCTCGGCGCCGAAGGCGGTGGACGCGCCGGAAAAGATCTTCGAGGCGGTGGTCAATTGGGCGTGCACTTCCAGCCCGATCACTACTTCCCAGTCGGTACGGCTCATGTCTGCTCTTGTCGATCGATCAGTCGCATTTGCCCGAGGGCTTGTCTACCAGGATCGGCCACAGGTAGTCGGCGGCGTTGCCGCTGCAATGCTTCTTGCAGTCGGCGAAGGCCACCGTGAACTTGCGGCCCTGCTCCCACATGCGGATCTTGCAGCCGTCCGCGGCGGCCAGTTCGACGTGCGGCGCCTCGCGCACCTGGGTGAAGTCCTTGTTCTCGAAATTGCAGCGCCCGCGGCGCGGAATAGTCACGTGGGCGTCGAAATGGCGCACCTTGGACTCCGCCACATTGAGGTGGGCGTCGCCTCTGTAGCCGGTGATGTTCTTGAAGCGGCACTCGTGGGCCAGGTTGAGTCGCTTGACCTTGGGCTTAACCACCTTGCGGGGCGGCGGTGGCGGTGGCGGCGGCGCCGGCTCGGCCTTGGGCGGCGGTGGCGGGGGTGGCGGGGGCGTAGCGCAGGAGGCGGCCAGCGCGGCGATGGTGACGGCCAGCAGGCGCTGGATGACGGCTCGGTTCATGGTTGGCTCCCCTGGTGGTCCCTAGTTGTTCGCGGGATGAGCCAGGTGCCAGTCCGTAGCCAGCTGGAACTGGTGTGCCGCGTTCAGCAGGCGGGCTTCTTCGAAGTAGTTGCCCACCAGCTGCAAGCCCACCGGCAGCTTGCCCGCCCCGAATCCGGCCGGCAACGACATGCCCGGCAGACCGGCCAGATTGATCGCGACAGTGTAGATGTCGCCCAGGTACATCTGGACCGGGTCGTTACATTTGCTTCCCAATTCGTAGGCCGTGGTCGGCGCGGTCGGGCCGGCGATGACATCGCACTGCGCAAATGCCCGCTGGAAGTCCTCGGCGATCAGTCGGCGCAGTTTCTGCGCCTGCAGGTAGTAGGCGTCGTAGTAGCCGTGCGAGAGCACGTAGGTGCCGACCAGGATGCGGCGCTTGACCTCGGCGCCGAAGCCCTGCGCGCGGCTCTTGCAATACATGTCGTTGAGATCGCCGTACTCGTCGGCGCGGTAGCCGTAGCGCACGCCGTCGAAGCGCGACAGGTTGGAGCTGGCCTCGGCCGGCGCGATCACGTAGTAGGCCGGGATGGCCAGCTTCGAATTTGGCAGGCTGACGTCAACGGTCGTCGCGCCGAGCCGGCGGTAGCTGTCGAGCGCCACCTCGACCGCCGCGCGCACGTCGTCGGCCATGCCCTCGGCGTAGTATTCGCGCGGCAGGCCGATGCGCAGGCCGGCCAGCGGCTTGTCCAGATCGCGGCCGAAGTCCTCGACGGGCCGGTCCAGGCTGGTCGAGTCGCGCGGGTCGAAGCCGGCCATCGCCGACAGCACCGGCGCGCAGTCGGCCGCGCTGCGGGCCAGCACGCCGCCCTGATCGAGCGAGGAGGCATAGGCGATCATGCCGTAGCGCGACACCACGCCGTAGGTCGGCTTGATGCCGGTG
>JBNLET010000228.1:0-13362 GCA_050305135.1 Rhodocyclaceae bacterium | reverse complement strand
TCGGCGCGCCGGCGCCGGCGCTGGCTGCCAGTTTCGACCGGCTGTGGCACCTGGACATGGTGGCCGGGCTGGACGAGGTGCGCCGTCACGCGCCGAACGACCTGCTGGTCAACTTCGACGTGATGGACGACGCCCAGGCGGCGTGCGACGAGGGGCGCGATACGGCCTGCGTCGACGCCTACCTGGCGAAGAACTTCGTGCCGCTCGAAAAGCGCATGGCGCAGATCGCCGCCACGCACCGGCGCAACCTGGCCCGCTACCGCAAAGAATACGAACGGGCGCGGGACGGCATCCGCATTGCGCTCGACCCGAGCGCGCGGGTGTACTACCTGGAAAACCTCCCGGTCAGTCACGGCCAGCGCAGCTACGGCGCCAAACACGGTGCCGAAGCCGAATCCGGCAAACACATCCAGTCGGTCTGGCGGGCGGCGCTCGATGCCGTCTGCGACGGCGATGCGGCGCGCTCGAAGCAGGTCATCCTGCACAACGCCTACCTGTTCCTGCCGGCCAATCTGCTGCAGGACCTGGCCGCGATGCTGGACGGCAGCCGGCCTTGCGAAGGCGTCACGATCACGCTGCTGACCAACTCGCTCGAAACCACCGACCTGAACATCGTGAACCTGCTGGCGACCTGGCAGCTCAAGGCGCTGGCCGACCACCTGGCGGAAGGCGGGACCCGGCCGGGCGCCGCCACGCTGCGCTACTTGGAATACCGGCCGACGGACGCGGCGCGGCTGTCGCTGCACTCCAAGGTCATGGTGTTCGACCAGGACATCTTCATCGGCTCGGCCAATGCCGACCTGCGCAGCCTGATGATGGACAGCAACAACGGCCTCTACATCCAGCAGGCGCCGAAGTTCGTGCAGAGCTACAAGATCTGGCTCGGCAAGCTGATCGCCGAGCCGGGCCGGGTGGCCGACCTGAGCGCAACGCTGGGCCGCGACGCCAAGGACCTGGCCGCCGAAGAGGCGCGCCAGGTAGACGGCTTGCTGGCCCACTACGCCGCCAACCGGCTCGACGAGGCTCAGCGGCAGGAGCTGAAGCAGCGCGTACTGGCGACCACCGAGCGGGTTTATGCGTTGTCGCGGGCGATCATGCGCGGCGACGCGAAGGCCGCCGACGAGTTCAACGCCTTGTTCAAGGCCATCTGACGGGCAGCGCGGCCCACCTTTCAGCGCACGCGCAGATAGCGCTCGATGGCGCGCAGCGACTCGCCGTAGCTGTGCCGGATCTGCGCCTCGTCGTAGCGCTGAGCGACGCCGACCGGGCAGGCCTCGCGGGCCGGGCAGCGATGGGCGCAGTCCGAGCCGTGTCGGCTGCGATGGGTGACGCAGCGTTCGAGATCGAACCCGTCCTCGCCCACCGCGCCGGCCGGGCAGGCGCTGCGGCAGGGCGCGGCGGCGCATCGATCGCAGGGCGAGGCCGCGGCGTCCGCCACCGCGGCCGGCCAGTCGGTGTCGGTCAGCAGCAGCACCCGGTAGCCGAACCAGCTGCCCCACTGCGGGTGGATGCCGATCTTCAGCGGCGAATCGCGGTGCCAGCCGGCGAGCCGGCCGAGCGCCTGCAGGTCCACCGTGCCGTTTCCCGGATACAGCCGCCGGCTGCGCCCTCCGCCGCTGGCCGCCGCAAACCAGCGCTCGACCACTGCCACGCTGAATTCGTCGATCGGATGATCGCCGGCCGGCCGGTCTGCCTGCAGCGTGCGCCACAGCGCCGGACCCGCGTTGCCCACCAGCAGCAGCTGGCGCCAGTTGGCGGGCGACTCCGGCGCCGGCAGACGGGCCGCCACCGCTGCCGGCAGGCCGGCCAGGTCCAGCACCGCGTGCAGGTTCAGGCCGAGCCGGTCCAGCCCGGCAAAGTCCGGCGCGGGGCTGCCGCGCACTCGCAGCGAGTTCGTCTCCATGGCCGCAAGCATAGCCCGCGCCGCAGCCGGGCGGGCACGCAGGCGTCGCGGCCGAACGGCCGGTGCCGTCAGCCGGGGCCGCGCTCCGACATGGCGATCACGAACAGCTGATCGATCAGCGGCAAGTCGCCCTGCGGCACCAGCACCAACACGCCGCCTAGCGTGGCGAGGCCGACCAGCCTGGCGACGGTCTCGCCATGCGACTCGATGCGCCATTCGTTCGGCGCCGCCGGACTGAACAGATTGCGCTCGTAGCGCAGCTCGCCGTTGCGCAGGTAGCGTTCCCGTCCGGCGCCCGGCTCGAACTGCATCCGGATCGCGTCGCTGCCGGCTCGATGCAGCGTCACCTTGTCGGCCGCCATACCGAACATCCGGTGACACTCGAATTGCCCCTCGGCACATTCGATCGCCCGCAACACGACGCCGCGACCCACCGGAAACGTGATCTCGCCTACCGCTTGGTCGTCCTGGTCGCGCACCAGAATGCGCATCGGCCGGCCGGACCCGGCCGGCAGCGGCAACGCGTAGAGGAAGTGTTCGACGGCCTCGAGCCCGGCCAGATGCGAGCGCAGCTCGGCGGCCGTCAGTGCCTCCGCCTGCCGGCCCCGCTCTGCCAGGCGCCGGCGATACACCCACAGTGCGGACGCCATGCCGGTCAGCAGCAGTGCCAGCGCCAGCGCGAAAAGGATCTTGGCGGAGCCGCCGGTCATGGCCGCATTCCCTTACCCGTTCGTGATCTCGCCTGCGAGTGTATCGGAAGCACCGCACGCCGCGGCTGCAAGGTCAGGGCAGCGAGCGCATCCGTGCCAGCACCCGCTCGCGCCCCAGCACCTCGACCACCGCGTCGATCGACGGCGTCTGCTTGACGCCCAGCAACGCGACCCGCAACGGGATCGCCACCTGGGGCATCTTCATGCCGCGCTCCTTCATTACCGCCTTGATCGCAGCGCTGATCGCCTCTCGGTTCCATTCCAGCGCCTCGAAGCGCGCGGCGAGATCGGCCAGCGCATCGCGCGCAGCGGCGGTCAGTTGCTCGGCCACCAGCTCGGCCGGCAGAGCCGGCCGGTGGAAGAAGGCACACAACTCGCCGGCCAGCTCGTTCAAGGTCGCGACCCGGTCCTTGTACAGCGCCACCAGCGCCGCCAGCGCCGGCCCGGCGGAGAGATCGACGCCGCCGGCGGCCAGCCGCTCGGCCGCATCGGCCGCCAGCGCCGCGTCTTCGGCCTGCTTGATGTAGTGGCCGTTCAGCCAGTTCAGCTTGTCGGTGTTGAACTGGGCGGCCGAGGCGGTGATGTGGTCCAGGTCGAACCACTCGACCAGTTGCGCGCGCGAGAAGACCTCGTCGTCGCCGTGGCTCCAGCCCAGCCGCGCCAGGTAGTTGACGATCGCGTCGGGCAGGTAGCCGGCCTCGTGGTACTGCATCACGCTGACCGCGCCGTGGCGCTTCGAGAGCTTCTGCCCGTCGTCGCCGAGAATCATCGACAGGTGCGCATACTGCGGCACCTCCGCGCCGAGCGCGCGCAGGATGTTGATCTGCCGCGGCGTGTTGTTCACGTGGTCGTCGCCGCGGATGACGTGGCTGATCTGCATGTCCCAGTCGTCCACGACCACGCAGAAGTTGTAGGTCGGCGTGCCGTCGGGCCGGGCGATGATCAGGTCGTCGAGTTCCGCGTTGGCGAACTCGATGCGCCCCTTGACCAGGTCGTCCCAGGCCACCACGCCGTCGCGCGGATTGCGGAAGCGCACCACCGGCTGCACGCCGGCCGGCGGCGGCGGCAGGCTCTTGCCCGGCTCGGGCCGCCAGCGGCCGTCGTAGCGGGGCTTCTCGCCGCGCGCCCGCTGGGCCTCGCGCAGGGCCTCGAGTTCCTGCGGCGTGGTGTAGCAGTGGTAGGCGTCGCCCGCGGCCAGCAACTGCCCGATCACCTCCTTGTAGCGGTCCATGCGCTGCATCTGGTAGAACGGCCCCTCGTCGCAGTCCAGCCCGAGCCAGGCCATGCCGTCGAGAATGGCCTGCACCGCCTCGGGCGTCGAGCGCGCCACGTCGGTATCCTCGATGCGCAGGATGAAGCGCCCCTGGTGGCGGCGCGCGAAGGCCCAGCTGAACAGCGCCGTGCGGGCACCTCCGATATGCAGGTAGCCGGTCGGGCTGGGGGCGAAACGGGTACGGACGGGCTTGGACATCGACGCTCTCGGCTTCAATTCGGAAAAGCCGGGCATTTTACTTGAAGCGGGCGGCGCAGCCGCATGCCCTCACCTTGACGCGCCCGGTGACCGCCCCTAAAATCGCCGCTCTTTTGCACGGGCGGTTAGCTCAGCGGTAGAGCACTGCCTTCACACGGCAGGGGTCACTGGTTCGATCCCAGTACCGCCCACCATGCAAGAGAGATCCCCCCTTTCGGGGGCGGTTAGCTCAGCGGTAGAGCACTGCCTTCACACGGCAGGGGTCACTGGTTCGATCCCAGTACCGCCCACCAATCCCGCTCGTCGCGGCATGGACCGCCCCGTCCGGGGGCCGGCACATCCCTCCCAGGTAGCGCTTCGCCCCACCGGCACGATCGTCTGTGGAACGACATCCCATCGCGGAGGGCGACGCGCCCCGCGGGCTACGACAACCGCTGCCGGCGCGCTGGTTCGCACGACGAGGGCGGCTTCAAGGGAAAGCGCTTCTCGACCTGAGGAGCGGCCACTCCCATCGCATAACGCAAACACGCAACTCGGCAAATCGAACCCGACCATATATCGAAAGAAATATATCTCGACGCCTACCTAAAGAAACTCCGGCCCCCGCCGTTGCCGGTTTCACGGCACCCGGCAGCAATAGAGTGCTGAAACGCCAGGGTTTTCGATAGAGGGAGAGACTCATGGGCAACCGCCTGAGCATTCGTGCGCGCCTGTACCTGATGGCCGCCGTATCGATCCTGCTGACCGCCTTGGTCGGCGGAATCGGCTACAACGGCCAGCAGAAGCTGATCGCTGCCAACCACAATTCCGCCATCTACGCCGAGGCGATCCGCTACCAAGTGGAAGTGGACATGTTCCACGACGGCCTCAACAGCGTCGTCAATGCCTCGCTGATCTCCGGCATGAAACTCGACGAGGAGATGTACAAGCGGGCCAAGGCCGATCTCGAAGAGATGTCGGAAGCGATGAAGAAGGACATCGGGATCGTGGCCGCGCTACCGCTCGACGACGACGTGAAAGCGCGCGTCGAAGAGGCTCAGGCCCCGCTCGAGGCCTACATCGCCGGCGCCCACAGGATCGTAGGCGTGGCCTACGACATGAACGACCGCGCATTCGAGATGAAGGGCGAATTCGACGAATTGTTCGACCACTTGGAAGTGGAGCTGGAAGCGCTCGGCGACGCGATGTTGAAACGCACGCAGGCGAGCAAGCAGGCGGCCGAGGAAGCGGCAGCCCACGAGTCGAAGCTGATGGTCACGGCACTGGTGATCGCAATTCCGGCCCTGCTCCTCATCGCGACCCTGCTGGCACGCAGCATCGGCAGTCGCATCGGCGCGCTGAAGGCATTCACGGCCGAGCTGGCGCAAGGCGACGCCGACCTGACCAAGCGCCTGCCGGAAGACGGCGCCGACGAAGTCAGCGAGACGGCCCGCTCGTTCAACCAGTTCATGACCTCGCTCGAACAACTGGTTGCAAATACCAAGGCCGTTGCGGCCAAGGTGGCGGACACCGCCGCAGAGTTGAAGCACAGTGCCGGCGACTTGGCGCAGGGCGCTTCCGCGCAAAGCGATTCGGCCGAGGCGACCGCCGCCACGATCGAGGAACTCAGCGTCAGCATCGGCTCGATCGCCGACGGCGCCGATCAGTTGCGCAAGCTGGCGATGACCGCGCTGGAGCGCACCCGGGCCGGCCGCGCCAGCCTGGGCGAACTGGTCACGCAAGTCGATGCGGTCGGCGCGGCGGTGGGCGATCTGTCGCAGTCGGCCAAGGAGTTCATCCGCAGCACCGGCACGATCAGCGAGATGACCGCCCAGGTGCGGGAAATCGCCGAGCAGACCAACCTGCTGGCGCTGAACGCCGCGATCGAGGCGGCCCGCGCCGGCGAGCAGGGACGCGGCTTCGCGGTCGTGGCGGACGAGGTCAGGAAGCTCGCCGAGCGCTCGACATCGGCGGTCGGACAGATCGATGCGGTCACCCAGGAGCTGTCGGAGCGTTCGGCCGAGGTCGAGCATGCCATCGGCAAGGGCAATAGCGCGATCGAGTCCGGTCGCAGCTGCTCGGCCAAGGTGATCGAGACGCTGACGGTGGCCGAAACCGCGGTGAACGACTCGACCGCCGGCGTAGACGAGATCTCGCGCTCGGTCGCCGAGCAGCGCACCGCCAGCCAGGACATCGCCAACAGCGTCGAACAGATCGCGCGCATGACCGAGCAGAACCATGCCGCCGTGAAGACCTCCGGCGAGGCGACGGATTTTCTGAACCGCACCGCGACCGAGCTGCGCGATCTGGTGGCGAGGTTCCGCACTTCCGGCTGAGGCTGAAGCGGGGTCCGTGGCGTGGCGCCTGGACCGCTGCGACACGCGCCGGCCTCATTCGGCGCGCCAGTCCCCCAGCCGCCAGTCGAACGCCAGCGCCACCGCGCGCAACGCGAACGCCACCGCGCCGCCGACCACCAGCGCCAGCCATTCCGGCCAGTCCAGCCGCCCTGCGGCGACCACGCACCAGCCGCCGACGAAGGCACACACCGCGTACGGCCGGCGATCGCGGAAAGCGGTCGGGATCTCGTTGCAGACGATGTCGCGCAGCACGCCGCCGAAGACCGCGGTGATCATGCCCATCAGCACCGCCACCAGCGGCGGCTCGCCCATCGTCAGCGCGAGCTGCGTGCCGCTGGCCGCGAACAGGCCGAGCCCGAGCGCGTCCGGCCACAGGATCGCGCGCGCGGTGGGCTCCACGTGGCGCGCACGGAAGAACAGCATCGACAGCACGCCGAGCAGCAGCACGATCCACAGCCAGACGGTGTGCTCGGCCCAGAAGAACGGCCGGCGATCGAGCAGCAGATCGCGCAGCGTGCCGCCGCCGAACGCCGCCAGGCCGCTGACCATGCAGACACCGACGATGTCCAGCCGCTTGCGCGCCGCCTCGAGCAGACCCGAGGCGGCAAAGGCCAGGATCGCCAGCGCCTCGATCGCGGTCTG
Source organism: Rhodocyclaceae bacterium (assembly GCA_050305135.1). Taxonomy (GTDB): domain Bacteria; phylum Pseudomonadota; class Gammaproteobacteria; order Burkholderiales; family Rhodocyclaceae; genus Cognatazoarcus. The sequence continues at coordinate 6,300 of JBNLET010000228.1, read as the reverse complement.
CGCGCCGGACAACGACAACACCTGCAGCACGGCTTCCTTGTTCATGCCGCTCGTGCCTGCCTTGTGCGCCCCGCCGGTGCCTCGCGGCCGAGATAGCGGCGCGCATAGCGGTGGCCAAGGCTGGTCAGGATCTCGTAGCCGATCGTGCCGGCGCGCGCGGCGATCGCATCGACGCCGTTGTCGGCATCGGCCAGCTCGATCAGGCTGCCTTCCACGATGCGCCCTGCCGGCACTTCGGTGGCGTCCACGGTAATGGTATCCATCGACACCGCGCCAACCACCGGCAGCGGCCGCCCCTCGAACACCACCCGCCCCCGGTTGCCCTGGCTGCGCAGATAGCCGTCCGCGTAGCCGACCGCCACGGTCGCGATGCGCGACTCGCGCGCTGCCACCCAGCTGTGCGAGTAGCCGACCGGCGTACCGGCGGCGATGCTGCGGATCTGCAGCACCTGGCCTTGCAGCCGGATCACCGGCCGCATCGGGTTGGCCTGGCCGCGCACCGGCGCGACGCCGTACAGCGCGGCGCCCGGCCGCGCCAGATCGAAATGGTAATCAGCGCCGAGGAAGATCCCCGACGAATTGGCAAGACTCGCACGCAGGCCGGGCATGCGCTCGCGCATGGCCAGGAAGCGCTCGAGCTGCCGCTGGCTGGTCGCATCGGCATGGTCCTCGGCACTGACCAAGTGGCTCATGACGAAGCGTACATCGATGCCGGCCAGCAGGGACGGCGTCGATGCGAGCTGCGCCCACTCCGCCGCGTCCATGCCGAGCCGCGCCATGCCGGTGTCCACCTGCAGCACGGCCGGCAGGGCCCGCCCGGCACGGGCGGCCGTCGCCCGCCAGGCGGTCACCTGCGCCAGGCTGTTCAGCACCGGCGTCAGGCCGCGCCCGACGCATTCGGCTTCGGCGCCGGGGTGCAGGCCGTGCAGCACGTAGATCTCGGCGCCGCCGTCCAGCACCTCGCGCAGGCGCAGTCCCTCGCCCAGGTGGGCGACGAAGAAGTGCCGGCAGCCGGCCGCGAACAGCGCCGGCGCGACCGCCTCGGCGCCCAGCCCGTAGGCATCGGCCTTGACGACCGCGGCGCATTCGGCGCGGCCGAGCCTGGCGCGCAGCAGGCGCCAGTTGTCGCACACCGCATCCAGGTCGATCGTCAGCCGGGCGCCCGCGACGGGCAGATCGAAGTGGGACATGCAAGACTCCATCGAATCGGAATTGAAGGACCGCCCCACGACGGGGCGGTCCGGGGTTTGTCAGGCGGCCGACTCGGCCACGCGGCCGGGCGCGCTCTGCTTGGCCCAGTAGGCCTTGGTCAGCCCGGCGATGACCGGCGACAGCAGCAGCAGCGAGACCAGGTTCGGGATCGCCATGAAGGCGTTCAGCGTGTCCGCCACCAGCCACACGAAATCGAGCTGGGTCACCGCGCCGACCATCACGAAAGCGGTCCACAGGATGCGGTAGGGCTTCACCACCGCGGCGCCGACCAGGTACTCCCAGCACTTCTCGCCGTAGTAGGCCCATCCCAGGATCGTCGTGAAGGCGAACACCGCCAGCGCCAGCGCCAGGAAATGGCCGCCGAAGCCCGGGAAGGCGGTGGCGAACGCGTTGGCGGTCAGCGCCGCGCCCTTGACGCCGCTCTCCCACTCGCCGGTCACGATCAGCACCAGGCCGGTCATCGTGCACACGATCAGCGTGTCGATGAAGGTGCCCATCATGCCGACGATGCCGGACTCGACCGGATCCTTCGACTGGCCGGCCGCCTGGGCGATGCCGGCGGTGCCGAGGCCCGCCTCGTTGGAGAAGATGCCGCGGGCGACGCCGTAGCGCAGCGCCAGCATGATCGTCGCACCGGCGAAGCCGCCGGTCGCCGCGGCCGGGCTGAAGGCGTAGCTGAACACCAGGCCGAGCGCATGCGGAATCTGGCCGGCGTAGATCGCCAGCACGCCCAGCGCCGCGACGATGTAGGCGATGCACATGAACGGCACCAGTTTCTCGGCCACCGCACCGATGCGCTTGACGCCGCCGAGCAGCACGAAGCCGGTCAACACCGTCAACACCGCGCCGGACACCCATGGCCCGACGCCGAAGCTCGATTGCAGCGCACCGGCGATGCTGTTCGACTGGACCATGTTGCCGATGCCGAAGCCGGCCAGGCCGCCGAACACGGCGAATGCAGTGGCCAGCCAGCGCCAGTTCCGGCCCAGGCCGTTCTTGATCGCGTACATCGGCCCGCCGACCTGCTCACCGCGCTCGTCGGTCTCGCGGTAGTGCACCGCCAACACCACCTCGGCGTACTTGGTGGCCATGCCGACCAGCGCGGTCATCCACATCCAGAACAGCGCGCCGGGACCGCCGATCGCGATCGCGGTCGCCACGCCGGCGATGTTGCCGGTGCCGACGGTGGCGGCCAGCGCGGTCATCAGCGCCGCGTACGGGCTGATCTCGCCCTTGGCGCCGGCGTCCGGCCGGCGGCCGCGCCATACCATCGCGAAGCCGGCGCCGATCTTCAGCACCGGCATCAGCTTCAGCCGCAGTTGCAGGAACAGGCCGGTGCCGAGGATCAGCACCAGCATCGGCGGCCCCCAGACCACGTCGTTGATGGCGCTCACGAATTGGCTCAGTGTCTCCATTTTCTCTTCTCCTCCTCTGTTGGCGGGTCAGCGTCGCAGGCGGGCGACGGCTTCGATCTCGACCTTGGCGCCGATCGGCAGCGCCGCGACCTGGACGGTCGAGCGGGCGGGCCGGTGATCGCCGAAGCGAAGCGCGAAGACTTCGTTCATGGCAGCGAATTCGGCCAGGTCGGTCATGAACACGGTGACCTTGACGACCTGCTCCAGCGCCGCGCCGCGGTCGGCCAGCACCGCCGCCAGGTTGTCGAGCACTTGTCCGGTCTGGGCGACGATGTCGTCCCCGCAACGGCCGCCGTCGGCGTCGAGCGGGATCTGGCCGGAGGTGAAAATCCAGTCGTCTACCTGGATCCCCTGGCTATAGGGCCCGATCGCCCTCAGGGCATTCGGGGTGTTGATGGCATGCATGCGAGCTCCTCCTTCGCTTGGTTTTTCCGGGCGGCCGCCCGGTATTGGATCCGTGGATGCGCGGCTGGGGGCCGAGTGCGGCCCCCGCTCGGCGCGCAGCGCGCCGCCGCGGTGGAAGCGGGCCGGGCTGCGCCCTCCGGGCCGAGCCCGCAGGGCCGTCGGCCGGCCTACGCGTAGCGGGTCAGGCCGAGCCCTTCCATGCTGATTTCGGGCGTGCGCCCGCTGACCAGGTCGGCCATCACGCGGCCGGTGCCGGCAGCCATCGTCCAGCCCAGCGTGCCGTGGCCGCTGCACAGCGACAGGTTCGGGTAGCCGCTCTCGCCGATGATCGGCGTGCCGTCCGGCGTCATCGGCCGCAGGCCGGTCCAGAACTCGGCCTTCGAGACGTCGCCGCCGTGGGGGAACAGATCCTCGACGACGAATTCGAGCGTCCGGCGGCGGACCTCGTCGAGCGCCAGGTCGAAGCCGGAGAGCTGGGCCGTGCCGCCGACCCGGATGCGGTCGCCGAGGCGGGTCACCGCCACCTTGTGGGTCTCGTCCATGATCGTCGATTCGGGCGCCATCGCCGAATCGGTGACCGGCACCGTGATCGAGTAGCCCTTGACCGGATAGATCGGCAGGTCGATGCCGAGCGGCCGGGCGAGCTGCGGCGTGTAGCTGCCCAGCGCCAGCACGTAGTGGTCGGCGGTCAGATCACCGGCGCTGGTGCGCACGCGGCTGATCCGTCCGCCGGCCTGGTCGATGCCGTGGATCGTGACGCCGAAGCGGAAATCGACGCCGAGCGCCTTGGCCTGCTCGGCCAGCACGCAGGTGAACTTGTAGCAGTCGCCGGTCTCGTCGCCCGGCAGCCGCAGCGCACCGACGAACTTCTCCTTCACGGCGGCCAGCGCCGGCTCGTATTCCAGGTAGCCGTCCCGGTCCAGCACCTGGAACGGCACGCCGTACTCCCGCAGGATCTCGACGTCCTTGCCGACGCCGTCGAGCTGCTTCTGGGTGCGAAACAATTGCAGCGTGCCCTGGCTGCGCTCGTCGTAGGCGACGCCCGCCTCGCTCCGCAGCGCCCGCAGGCAGTCGCGGCTGTACTCGGCCAACCGCACCATGCGGCTCTTGTTCAACTTGTAGCGCGCGGCGGTGCAGTTGCGCAGCATCGCCAGGCCCCAGCGCCACATGGCCGGATCCAGCATCGGCTTGATCACCAGCGGGCTGTGGTGCATCAGCATCCACTTGATCGCCTTCAGCGGGATGCCGGGTCCGGCCCACGGCGCCGAGTAGCCGGGCGAGACCTCGCCGGCATTGGCGAAACTGGTCTCCATTGCCGGTCCGGGCTGGCGATCCACCACCGTCACCTGGTGGCCGTCGCGTGCCATGTAGTAAGCCATCGTCGTGCCGATCACACCGCTGCCAAGAATGAGCACCCGCATTTGATTTCTCCTGGATCCGATTCACCGGGCCGCCGCCGCGCCCCACCTGTCGAAGCCCTATCGCAACGCCCGTGCCACTCCAATTATTTCCTTTGATTTCATCCACTTAAGATGGTCCGCCGAACATCTGGCACGAGCCGCTCGTATTGATTTCGATACAGCAAGCCACGACAACACCTGGAACAACAGATAAATTCTTGTAAATACAGTCTATTGCGTGCTATGTATTGAATTCACTACAGCGTACGTATATCGATACAGCCATGCGCATCGACGTCCATTTCAGCGACCGCGTCGGCATCGCCCAGGAAGTCCTCGCGGTGCTGTCGCGCCAAGGCTTGGACCTCACCGCGGTCGAGGTCGATCCACCCCACGTCTTCATCGATGCGCCGGCCTTGACCCGGGCGGCGTTCGAATCGCTGCGCGAACTGCTGGGGGCGATCGACGGCGTGCTGCGCACCACCGTGGTCGCAATGCTGCCGGGGGCCCAGCGCCGGCTGTACCTGGACGCCCTGCTCGCTTCCCAGGCCGACCCGATCCTGGCGGTCGATGCCGACGGCGCGATCGTCGTCGCCAACGCCGCGGCGGCGCGCGCGGCCGGCTGCGACGAGGCCTCGCTGCTCGGCGCCTCGATGCGCGATCTGCTCGGCGACGACGCGCTGATCGAGCGCCTGATCGAGAAGAGCTACGCCCTGCCCCTGACCGAGGTGGAACTGGCCGGCGCCTCCTATCTGCTGGAGAGCTACCCGCTCAGCGACAAGGGCGGCGAAGTGGCCGGCGCGGTGCTGACGCTGCATTCGCCGCACCGCATCGGCGAGCGCCTGTCGGCGCTGCAGAACTTCGACGCCGGTGGCTTCGATTCGATCCTCGGCCACTCGTCCGAGATCCAGGCCCTCAAGCAGCGCGCGGCACGCATGGCTCAGGTGGACGCACCGCTGCTGATCACCGGCGAGACCGGCACCGGCAAGGAACTGATCGCCCATGCCTGCCACGCCGGCAGCCCGCGTCGCAAGCAGCCGTTCTTCGCGCTGAACTGCGCCGCGATGCCCGAGAACCTGGCCGAGAGCGAGCTTTTCGGCTACGCCCCCGGCGCCTTCACCGGCGGCCTGCGCGGCGGCAAGCCGGGCCTGCTCGAACTGTGCGATGGCGGCACGCTGTTCCTCGACGAGGTCGGCGAGATGTCGCCGTATCTGCAGGCCAAGCTGCTGCGCTTCCTGAACGATGGCAGCTTCCGCCGCGTCGGCGGCGACCGCGAACTGCGCGCCGATGTGCGGGTGATCAGCGCCACGCACAGGGCGCTGGAAGACATGGTGGCCGAAGGCAGTTTCCGCCAGGACCTGCTGTTCCGCCTCAACGTGCTGGGCCTGCACGTCCCCCCGCTGCGCGAACGCAGCACCGACATCCTGCTGCTGGCCGAGCATTTCCTGAGCCGCGCCTGCGCCCAGACCGGCCGCAGCAAGGCGCGCCTGACCGCGGGCGCCAGCGCGGCGCTGCTGGCCAATCCCTGGGTCGGCAACGTGCGACAGTTGCAGAACGTGATCTTCCGCGCCGTGACGATGAGCGAGCGCTCGCTGCTCGACACGGACGACCTCGAGCTGGCCGCCTCGAGCGAGCCGCGACGCGGCGGCGCGGAGGACGTCGGCACGCTGGAGGATGCGGTCGCCGGTTTCGAGGCGGAGTTGATGCGGCGGCTCTATCCGCAGTTTCCTTCCAGCCGGCTGCTGGCCAAGCGGCTCGGCAGCTCGCATTCGGCGATCGCGGCGCGGCTGCGCAAGTACGGCATTCCCGAGCGCGGGCGGGCGCCCGCCGCGTCGGGCTGAATCCGTGCCGCCCGCTCAGCCGGGCAG
>JBNLET010000227.1:0-9302 GCA_050305135.1 Rhodocyclaceae bacterium | reverse complement strand
CCGCTGCTGACCGCGCTGGGGGCCGGCTGGCTGCTGGGCGAGCGGGTCAGCCGCAACCAGTGGCTGGGCCTGCTGCTGGGTTTCGCCGGCGTCGCGATGGTGGTGTCCGGCAAGTTCGGCCACGTGCCGGCCGAACAGCTCGGCGCGATGCTGCTGCCGGCAGTCGCCGCGCTGCTCGGCATCACCGCCGGCACGCTGTACCAGAAGCGCTTCTGCGCGAGTTTCGACCTGCGCACCGGCTCGGTGGTGCAGTTCATCCCGACGCTGGCGCTGACGGCGCTGATCGCCAGCCACACCGAGACGATGCAGATCGACTGGGATCCGCGCTTCGTCTTCGCGCTGGGCTGGCTGGTGCTGGTGTTGTCGCTCGGCGCGGTCAGCCTGTTGAACATCCTGATCCGCAGCGGCAACGCGGTAAATGTCGCCAGCCTGTTCTACCTGACGCCGCCGTGCACGGCGCTGATGGCCTGGGGTCTGTTCGGCGAGACGCTCGGCCCGGTGGCGCTGCTCGGCATGGGCGTGGCGGTGGCCGGCGTCGCACTGGCGCGCCGCGGCTGAGCGCGGCACTACAATCGCGCCATGCAGCACGCGCCGATTCCGACCCGCCGATGACGAACGCCAGCCCATCCCGACGGGTGGCGACGCGCATCCTCGGCCTCGATCCGGGCCTGCGCATCACCGGCTTCGGCGTCATCGACCAACTCGGCAGCCAGCTTCGCTACGTCGCCAGCGGATGCATCAGGACCCGCGACGGTGCGCTGCCGGGCCGGCTGCGCACGCTGCTCGACGGCGTGCGCGAGGTGGTCGAAACCTATTCACCCGATCAGGCGGCGGTCGAGATCGTCTTCGTCAACGTCAATCCGAAGTCCACGCTGCTGCTCGGCCAGGCCCGCGGCGCGGTAATCTGCGGCGCCGTCTCCTGCGACCTGCCGGTGGCCGAATACACCGCGCTGCAGGTCAAGCAGGCCGTCGTCGGCTACGGCAAGGCGCACAAGAGCCAGGTCCAGCACATGGTGCAGCGCCTGCTGGCGCTGCCCGAGGCCGCCGGCCCCGACGCCTCGGATGCGCTGGCCTGTGCGATCTGCCACGCCAACGGCGGCGCCACCGCTGCCAGACTGGCCGTGGCGGGATCGCGCAGACGCGGCGGCCGGCTGCTGGCGCTGCCCCGCTCCGACGATCACTTGCCGCCGAAAGACCGATAGCGGGCTTCGCTGCGCCAATCGGGTTAGCATAGACGGCCCGCCACCCGACCATGGAGCGAAGCATGCGGCACCCCCACTTCCTCGCGATCCCGGCCATCTGCGTCACACTGTCGCTGACCGCCTGCGGCGGCGGCGGAAGCGGCGGCACCACGACGGCGGCATCGAACGCAGTCGAGGTCGAGCTCAGCAGCAGCAACATGGAGCAGGCCGGCAGCGCCGCGGTGACCGCGGCCGAGGTGGGCAGCGTACCGCCGACCGATCTCGGCGACCTGGTGGTGGGAGCCCGCACCGGCGGCCCGGGCCCGAATGGCAGCGCGATTCGTGCGGTACTGGTGGACCGCTTGCAGGCGCTGGCCGGCTTGCCGCCGGCCGACGTCGCCAGCGGCATCACGCTGACCCGCAGCGAGGCGTGCGAGTTCGGCGGCAGCGTCGCGATCACGATCACCGACGGCAACGGCAGCATCGACAGCGGCGACTCGCTCGACGCGGCTTTCAGCAACTGCGACAACGGCGACGGCGTCATCAATGGCAGGCTGTCGGTCGTGCTGGTCAGCTTCAGCGGCGATTTCTCGCCCTCCGGCAGCGCCACCGCCGATGCCAGCTTCACCGATCTGCAGGTGGCCGACGACTCCGGATCGGTCACCGCCAACGGCGACATGCAGGTCAGCCTGACGCAGACCGCGACGGGCCGCGAGGCGGAATACCTGGCCGCCAACATGCACTACGATCTGACCGGTCCGTCGCGCAGCGGCTCGATCACCGTCAGCGACGGCGAAGTGAGCGTCGTCGACACGCAGGACGGCACCACCACGACGCTGGGCGAGACCATCGACGCGACGCTGCCGAACTTCAGCGGCACGCTGCTGGTGGCCACGCTGCAACCGATCGTCAGCGACGCCGACGGCGAGATCGTGTCGGGCCAGATACACGTCAGCGGCAGCAAGGGCGTCGTCCGCCTCACTTTCCTCGACGGCGGACAGGTGTTGCTCGAACTCGATGCCGAGGGCGACGGCAGCTTCGAGGTCACGCGCACGCTGCCGCTCGCCGAACTCGAGAGCGTGGCGTTCTGATGCGGAAACACCGCCCGCTCCCGGCATGCCTGGCGGGTTCGCTGTTGCTGGCCTGGTCGGCCGCCGCGCTGGCCGACCAGGCCAGCACGCTGTCACTCGGCACCGGCCTCGCCTACCGGCAGCTGAAGGAGTTCGACCCGGACGGCCGGCGGCTGCTGACCGAGCGCGGCGTGGTACCGGGCCTGGGGCTGGAGATCGGGCGCCGGCTGGGGCCCGGTACGCTGTTCGGTGGTTTCGGCATCCGCCGCTATGCGCTCGACTACGACGGGCAGAGCCAGCGCGGCCGGCCGCTGGACAGCCGCAGCGACTACGTCGACAACCGGCTGTGGGCCGGCTACCGCTTCGAACTCGGCGAACGCTGGTCCCTCGGATTGCGCTGGGAACGCAGCTATGCCGAGCGCGACATCCGCGCCACGGCCGGGGCGGCCGGGCTGGACGAGCGCTACCGCCAGGACTGGGCCGCGATCGGACTCAGACACCGGCTGGCCCGCGGACCGGTCGAATGGGTCGAGGCCGAATGGCATCGTTCGATCGGCGGCACGCTGCGCGTCTCCTCGCCCGACGTCATCGACCCGGTGTGGATCCCGCTCGGTGCCAGCCGGGGTTTCAGCATCTCGGCCCGCATCCCGCTCGGCGCCGCCGGCTGGTTCAGCCGCATCGACCTCGAGCCCGGCTTCTCGCACACCCGCTCCGAGGCATCCGAAGCGCGAAGCTGGCGCCGTGAAGGCGTCGTCCAGGGCAGCATCAACGAACCCGAGCGCGAGGAATGGCAGCTCGGCGCGGGCCTGCGACTGAGCTGGTAACGATCGTCGCCGCAAGCTACCGCCGCCGCTGCGGGCGGCGTAGCATGGCGCAATCGACATGACGGCGGACTTGCGATGCGCCTGAAATCCCTGCTGGCCGGCCTGCTACTGCTCCTCGGCCTCACCGCCTGCGGCGGCGGCGGCGAATTCACGATCCAGAGCGGCGGCGACGGCAAGCCGGACGACCAGGCCCCGGCCGCGATCACCGCCGACAACATGGAGACCGTGGCCGGCGTCAGCATCTCTCTCGCCCAGGCCGACCTCACCAGCGCCGGCGCCGTCGGCGACGCAGCCACCGGCGCGGTGACCGCGCCACGTGCACGGCTGAGCATCGCCGAGGCGGCGGCGCTGGCGATCCGCAGCGCGATCCGCTTGTCGACCCTGGACGCCGGCCCCGCCGCCGTGACCGGTGCGACGCTCGAGCGCAGCGAGGACTGCGAGGCTGCCGGCGAAGTACGGATCTCGATCACCAGCGACGACGACAACCTGTTCACGCTCGACCCGGGCGACCGGCTCGAGCTGCAGTTCGTCGCTTGCGACCAGCAGCAGGGCGAGGTCATCGACGGCCGGCTCAGCCTGACGGTCAGCAGCCTCAGCGGGCGCCTCGACGGCACCGGCAGCGGCACGCTGCAAGCGAGCTTTACCGACCTGCGCTTTTCCAACGGCGCCGACAGCCTGACCGCCGACGGGACCATGAGCATCGACATCGAAGTGGTGGACGGTGCCGTTTCGGCCAGCGCCCGCTCCGACGACATGCGCTACGAATTCGCCGCCGACGGCGACACGGTCGTCATCACGGTGCGGGAAGGCAGCGTCCGCTTCGAAGAGAACGCCCTCGCCGGCACCACCGTCACGATCACCGAAGATTCGGTCGTGGTCACCGCCGACGTCGCCGGCGTGCTGCGAATCGTGACCGAATCGGCACTCGAGATGGCCACCGACGGCTCGATCCTGTCCGGCCGGCTACGCGTCGACGGTCTCGCCAGCGTGCTCTGGCTGACCTTCCTGACCGCCGGCCAGGTGATGATGGAACTGGACGACGACAACGACGGCCGGATCGACATCACCCGGCTGACCACGCTGCCGCTGCTGCCGTTCGTGCTGCCTTAGCGGTAGGCGCCAGCCGACTGACCGATCGGAACGACGCTAACGCAGAGCCATGTACGGCTCGCGGCATCTGTCGCGGGTCCCCGGGATCACTTGCCTCATTGGGCCGTGGTTTCCCCTTTTCGCCGCCGCAGGCCGATCCAGCCCAGCCACACACCGGCGCCGGCGAAGAGCAGAGAAATGACGATCGTCGTGACCGTGACGTCGCGCGTGACTACCACCCAGCCCGGATCATCCGGGTCGTAGTAGCAGTCGGTCGTCGTTCCGGCGCGGAACTGCGACAGCAGGCCCATATCGCCCGTGGACGAAGACTGGTTTCGAAACCCCGTTGAAACGATCGACCGTTCGGGCGTCTCGAAGCGCAGCGTCAGCAGCGGGATTTCGAGGCGCGTGGTGGTGCTGCGACCGCTCGACGACCTCGATCCGCCGGAACCCGACCTGGATTCGTGTGTGTCGACGGCATAGCGGACGTCCAGCACTTCGCATGTGGTGGCCTGCCAGCCGAACCAGGGCTCCATGGCATTGCGCAGCCCCGTGACGGCAAGGAAGGCGAGCAGCACGCCCGCCATCAGGGACAGTGTCCTCAATAGTCCCCCGCCCTTGCGGCGGGTACGCCGGTACAAGGCAACCTGTAGCGCGACGAACAGCAGGAAGGAGATCAGCACGGCACCGTATTGCGCCAGAAAGCTGCGCTCGCCGTCCGGCAGCTGCGGCGCCTCCCGCAGGTAGGCGACTTCGAGCGGACGCTCTTCACCGACCGATTCCGCGTCGACCTGAAGATAGACGTCGCCGGAAACATCCCAGGAAACGAGGAACTGGAAGGACACCCGGGCGCTCTCGTCCGCCCCCAGCGCCATCACCGGCCAGGTGATCCTGCGTTGCTGCTCCGGCTTGTCGGGCTGCACGAAGCGCACGCCCTGGTCTCCACCGACGAAATGGGCCACCTCGCCGAGCAGGGCATTTATCTTCACTTTTCGAGCGATTCCGGTACCGTTCGAGACGCGGACGGAGGCTTCGTGCACGACGCCGTACACCAGCGGGCGCGGTGAAACCTCGAATGTCAGCCTCAGCCCTTCGCCCGCGTCGCGGTCGGATTGGGCGAAGCATGCCAGCGGTGTCGCCAGCGTCATGCCGATCGCGAGCACGATCGCAACACCTTGGGCAGCCCAGCCTCGTCTCTTCATGGTCATATCGAACCTCCGAATAGACTCCGCCGGCGCTTCGAACCGTGGAGTCGGCCTTCCCGGGTCATCCCGCCGCCGGATCCCGACGGCCTTCTCTCTGTCCGATGGGGGCATCCGGTCGACCTCCGACAGCGCGCGAATGACCGACAGGTGCGATCGGGCATGCCCACCGGCGGCTTGCGCGCTCCAGCCGCTACTGCCTGCCCGCCGCCGCGTTCCTGCGTTCAGCCGGATCGTTCCGCCTCGCGCGGGACGAGCGGACCGGGCAGCACCGTCATGCGGCACCGATCGAGCGCAACATTGTCGCCTTCGGCCAGCGACTCGAGGCGGCTTCGTTCCAGCATCGCGAAGCGGCGGTCGCGCCCTGCCAGGCGCAGGCACAGCGGCGAGTCCGCTGCCTGCTGCTCGATGATGAAGCCGCCGCACTGGTCGAGCAGCGCGTCGACGATGCGGGGCTCGGTCAGGCAGGCCACGTCGACCACCCGCAGGCCGGGGGCGATCTTTTCCATGTTGGCCGCGCTGATCCGCCGCACGACGCCGATGATCGGTCCGTTGCGGATCAGCGGCGGCGGCGATTCGTCGCGTAGCTGCGGCCAGTCGTCCGCGCCCTCGGAACGGCGCTCGCCGAAGGCGCGCGCCAGGTCGGCAAGGCCGTTCTTCAAGGCCCGGGCGAGGAATTCGGAGCGGCCAGCGTCGATCTGTTGCAGCAAGTCGTACAGGCGTCGCGAGGGCGCTACGGACGGGGCCGGCGGCGTGCCAACGCGGCCGGCGATCCGTGCCAGTTCGGCGAGGTGGAAGACCGGTTCCGAATGTTCCTCGGCCGTCGTGATGCCGGCGATCGCGGCCAGCTGGCTGGCCTCGCCGCCGACGCACAGCGCACGGATCAGCAACTCGCCGAGCGCCGAACCGCGCAGCTTGGCCACCACCCGGCCGGCGATCATCGCGACGACCCTGCGTTCGACGCTGAATCTGCCGGCCCGGTCGAGTTTCGCCAGGGCGGCCCAGACCGAGCTCGGGTCGACCAGCGCGAGGTCGATCTCGGCCAGTTTCGACGCGGCGCGCAGCACCGCGTAGGAGAGGTCCGGGAGCACTTCGTCGGCCGGCTCCCGGGCCAGGAAGCGCGGCGCGATCTGCCGGTATCTTTCGTTCTTCAGCACGGCGAGCGCCAGGATCTCGCCCAGGATCATCTTCATCCGGTTGCTGTCGCTCGGGTTGAGCCGCAGCATGCAGTCGCCGACCTGGTCGAAGGCATGCAGGCTCAAGCCCTCCTCGGCCGCGTCAGCGATGTCGAACTTCAGCAGGGTCGCCGCCAGCGCGCCGTTCTCGGCCGTCGGCGTCGGATCGAAGGCCGGCGTGCCGGAGCACAGCGACTCGTACCAGGCGTCCTTCACCGCCTGCTCGATCGGCGCGAAATCGACGCCCGCGCCGGGACAGAGCCGCGCCGTGAGCTGCCTGAAATTCGGCTCGCTCGCCGCCTCACCGGGCCAGTCGAGAATGTCCAGACTGGCCAGCGCCTCGGGCAGCTCGCACGAGCGGCGTCGAAGCGCGACGATCTCGTCGCGCGACCGGCTCGCCAGGAACTGCCGCAATTCGTACTGAACCCACGGCGACGCCAGCGCTTCCGGACTCAGCACGATCACCAGCAGCCGCGAGCGCTCGAGCGCGGTGCCCAGCTCCTCGCCGCGCCTCGGCGTTCCCGGATCCAGCACCTGTTCGTCCAGCCAGGGGCGCAGCGGCCGGCCGTTGTAGCGGTGCTCGGCCAGCAGGGCCGCGAGCTCGCGCACCCAGTCCTTGTCGGCGCGGTTGTGCGACAGGAAGACGTCGTAGCCGAAGGCCGGCCGGCGTCCGGACTGCGCTGCGCGTTCGGGGTTCTCGGCTGACATGGTCGAGTTGTAGCCGACCGGGCGGGGAATTCAATCCGAATCGCCGCCGAGCCATCGAGCGGCGCGGGCCCCGGTCGTCGTGCATCTGAGCCCGCAAATCTGCTTCACCCCCCTGCTGAAGACACTTCGCTTGAGCGGCGGGCCGGCGCACCCTAGCATGCACTTCATCAATCAAGGACGGTCCAAGCGTCCGGCGACGGAGGAGAGAGATGTCCCACACGACGAGGCCGTGCGTCGGCCTGCTGGCCACCTGCCTGATGAACGTGTTCAGACCCAACATCGGTTTCTCGGCGGTCGATCTGCTGCGCGCCGCCGGCTGCGAGGTGGAGGTGCCGGACAGCCAGACCTGCTGCGGCCAGCCGGCCTACTCGGCCGGCGACGACGAGACCGCCGGCAAGATGGCGCGGCAGTTGATCGAGCAGTTCGAGCGCTACGACTACCTGGTCAGCCCGTCCGGCTCCTGTATCGGCACCGTGCGCAAGTACCCGCAACTGCTCGCCGACGACCCGCAGTGGGCGGCACGGGCCGAGGCACTGGCGGCCAAGTCCTTCGAGCTGTTGTCCTTCCTGGTGGACGTGCGCCGGGTCGACATCCATGCCCGCTACCCGGGCCGCGCCACCTACCACGACTCCTGCAGCGGGCTGCGGCAGCTGGGCATCAAGCAGCAGCCGCGCGAACTGCTGTCGCAGGTGGACGGCCTGGAGCTGGCCGAGATGGAGGATGCCGAGGTGTGCTGCGGCTTCGGCGGCAGCTTCTGCGTCAAGTACCCGCAGATCTCCGAGAAGATGGTGGACGACAAGCTCAAGTCGATCGCCGACTCGGGCGCCGACACGCTGCTCGGGGGCGACCTGGGCTGCCTGATGAACATGGCCGGCCGGCTGCGCCGGGTCGGCTCGAAGGTGCGCGTCTGGCACACCGCCGAAGTGCTGGCCGGCCGCACCGACGGTGCCGCGATCGGCGAGGAGGAGTCGCGATGAAGCCCCTGCCCGGAAGCTTCGACAGCCGCGCCGCGGTGGCGCTGGCCGACCCCTCGCTGCAGAAGGCGCTGAAAAACTTCAAGCCGCTGTTCGTCGCCAAGCGCGCCGCCGCGGTGGCCGAGATGCCCGAGTTCGAACGCCTGCGCGAAACCGCCGCGGCGATCAAGGACGCGGTGCTGTCCGAGCTCGACCTGTGGCTCGAGCGCTACGCCGAGAAGGTCGAATCCCTCGGCGGCAAGGTGCATTTCGCCAGCGACGCCGCCGAGGCGCGCGAGATCATCCGCCGCATCTGCCGCGAGACCGGCGCCCGCACGGTATGCAAGGGCAAGTCGATGGTGTCGGAGGAGATCGGCCTCAACGAGGTACTGGAGGAGGACGGCTACCAGGTGGTCGAGACCGACCTGGGCGAGTACATCATCCAGCTCGCCAAGGAACCGCCCTCGCACATCATCGCGCCGGCGATCCACAAGACCCGCGAGCAGGTCGCCGACCTGTTCGAGAAGAACCACCCTGGCCGGCCGCGCGAGGACAGCGTGGCCGGACTCGTGAACGAGGCCCGCCACGCGCTACGCGAGCGCTTCTTCCAGTCCGACGTGGGCATCACCGGCGGCAACTTCCTGATCGCCGAGAGCGGCACCAGCGTCATCGTCACCAACGAGGGCAACGGCGACCTGACCCAGACCTTGTCGCGGGTGCACGTCGTCACCTCGGGCATCGAGCGGGTCATCCCGACGCTCGACGATCTTTCCGTGTTCCTGCGCTTGCTGGCGCGCAGCGCCACCGGCCAGGACACCGAGTGCTACACGACGCTGTCCAGCGGCCCGAAGCGCCCGGGCGATCCGGACGGCCCGGAGGAGTACCACGTGGTGCTGGTGGACAACGGCCGCTCGAAGATGCTGGCCGGCCGCTTCGGCCAGATGCTGCGCTGCATCCGCTGCGGCGCCTGCATGAACCACTGCCCGGTCTATGGCGCGGTCGGCGGCCACGCCTACGGCTGGGTCTATCCGGGGCCGATGGGCTCGATCCTGACGCCGCTGTTCAACGGCCTGGCCGAGAACTACGACCTGCCCAACGCC
>JBNLET010000226.1:0-8976 GCA_050305135.1 Rhodocyclaceae bacterium | reverse complement strand
GCGGCCGGTTGCCAGTAGAGGGCACCCAGCGACGCCCTCGGCATCGCCAAGTCGGCGGCATCGTGGGGCAGGGCCGCCGCACTTGGGTGTCATGGTGCTTCCATGCCGAGGACCCGCATTCGTTCGTCGTCATCCGAGCCATCCAGCTCTCGCCGGCCCCGCATGCCGACCTTGGGCCATCGGGTATCGCATCGCAGGACGTCAAGGATCATCGTCCGGATCGAGGCGACATTACGCGGTCCATTGTCCTGAGTTCCTCTGCACGGAGGCGCGGTCGATAGGCTGGCGTTGTCTCCACGCCTCATCATCGTGTTCGGGACGCAATGCCGTCTGCCATCGCGACGGTGCGCTGGCGCGAATGTGCAGCATGGATCACTCCGGCCTGGCCGAGCGCTGCCTATCGTCGACCGGCGTCGCGACCGCCGGTCGGAGAGTACCCGTCGGACCGTCGCCTCGGCCTGTAGGCCAGCCGCCAGGGCCGCGACGGGATTCGGTTTTCGCGCGATGGCCCGGTCTTGTGGAATCCATTGCATTGGCTAGGCTTGACTCAACTCCCTGCATCGGGAGCGGCCCGCGCAATTCGGCGATCCGCTCCGGATGCCGGATCGCCGCGGGCGACCGGCTGCTGTTCCAGATCGGCAAAGGAGACAGTCATGGCCACTTTCGTCATTCTCGTGAATTTCACCGACCAGGGCATCCGCAACATTCGCGAATCGCCCGACCGCCACGACGCCATCGAGGCCCTGGCCGAGTCTCTCGGCGTGAAGGTAGCCGACTGCTATTACACCGTCGGACAGTACGACATGGTGGTGACCGTCGAGGGTGAGGACGAAGCGGCCGTCACGACGCTGCTCAAGGTCGGCTCGGGTGGCAATGTCCGTACCCAGACCATGCGCGCGTTCTCGGTCGACGAGATGCGCGAGATCATCGGCAACATGCCCTGATTCGCCTGGGCGGGGCCCGGCGCCCCAACCGGGCGGGCCGCGACCGCAGGTTCGTGCAACCGCAGTCTTGGCGTGCCCGCTAGACCGTGGCGACGCGCGCGGTCCGCAGCCTGGGCCTGGCTCGCGCGACGGCGGGTTCGGCGGCATCGATCTCGGCTTGCAGCGCGTCGGCGACGGTATGGAAGGAGCCGAACACGACGATCCGGTCGCCCATCACACTGGCGCTCGCGAGGGCGTGGCGGTAGGCGAGGGCAGGGCTGTCGAACTCGCTTACGTTCGCCGCCACACCGTGGGCGCGCAGCTTGTGCGCGAGCTGGGCGGCGGTCGTGCCGCGCGGCAGCCGCAAGTCGGCCACCAGCCAGTCGTCGATCTGATTCTTCAGTGCATCGATCACGCCGTCGATGTCCTTGTCGCCGAGCATCGCGAATACCGCGACGGTGCGGCGATGGCGGCGCGAGCGTGCCAGGTTCGAGGCAAGGGCGGCGCCGGCGTGCGGATTGTGGGCGACGTCGGCGATCACGGTCGGGAACTGCCGCAGCAACTGGAAGCGGCCGGCGACCTGCGCGTTCGCCAAGCCGCTGCGGATGGCGTGCTCGGGCACCGGCAGGCGATGCTGCAACTGGTTCAGCGCGGCGATCGCCGCGCTGGCGTTGGCGAGCTGGAACGCGCCGCGCAGCCGCGGAAAGGGCAGCACGAGCGGATCGGCGCCGGCGCGGCGAAAGCGCCAGTTCAGACGCCCTGCCAGGTAGTCGAATTCCCGTCCCAGCTGCAGCAATTCGGCGCCGACGGCCGCGGCCTGCGCGCGCACGCCGGGCGGTGGCGACGGGTCGGCGCATATGGCGGGACGGCCGCGGCGGAAGATGCCGGCCTTTTCGAAGCCGATCGCGTCGCGCGTGTCGCCGAGATAGTCGATGTGGTCGATGTCGATGCTGGTGATGATCGAGCAATCGGCGTCGAATGCATTGACCGCGTCCAGCCGGCCGCCGAGGCCGACCTCGAGGATGGCGACGTCCACGCCCGCACGCACGAAGAGCGTCATGGCGGCGAGCGTGCCGAACTCGAAGAAGGTGGGCTGCAATTCGCCGCGAACCCGTTCCACCTCGGCGAAGCTTTCGCACAGCTCGCAGTCGCTGGCTTCGCGCCGGTCGATGCGTACCCGCTCGTTGTAGCGCAACAGGTGCGGCGAGGTGTAGCAGCCGACGCGGTAGCCGGCATCGCCGAGCATCGCTTCGAGCATCGCGCAGGTCGAACCTTTGCCGTTGGTGCCGCCGACGACGATGAGCGGGAACGATGGCGCGAGATTCAGCGCGCGCTTCAGTGCGTGCATCCGCTCCAAGCCCATCTCGATGACTTGCGGGTGCAGGCGTTCCAGGTGGGCGAGCCAGTCGCCGAGCGTCTTCGGGGGCATTCGGGTGCACTCCTTGTGCTGCGCCGCGCCGCGAAAAGGGCGAGCACGCATGCGGCAATCTAATCGCAGCGGGCACGCGCATGCATGCGCGCGCGCGACATGGAATTTGCCGGCGGCGTCGGCACGAGGCCGTTGCAGGTCGCAGGCGCGCAGCCCGGCGGCGCTCACGGGCTGCCGTGGCGGTCGTGGCGATGGTCCAATGCGCGCTTCGAATCCGAGCAGGTGGGCGTCGCGATGAAACAGCGCAAGTCCGAGCTACGCGACCGCGTGCTCGGCTACCGGAACGCGATGGCGCCGGCCGAGCGGCAGCGGCTGAGCGAGCAGATCACAGCGCGCGTCCTGTCCACGCCGGCCTACGGCGCGTCGCGGACGGTGCTTGCCTACTCGAACTTCGGCAGCGAGCTCGCCACCGGCGGCTTTGCCGGTGCGGTGCTGGCATCCGGCCGTACGCTGGTTCTGCCGCGCGTCAATCGAAGCACCCGGCGCCTCGACCTGTACCGGGTGGGCGATCGGGACCGCGAGCTGGTCGCCGGCAGCTGGGGGATCGTCGAGCCCGATCCCGGCCGGTGCGAGCCGGTCGACCCCGGGCAGGTCGATTTCGTGCTGGTGCCGGGCGTGGCGTTCGATCCCGCCGGCGCCCGCATCGGCTACGGCGGCGGCTTCTACGACAAGCTGTTCGAGGCCTGCGTCGCGCTTGGCCGGCGGCCCTACATGCTGGCGCCCGCGTTCGGCTGCCAGATCGTCGATGCGGTCCCGCTCGAAGCCCACGACATCCGGGTCGACCTGGTCGTCACCGAGGCCGGGTGCTTTCCGCTCTAGTGTCGCGGCGCGAGCATGGCGCCGCCCTTCCTGCCGTCGGACTGCGGGGCGAGCCGGCTGTCGCAAATCGTCAACTTCGCGTCTCGTGCGGCAATCCGTTCCGGCGGCCATCGGCCAACAATGGAATCACTTCGAAAACCACTGCGATTCCAGCAGGACGGCGACGAACCGGGACGGATCACCGATCCCTTCGTCGGCCCGACCGCCACACGACCGAGGAGCACGCCATGAACTCGCCGCAGCAAGACAGCAGCGTCATCGACGGCCGCCACGCTTCGGATTGGAACCGCCCGGTGTTCGAGGATGTGACGAAGACCTGCGCAGGCGGCCACCCGGCGGCCGTGCGTTCGGCAACGTTCCGTGGGGCCGACCGGGCGATGAAGGTGAAGACGGAAGACGATCTCGGGCGGGAGAACGCCGTCTTCGGCGGTACCGGCGGGGTCAGCGCGGAGAACCGGCAGTTCGGCTTTCGGCCGGCGTTCCGCGATGGCGATACCGGCGTGGTCTACGCGTCCCTTTTCGCCAACGGACAACCGGCCCCGTTCCATCTGCTCGACGGCCTGCCCGACGAGATGGTGTTGCAGCGGCACCCGAGCGGAAGGGTGGCGGCGGTCAAGGAATCGATCACCTCCGGCTTCGTCTGCGGCGGCCGGTTCTACACGCGCGAGCAGGCTGCCGAGCAGGCCATGGCGATGGCCTGAACGAAACAGGTAGATTCGCAAGTCGATGGCGAAGGCCCGGTAACGCGGCCTTCACTCACACGCTGCAGCGGTGTTTCGTCGCTGACGGAGCCGATCGATTCGAGCGCGGTAGGGGCTCCGGTCGGCCCGCCCGAACCGGGCCAGGCGACGCATCGCCCGAATGCCGCATCGCGCGACGCACCGCAGCGGCGGACTCAGTCGAGCATCGCAGTCTTCGCGGCACCCGCCGCATAGACCGACCCCGTCACGCACATCAGCGAATCGGGCGCCAGGCTGCTGTAGGTGGTGCGCACGGCGTGGCGCGGATCCTCGATGATCCGCAGCGGAAGCCGCGGCAAGTGGCTGCCGGCCCAGGCGGCGATCGCGGCCGGCTCGAGCGATCGCTGGCGATCCGCGCGCGTCGCGACGAGGGAGCTCGCGCTCGAGGCCAGGATCGGCAGCAGCGTCGCGAGGTCCTTGCCGGCCGAGAGCGAGATCACCATGTGCCGCTCGCGACAGTTCAGCACGTCGAGGGAGCGCACCAGGGCCCGCGCCGAGGAGGCCGTGTGGGCGCCGTCCGCGACGACCCAGGGACCGCGCCGGAGGATTTCGGTGCGCCCCGGCAGCGTTCCGCGCGCCAGTCCTTCGCGCGCCGCCGCGGCGAGGCGCTGCCGTGGCAGCAGCCCCGAGTGCTGGACGCAGGCCAGCGCGAGCGCCGCGTTGCCGGCCAGGTGGGGGCCCAGCACCGGCATCGTGAGGTCGAGCGCCAGCGTGTCGCTGTCGATGTGCAGGGCCAGCCCGTGCGCCGAAGCGCTCGCCAGCCGGGCGCGGAATTCGCAGCCGAGACGGCGCAGCGGCGCTGCGCAGCGGGCTGCCCGCGCCTTGACGGCGGACAGCGCGTCTGCCGGCAGGCTGCCGACCACGACCGGGACGCCGGGCTTGATGATGCCGGCCTTCTCGCCGGCGATCGCCGCGTAGCTCGTGCCGAGGCGCTCGGTGTGCTCCAGCTCGATGCTGGTGATGCAGGAGACCAGCGGCTGGACGACGTTGGTGGCGTCCAGCCGCCCGCCGAGGCCCACCTCGATCACCGCCACGTCGACGCCGGCCTGTTCGAACAGCGCGAAGGCGGTCGCCGTGAGGAAGTCGAAGAAGCCCGGCGGGTGCTCGGCATCGGAGAGCGCCGCGAGCTGCGGGCGCAAGCGCTCGGCGGCGGCCACCAGTTCGGCCTCGCCGACCTCCCGGCCGCCGACGCGGAAGCGTTCGCTCCAGCGCTGCAGGTGCGGCGAAGTGTAGGTGCCTACCCGCAGCCCCGCCGCAGTGAGGATGGCCTCGCACAGCAGGGCGGTGCTGCCCTTGCCCTTCGATCCGGCGATGTGGATGCAGCGCAAGCCGCGATGGGGATTGCCGACGCGCGCCAGCAACTCGCTCACCGGCTGCAGCGCGAGCCCGGGCGGCGGCCGACGGCGGCCGGGCTCGGCCGCGGCGAGCGCCTCGAACAGCCGAACCACGTCGCCCGACTGGCGAAGGGGTTCGCTTGCGAGCGCCGCCACGTCCGGCCGCGTGTTCATCCCCAGGCCGCTTCCATGACGCCTTCGGGCACCGGCAGGCCGTGCTGCCGGCAGGCGGCTTCGAGCGTGTTGAGCAGCAGGCAGGCGATCGTCATCGGACCGACGCCGCCGGGCACCGGCGTGATCGCGCCGGTCGCCTCGACCGCGCTGTCGAAATCCACGTCGCCCACCAGGCGGCCCTTGCCGTCGGCGGTCTCGATGCGGTTGATGCCGACGTCGATCACCGTCGCGCCGGGCTTGATCCAGTCGCCCGGGATCATCCGCGGCCGGCCCACCGCGGCGATGAGGATGTCCGCCCGGCGGCATTCCTCGGCCAGTTCGCGGGTCTTCGAGTGGGCGATGGTGACCGTGCAGCTCTCGCGCAGCAGCAGCGCGGCCATCGGTTTGCCGACGATGTTCGAGCGCACGAGCACCACCGCGCGCAGCCCGGAAAGGTCGCCGATGCGGTGCTTGAGCAGCATCAGGCAGCCCAGCGGCGTGCACGGCACGGTGCCGCTGCCGCCGGTGGCCAGCGCGCCGACGTTGACCGGGTGGAAACCGTCGATGTCCTTGTCGGGCCGGATCGCGTTGATGACGCGGTCCGCGTCGACCTGCGGCGGCAGCGGCAGCTGTACCAGGATGCCATGCACCGCGGGGTCTCCGTTGAGTCGCTCGATCAACTCCAGCAGGTTTTCCTGCGGCACGCTGTGCGGCAAGCGGTATTCGAACGAGGCCATCGCCGCGTCGCGGGCCTGGCGCGCCTTGTTGCGCACGTACACCTGGCTGGCGGGATCCTCGCCGACCAGGATCACCGCCAGGCCGGGCGTGACGAAGTGTTGTTCGCGCAGGCGCACCACCTGGCGGCCGATCTCGGCGCGCAGGCGCTCGGCGAAGCGCTTTCCGTCGATGATCTCGGCCGTGCTCATCGAAACACCACGGTCTTGTTGCCGGTCAGGAAGACGCGGTGCTCGATGTGGAACTGCACCGCGCGCGCCAGCGCCAGGCACTCGGTGTCGCGGCCGACCGCGACCAGGTGCTCCGGCCGGTAGCTATGGTCGACTCGCTCGACCGCCTGCTCGATGATCGGGCCCTCGTCGAGGTCCGAGGTCACGTAGTGGGCGGTCGCGCCGATCAGCTTGACGCCGCGGTCGTGGGCCTGGTGATAGGGCTTCGCGCCCTTGAAGCCGGGCAGGAAGGAGTGGTGGATGTTGATCGCGCGGCCGCCCAGCTTCTTGCACAAGTCCTGCGACAACACTTGCATGTAGCGCGCCAGCACGACGAGATCGGTGCCGGTTTCGGCGACGATCTCGAGCAGGCGGGCCTCCTGCGCGGCCTTCGTGTCGGCCGTCACCGGCAGATGGTGGAACGGGATGCCGTGCCAGTCGGCCAGCGGCTTCAGGTCCGGGTGGTTCGACACGATGGCCGGCACCTCCATCTTCAGCTCGCCGGTGCGGTGGCGGTACAGCAGGTCGACCAGGCAGTGGTCGAACTTGGACACCATCAGCAGCACCTTCGGGCGCGCCAGGCTGTCGTGCAGTTCCCACGACAGATCTTCCTCGGAGCTGGACAGCGCCTCGTCGAAGGCGCGCTTCAGCTCATCGAGCGAGGGCGTCTGCCCCGGCGTGGTCGAGAACACCGTCCGCACGAAGAAGCGCCCGGTCAGGATCTCGTCGAACTGCTGCATCTCCATGATGTAGCAGCGGCGCTCGGCGAGAAACGTCGAGATGCGCGCGACCGTCCCGATCACGCCCTTGCAACTTGCCTTGAGCACATAAATGTTCTTGCCTTCCGTCATTACCGACATTGCGCATCTCCTGGATCCACCGTTTTCTCTGCGATTCCCGGTTCGGTCGCCGGAATCGCCTCGCATCGTGCGGCGGCCGCAATGCGGGGCCGCCTTGGCAGGGTCGGCATCCCGTGGCCGACCACCGCAGCCGAATCTAAACGCGCGGGCAATCGTCGCATGCCTGATTGCGACGAATTCCGGTCGCCGCACGACACCCCGCCGATCCAGCGGAATCCCAATGCCGGCAAGGCTTTCGCGGTGTCGCGATTCGACATATTTGCGTCGCTGACGCACCTGCCTGATCGGAATCCGGCGCCTAACCTTCGGCCATCGGGTGGGCCGAGCGCGGCACCCGCAACGCCCTTGATCGAGGAGACCGAAATGGCGGACCAGATTGACAACGACGACGACGACTTCGACCTGGCGGCCCTGCCGGACGATGAACTCGTCGAGCAGATGCACGACGACCTCTACAACGGCCTGCGCGACGAGATCGCCGAAGGCACCAACATCCTGCTGGAGCGCGGCTGGAGCGCGAGCCGCGTGCTGGACGAGGCCCTGGTCGAGGGCATGCGCATCGTCGGCGTGGATTTCCGCGACGGCATCCTGTTCGTGCCGGAAGTCCTGATGGCCGCCAACGCGATGAAGGGCGGCATGGAGATCCTGCGCCCGCTGCTGGCCGACACCGGCGCCGAGACGGTCGGCAAGATCGTCATCGGCACCGTCAAGGGCGACATCCACGACATCGGCAAGAACCTGGTGTCGATGATGATGGAAGGCGCCGGCTTCGAGGTGATCGACATCGGCATCAACATCCCGGTCGAGACCTATCTCGAGGAACTGGACAAGCACAAGCCGGACATCCTCGGCATGTCGGCACTGCTGACGACCACGATGCCCTACATGAAGGTCGTCATCGACACCATGAAGGAAAAGGGCATCCGCGACGACTACATCGTGCTGGTCGGCGGTGCGCCGCTGAACGAGGCTTTCGGCAAAGCGGTCGGTGCCGACGCCTACTGCCGCGACGCCGGCGTCGCGGTCGAGACCGCCAAGGCGCTGATCCAGCAGCGTCGCGCGGCCTGACTCGGCAGGCGCCGGGGAGCACTCGGGCGTGGCGCGCGCATTGGTCATCGCGTGTGGTGCACTGGCCCGCGAACTCACGGCCTTGATTGCCGCGAACGGTCTGCAGCAGGTGTCCGTGCAATGCCTGCCAGCGGATCTGCACAACCGCCCGGAGAAGATCCCGGGTGCGGTGCGCGACAAGATCCGCGCGGCACGCGGCGAATTCGATGACGTCCTGGTGGCCTATGCCGACTGCGGCACCGGCGGGCTGCTCGACCGGGTGCTCGAGGAAGAGGGCGTCGAACGTCTGCCCGGTGCGCATTGCTACGAGTTCTATGCGGGCAGCCCGGACTTCGCGGCGCTCGCCGAGGCCGAACCAGGCAGCTTCTACCTGACCGATTTCCTGGTGCGCCACTTCGATCGCCTGGTGATCCGCGAGCTCGGCATCGAGCGGCACCCGGAGCTGGCGCCCCAGTATTTCGGCAACTACCGCCGGCTGGTCTATCTCGCCCAGCGCGAGGATCCGCAGTTGATCGCGCAGGCCCGGCAGGCGGCGGCGCGGCTCGGTCTGGCCTTCGAACACCGATTCACCGGCTACGGCGATCTCGAACGCGCTGTCGTCAGATTCCACAGGGACGCCGGATGCGTCCCCGCCACGGAGCGAGGTACATGGCAAAGCTGATCGTCGTGCAATGGCGGGACATCCCCGCCCAGGTGATCGTCAAGA
>JBNLET010000225.1:0-19654 GCA_050305135.1 Rhodocyclaceae bacterium | reverse complement strand
CATGTCGGCGACCCGGTCGGTCTCGTCCATGATCTCCATGCCGAGCAGCGTCTCGACCACGTCCTCCATCGTCACCAGGCCCTCGGTACCGCCCCACTGGCCGACCACCAGCGCGATCTGCTGGCGCTTCTCGAGGAAGGTTTCCAGCAGCGTCTCGAGCGCCATCTCGGACGGCACCCGCATCAGTTCGCGCTGCAGGTCCTCGATCCGGGTGTCATGCCGGTCGCGGGCGGCCGCCAGCAGCAGGTCGTCGCGCATCACGA
Source organism: Rhodocyclaceae bacterium (assembly GCA_050305135.1). GTDB lineage: Bacteria > Pseudomonadota > Gammaproteobacteria > Burkholderiales > Rhodocyclaceae > Cognatazoarcus. The sequence continues at coordinate 19,391 of JBNLET010000225.1, read as the reverse complement.
AGCCGGTGGCACGGTCCAGGTCCTCCTCGAACACCGGCAGACGCGAGAAGGGATGGCGCGATACTTCTTCCAGCGCCTGCTCGACCGTCGTGCCGAGCGGCAGCCCGACCACCACGGTGCGCGGCGTCATGACGTGCCGGGCCGACAGCGAGGCCATCCGGAACAGGTTGCGGATCACGCGCGACTCGGTCTCGCGCAGGTGGCCGCTCTCCTCGCCGACGCCGGCCATCGCGACGAACTCGTCGCGGCTGAAGACATGCACCTGGGCGCCGCGCGAGACCAGCCGGGTCAGCAGTTCGGCCACCTTGATCAGCGGATACATCAGCACGATCAGCAATCGCACGAAGCGCCCCACCGGGCCCGACAGCGCGCGCCAATAGACGGCGCCCACCGTCTTCGGCACGATTTCGGACAGGAACAGGATCAGCAGCGTCATGACCGCCGAGAAGACGCCGAACCAGGCACTGCCGAACACCGCGGTGGCCTTCGAGCCAGAGCCGATCGCGCCGACCGTGTGGGCGATCGTGTTGAGCGTCAGGATCGCCGCCAGCGACTGGTCCAGGCGCTCCTGCTTCAGCTCGCGCAGCAGTGCCGCCCGCTTCGGCCGCGTCTGCTGCAGGCCGGCGATGTAGGACGGCGTCAGCGACAGCAGCACCGCCTCGGCGACCGAGCACAGGAACGAGAACACCAGCGCCAGCAGCACGTAGGCCACCAGCAGCGCCACGTCGCTCGCCGCCGCGTCCGGCTGCTGCGCCAGCGCGTCCCTGCTGGCCAGCAGCAGCGCCATCGGCAGCCATCCCGTCCTCGTTCCGAATCTTCCTTTCACGTCCTCGTCCCCTGTCCGATTGCGGCTATGCGCCGCGCTTGTCCGCCGACCCTAGCATCGACCGCTTCCCGCTGCGCAGTCCGAGTGGCCACACAAGCGCAAAAAAGCCCCCTGCCAGCGAGGCCGCCGCGATGCCCTCGAGCGGCGTCAACACCCGGTAGGTGGGCCGTCGATAGCCCTTGCGCCGGCTGCCGTAGGCCTGCGGCTCACGCTGCAGGTACAGCCGCGTGCGCCCGTCCGGCTCGCTCGACAGGCCGCCGGGCGGCACCGGCACGCTCGGCGTCAGTCGCAGCCGGTCGCTGCCGAGCGCAGCCAGCACGAGCAGCACCAGCAGCAGCGCCACCGCGACGGCGGCCCACGGCCGCCCGGCCGCGGCGCGCAGCGCCGGCACCCGGTCCGGCCGGTAGTACAGCATCGCGCCCAGCGCGGCGCCGAGCTGGTTCACCACCAGATCGTTGAAATCGAAATAGTCGCCGTAGTCGGCCGCGATCCAGACGTATTGCTGCAGCTCGTCCAGCGCGCCGAGCAGGCCGCAGCAGAACATCAGCCGGCCCACCACCCGGCGCTCGCGGCGCGGATCGAGCACGTGCGCCGACAGCCAGGCCAGCAGCGCGTACTGCGGGTAGTGCGCCAGTTCGTTGAGGGAGTAGGTGAGCGTCCTGTCCACGGCCAGCACGGCCAGCCCCCACGCCAGCCAGCAACCCGCCAGCACGCCGTTGCCGCCGGCCCGCAGGCTGCGCCAGGCATGGTGCAACAGCCAGGCCAGCGCCAGCAGGGCGACCGGCGCCACCAGTTGCGAGAACGCGAACGGGCCGAACGGCGTCTGGCGCGGGCTGACCAGCCAGATCGAGAAGCGCAGGTGGGCGCCGGCGGCGACGATGAAATACAGGCCGGACAGCATGGCCCAGGCCCAGCGGGCGTCGCGGCGCAGCACGCTCACCGGACTCCGCCTGGCCGCGTCGGCAGCGGGAATGCGGCCTCGCCGTCGAAGCCCGCGCCCGACTCGCTCGGCAGCCGCCGCGCCGGATCGCGCGGCGGCCAGCGCCAGCGGCTGTCGTCCGCCACCCGCCCGCAGGCTGCCGGGTAGTCATCCTTGCCGCCCAGGTCGAGAAACAGGCCGAGGCCGCTCGTGAGCTCGGCGCTGCTGCCGGCCAGCGCCGATTCGGCCGCGCCGAAAGCGCTGCAGCCGGCATCCTCGAGCCGGTAGCGGTCGGCCCCACCGAGCTCGGCGAACAGCGCCACGCCGCCGTCACTGACGCTGCCCAGGCCGAGCCGGCCGAGGCGATAGCGGTCGTCGCCGCCCTCGTCCAGCAGCACCGCCACCGAGCCGTCGTGGGCCGCGGCCTGCGAAGTCGAATGGCTGGCCAGGTAGTCGTCGTCGCCGTCGCCGCGGTCGAGCAGCACGCCGACCGCGCGGTGGGCAGCCGCCGCCTGGCCGTACCAGGCGGCCTGGTAGCGGTCGGCGCCGGCCAGGTCGAGCAGCAGGCCGCCGCCCTGCCAGAAGCCGGCGCCCTGGGCGAAGACGCCGGCGCGGTAGCGGTCGTCGCCGGCCGCGTCGAGCAGCACCGCCAGCCCGCCGGCCAGCGAGCGCCCGTCGACGCGGTCGCCGCGCAGGCCATAGCCGGCGCCCTGGCCGAGCGAGGCGTTGATCTGCGGCAATTGCGACGACGGCGCCACCAGCGGCAAGTCGTCGAGCCGGTAGCCGTCGTTGCCGCCGGCCTCCAGCAGCAGCGCCACGCCGGCCGGGCCGGCCGAGGCCTGGGCTTGGCTCAGCGCCCGGTAGCGGTCCGATCCGCCGCGCTCCAGCATCAGCGCTAGGCCGCCCAGCGCGAAGCCCTGGGCATGACTGTCGGCGCGGTATTCGTCGTTGCCGCCCTCGTCCACCAGCAGCGCGGCGCCGAACAGCGCCGCGGCCTGGTCGAGCGCGCGGCCGGCATGGTGGTCGTCACCACCGCCGGCGTCCCACAACAGGCCGTAGCCGAGCAGGCCGCTGGCCGGGCCGGCTGCGGCGTCCAGCGCGGCGTAGCTGTCGTTGCCGCCGAGGTCCAGCAGCAGCGTGATCGCGGGCCGCTCCGGCGCCGCGACGAATTCGTAGCGGTCGTCGCCACCGCCATCGACCAGCAGCAGCGGTGCCACCAATCGCCGCTGGTCGTCGCCGTGGCCGAGGTCGATCAGCACCGGCCCGAGCGGCGTATCGAAATGCCATTCGGCTGTGCCGCCGCCGGACCACTGCGCCAGGAAGTCGCGCAGCGCCGCCAGCGCGGCGACGGCCTCCTGAAAGCCGGCCGCCAGCGCGGCGCGCTCCAGCTTCGGCAGGGCGCTGCGCAGGTCGGGCCTCTCGAACAGCCCGATCCGGCCGGCGACGCCCTGCCGCAGCAGCGTCGCGCGGTCCAACCCGGTCGGCAGCCCGCGCAGCGCGCGGCGGCGGAAATGCTCGGCCCGTCCGAGCGCCAGCAGCAGCCTGCCCAGTTCCAGCCGCAGCGGCCGCGCCATGCCGGCCAGTTGCGGCAAACCGTCCGGCGGCGCGCCGGCGAAGTCCTGCGCCAGTTCGAGCAGGGCTTCGCGCAGCGGATCCTCGGCCGCCTGCAGGCGCTCGCGATCGGCCCGCGCCTCGGCATTGTCGAGCCGGTTCACGTCGGCGTCGAAGAGCTGGCTGGCGAGCACCGCCAGCGCGGCCGGCGAATCGGCCCGGCGCAGCAGCGCAGCCTCGATGCTGCCGGCCAGGAAGGCCGCGTGCAGCGGGTCGGCCCGCATCCGGCCGAGCATCGACAGGCTGCCGTCGGCCGATGTCGGCGCAGCGACCAGCTTGTCCGCATCGAGACCGGCCGCGGCGATCGTCTCGCGCAGCACGTCGCCGGCGACGGCGGCAGAGCAGGCGGTGATCGCCACGGCGGCGAGGATCGGCCGCAGGCAGCGGCGGGCGGATTGGGTCGGCATGTGGAGGGCGCTCGGTAGGCCGGCCCCGAGCATGCCATGGTGGAGGTTGCGGTGCGACACCGCGGCGCGCGAAACTTGCCGCCGGGTGCGGCGTCGAAGCGCGAAAATGCCGCTACGCGCCGCTGCGGCGCCAGGGAGCCACGATGGGTTCGATGCTGCTGGGCATGCTGTTCTTCTTTTCCGCGCATTCGGTGCGCATCTTCGCCGAGCCGTGGCGGCAGCGGATGATCGCCCGCCTCGGCCCGCTCGGCTGGAAAGGCCTCTACGCGCTGGTCTCGCTGCTCGGCCTGGTATTGATGGTGCGCGGCTACGCCACCACCCTCGACGCGCCCGAGCTGTGGCAGCCGCCGCCGTGGGCCAAGCACATCGCGATCCTGCTGACGCTGCCGGCCTTCGTGCTGATCGTCGCCGCCTACCTGCCCGCCAGCCATTTCAAGTCGCTCACCGGCCATCCGATGCTGCTCGGCGTCAAGCTGTGGGCGCTGGGCCACCTGCTGGCCAACGGCCGCGCCGCCGACATGCTGCTGTTCGGCGCCTTCCTGCTGTGGGCGATAGCGGACTTCGCCGCCGCCCGGCGGCGCGACCGGGCCGCAGGCCGGCTCGCACCGGCCGCCTCGCTGCGCGGCGACAGCCTGGTACTGGTGGTCGGGCTGGCCGCCTGGGGCGGCTTCGCGCTGTTCCTGCACCTGCGCCTGATCGGCGTCGCGCCGCTGGGCTGAACGCCGCCCGGCGCTGCATTTACCGAGCTTTACACGCCGCTTACCGCGGCTAACCGGCGCACCGAGCATAGTTCGAGCGTACGCTTGCCGGATCGGCCGGCAGGCGTCGACCGGAGCCCGTTCCCCCGTGCCAGCCGCCCGCTCGATCCCGCCTCGCCCCGTGCTCTGGCTGCTGCCGCTGCTGGCCGCCTGCGCCACGCCGCTGCCGCCGCCGGCCCTGTCCTCGCCGACGCCGCCGAGCTGGCACGAAGCCCACGATGCGCGGCCGAGCGCGGATATCGCCCGCTGGTGGTCGCGGCTCGACGAGCCGCGCCTGACCGCGCTGATCGAGCAGGCGCTGCAACACAATCCGGACCTGGCCGCCAGCCGCGCCAGCCTGCGCGAAGCCCGCGCCCGGCTGCGCGGCAGCGCGGCGGCCCGCCTGCCGTCGCTCGAAGCCGCGGCCGGCGCCGGGCGCACCAAGTCGGGCAGCGCCGACAGCCACGACAACTATTCGCTCGGACTCGACGCCAGCTGGGAGCTCGACCTGTTCGGCGCCACCTCGTTCGCGGTCGCCGCCGCCGAGGCCGATGCCCGCCGCAGCGAGGCCCGGCTCGAGGATGCCCACGCCTCGCTGGCCGCCGAAGTGGCGTTGCAGTACGTCGCGCTGCAGAGCGCCCGCCAGCGCCTGGCGATCGCCCGCGCCAACCTGGCAAGCCAGGACGAGACCCTGCAACTGGTCGAGTGGCGCGTGCGGGCGGGATTGGCCAGCGCGGTCGAACTGGAACAGGCACGCAGTAGCCGCGAGCAGACCGCGGCGACGATTCCGCAGCTGGAAAAGAACGCCGCCGGAGCACTGCATGCGCTGGCGGCGCTCGACGCCGAAGCACCGTCCGCGATCGAGGCCCGGCTGGGCGCATCCGACGCGCTGCCGGCGCCGCCGCCGGGCATCGCGGTCGGCATCCCGGCCGACGCGCTGCGCCGCCGGCCCGACGTGCGTGCCGCCGAGCAGGCCGCGTACGCCGAGATCGCCCGCAGCGGCGTGGCCGGCGCCGAGCGCTACCCGGCGCTGCGCCTGTCCGGTTCGATCGGCAGCGAGGCGCTGACGCTGGGCGCGCTGGGCAGCGCCGCGACGCTCGGCCGCAGCCTGCTGGCCTCGCTGTCCGCCACGCTGTTCGACGGCGGCCGGCTGGAGAGCGCCTACCAGGCCCAGCAGGCCGTCGCCGAGCAGGCCTTGCACGGCTACCGGGCCACCGTGCTGGCGGCGCTGCAGGAGGTCGAGGACGCGCTGGCGGCGTTCGGCCGCGACGGTGAACGCGAGCAGGCGCTGGCGCAAGCGGTCGAGGCGGCCCGCAATGCCGCGCTGCTGGCGCGCCAGCGCTACCGCAGCGGCGTCATCGATTTTCAGACCGTGCTCGACACCGAGCGCAGCCTGCGCACGGTCGAGGACGCCCGCGCCTCGGCCCGGGCCGATCGCCTGAGCGCACTGATCCGCCTCTACAAGGCCCTCGGCGGAGGCTGGACGCCGGCCGACGGCACCGACACCGCCCGGAGCACCACATGAAGCCGACGCCCGAATTCGACACCCGCGACCCGCTCGATCTAGGCCCGCCCGCGGCCGCTTCGAGCGCACGCCGCCGCTGGCTGCTGCGCCTGCTGGTGCTGCTGCCGCTCGCGGCGCTCGCCGCCTACCTGCTGCGCTCAGCCGGCACGCCGCCGGCGCCGGCCTACCTCACCGCGCTGATCGTGCGCGGCGAACTGGTCGTCACGGTCAGCGCCACCGGCACGCTGCAGCCGACCAAGCAGGTGGACGTCGGCAGCGAGCTGTCCGGCATCGTGCACAGCGTGCTGGTGGACGACAACAGCCGGGTCGTCGAGGGGCAGGTACTGGCGCGGCTCGACGTCTCGAAACTGGAGGACCAGATCCGCACCGCCGGCGCGGCGCTGCAGTCGGCCCGCGCCGGCGTGCAGCAGGCCGAGGCGACGCGCAACGAGGCGGACGCCAATCTGCGCCGGCTGAAGGAGGTGTTCGAACTGTCCGGCGGCAAGGTGCCGTCGCAGGCCGAGCTGGAGAGCGGCCAGGCCGCGCTGGCCCGCGCCCGTGCCGGCGTGGCGGCGGCCAAGGCCGGCGTGGCGCAGGCCGAGGCGAGCTTGTCCACCAACCGCACCAATCTCGCCAAGGCCTCGATCCGCTCGCCGATCGACGGCATCGTGCTGTCGCGCCAAGTCGAACCCGGCCAGACCGTGGCCGCCTCGCTGCAGGCGCCGGTGCTGTTCACGCTGGCCGAGGACCTGCGCCGGATGGAGCTGCAGGTCAAGGTGGACGAGGCCGACGTGGGCCGCGTGCGCGAAGGACAGAGCGCCGAATTCACCGTCGACGCCTACCCGGAGCGCCGTTATCCGGCACGCATCCGGCGCGTCGCCTACGGTGCCACCACGACCGACAACGTGGTCAGCTACCTGACCGTGCTGAGCCTCGACAACGAGGACCTGAGCCTGCGGCCGGGCATGACCGCGACCGCCGAAATCCTCACCGAGCGGCGACCCGACGTGCTGCTGGTGCCCAACGCGGCCTTGCGCTTCAGTCCGCCCGCGCAGAGCGCAAGGCCCCAGACCAGCCTGGTCGGCAGCCTGCTGCCGCGGCGGCCGCGAGCCGCCAAGCAGGTGCGCGAGCTGACCCGCAACGGCGACACGCGGCAGATCTGGACGCTGCGCGAGGGCCGCGCCGAGCCGCTGCCGGTCACGGTCGGCGCCAGCAACGGGCGCGTGACCGAGGTCGGCGGCGAAGGCCTGCAGGCCGGCCTGCCGGTGATTACCGGGCTGTCCGGAGCGCCGCGATGAGCGGCGAAGCGGACGACCCGCTGCTCCGGTTGTGCGGCATCACGCGCCGCTACGGCCATGGCGCGGCGGCCTTCCTGGCGCTGCGCGGGGTCGACCTGGCGGTGGCGGAGGGCGAGTTCGTGGCGGTGATGGGCCCCAGCGGCTCGGGCAAGTCCACCGCCATGAACATCCTCGGCTGCCTCGACACGCCCAGCTCCGGCCGCTACCTGTTCCGCGGCGTGCCGGTCGAGTCGCTCGACCGCGACCAGCGCGCGCGGCTGCGACGGCGCTACCTGGGCTTCGTCTTCCAGGGCTTCAACCTGCTGGCGCGCACCTCGGCACAGGAAAACGTCGAACTGCCGCTGCTGTACCGCGGTGAGCCGGCCGCGTGCCGCCATGCGGCGGCCCGCCGGGCGCTGGCCCAGGTCGGCCTGCAGGGCTGGGAGGGCCACACCCCGGCCGAGCTGTCCGGCGGCCAGCAGCAGCGCGTGGCGATCGCCCGCGCGATCGTCACCGCGCCGGCGGTGCTGCTGGCCGACGAGCCGACCGGCAACCTGGACACCCAGCGCAGCCACGAGATCATGGAACTCCTGCTGCAGCTCAACCGCGAGCAGGGCATCACGGTGCTGATGGTCACCCACGAAGCGGAGATGGCCGCCTACGCCGGCCGCCGGGTGCGTTTCCTGGACGGCGTCGTGGACGGCGACGATCGGCACCACGTCGGAGTCGAAGCATGATCGCCAACGCGCTGCTGCTCGCGCTGCGCGAGATCCGCCGCAACCTGATGCGCTCGATGCTGACGATGCTCGGCATCATCATCGGCGTGGCGGCGGGGATCACGATGGTCACGCTCGGCAACGGCGCGACGCGCAGCATCTCGGACCAGGTGGCCAGCCTCGGCAGCAACCTGCTGATGGTACGTCCCGGCCAGCGCATGGGCCCGGGCGGCAGCGCCGGCGCGCCGCGCTTCTCGATCGACGACGTCGAGGCGATCCGCCAGCAGGTCGCCGGCCTGCACGCCGTGGCGCCGGAGACGCGCCGCAGCGCCAGCGTGGTGGTCGGCTCGCGCAACTGGTCGACGGTGGTCACCGGCAGCAGCACCGAATATTTCGCCGCCGCCGGCTGGACGCTGGCCGCGGGCCGGGTGTTCGGCGCCTCGGAGGAGCGCGCCGGCCGCGCCGTATGCGTGATCGGCGAGACGCTGCGGCGCGAGCTGTTCGGCGGCGCGGACCCGATCGGCGAGCGGATGCGGGTGGACAAGTTCGCCTGCGAGGTGATCGGCGTGCTGCAGTCGAAGGGCCAGAGCGCCTTCGGCTCGGACCAGGACGACATCGTCGTGATGCCGCTGCGCGCGGTGCAGCGCCGGCTGACCGGCAGCCGCGACATCCGCACGATCCTGGTGTCGGCCGCCGAGGTCGAGCTGGTGGCGCCGGTCAAGCGCCAGGTCGAGGCGCTGCTGCGCGAGCGGCGCCGCATCGGCCCGGCCGAGGACGACAACTTCAACGTCCTCGACACGCGCCAGATCGCCGACACGCTATCCACCACCACCCGCGTCATGACGACGCTGCTCGGCGCGGTGGCCGCGGTCAGCCTGGTGGTGGGCGGCATCGGCATCATGAACATCATGCTGGTGTCGGTCACCGAGCGGACGCGCGAGATCGGCATCCGGCTGGCGATCGGCGCCCTCGAGCGCGAGGTGCTGCTGCAGTTCCTGATCGAAGCGGTGGTGCTGTCCAGCCTCGGCGGCGTGCTCGGCATCCTGCTCGCCGCCGGCGCCTCGATCGGCCTGGCCTCGCTGATGAAGCTGCCCTTCCTGTTCGATCCGGCGATCAACCTATTGTCCTTCGCGATCGCCGCCACGATCGGCGTGCTGTTCGGCTTCGTTCCAGCACGCCGCGCGGCGCGCCTCGATCCGATCGAGGCACTGCGGCACGAGTGAATGTGAAATCGATGCCGTTGTCGTGATCTGTATCACGTTCGGGCGGCCGATCGAGCGCCGCAACCCGCCCGCGGTGCTGCGGCGGACGCCGCCCGCTGCCGTAGAATCGGGGCAGGAATCAGCAGGCCGACGCCATGGACGACAAGCAACTTTACCGCACGATCGCCGCCGAGATCGCCGGCAACCAGATGGACCCCGCGCGCTGGACCCAGGCCTTCGCCGATGCCGACGGCGACCGCGAAAAAGCCCGCGCGATCTACATCCGGCTGCGCTACCAGGATCTCGCCCAGCCCGCGGCCGGCGTCGGCGGCGCAGACCAGACCGCGGCGCTGCGCGGCCAGTTGGCCGAAGCGCTCGAGCGCAACGGCCGCGAATCCCTCTATCGCCGGCTCGGCCTGCGTGCCGACGCCACCGACCAGGAGGTGGGCGAGGCGGTGCGCGGGATCCGCGCCCACCAGCAAGGCCCCGATGCCGAGGTGCGCTACGCGATCGAAATCCTCGGCGAACCCGAATCCCGCACCCGCTACGACCGCAGCCTGGCCGCCGGCATGGGCTTCGGCCCCGATGCCCGGCACGAAGAGGAGTTGCAGACGATCGAGGAAACCGAGCCGCCCAGCGTCTTCCTGCGCTGGTGGGCCACGCGCAAGGTGACGCTGCTGGTGGCGTCGATCGTCGTGATGCTGCTCGGCACGATGCTGCTGCCGTTCTACCAGACCGGCGCGGTGCGCGAGCATCTGCGCAGCCAGGCCGAACTGGAGAAGGAGCGGCTTGAGCAGGCCCAGCAGGTCAGCGAGCAGCGGGCCGAGCAGATGAGGCTCTCCGAGCAACGCCGGGCGCGCCGGCAGCAGAGCCAGGAAGCCCGCCAGCAGCGCTACGAGCAGGAGCGCTTCTCAAGCCAGGTGGCGGCCGAACAACGCCAGCGCGAACAGGCCCGCCGCGCCGAGGAGCGGCGCCAGGCCCGCGATGCGCAACAGTCACGCTACACCGCCGAGCAGGCCCGCCGGCAGGCGCAGCGCGAAGCGACGGTGGCAGAGGCCAAGGCCGCGCGCGAGGCGGCCTACTGGAGCTGTTTCAACGACGCCATGGACCGCGGCGACAGCGCCTACGCCCATGCCCGCTGCGGCCGGCTGCGCTACTGAGCCCACAGCCGCACCGCGTTGAACCATTTCGCGCAAAGCGGCACCCTTGCATAGAGGCCGGACACCGTCCGGCCGCCGCCGAGGACGAGCGTGAGCGCCCTGACCACCCCTCTTCGTCATCTGCTGGTCCCCTACCGGGCCGCCCGCAAATGGGCCGGCGACCGCTGCACGACCTATGCCGCCGCGCTGGCCTACTACTCCGCGTTCTCGCTCGCGCCAGTGCTGGTGATCGCGGTCTCGGTGGCCGGTCTGATCTTCGGCACCGATTCGGTCAGCGGCCGGCTGGTCGGCGAACTGCAATCGCTGATCGGGGCCGAGGGCGCGGCGCTGATCGAGAGGATGATCGCGGCCAGCTACCAGTCGGGTCGCAGCGGCATCGCCGCACTGGTCAGCCTGGCCGTCGTGCTGATCGGCGCCACCGGCCTGTTCATGCAGCTCGGCAACGCCTTCGAAGCGGTGTTCGGTCGCCGCTCGACGCGCCCCAGCGCCTGGAAGGCGCAACTGGTCGGCCGGCTGCGCGGCCTGGCGGTGATCATCGGGGTCGGCTTCCTGCTGATGGTGTCGCTGGTGGCCAGCACCGCCATCATGGCGCTCGGCGAGTTCGCCACCGAGCGCTTGCAGCCCTTCCTGTGGATCGCCTCGCTGCTGCAGGTCGGCATCACGCTGGTGCTGCAGACCGGCATGATCGCGATGATCTACAAGGTGCTGGTGCCCGGCCGCCTGAGTCGTCGCGCGCTGCTGGCCGGCGCGGTCGCCACCGCGGTGCTGTTCGAGCTGGGCAAGTGGGGCATCGGCGTCTATCTGGGCCGCAGCGACGTCGCGGCCACCTACGGCGCGGCGGCCTCGCTGGCGGTGGTGCTGCTGTGGGTCTATTACGTCTCGCTGATCATGCTCTACGGCGCCGAGGTGACCTACCAGTTGAACCGCATCGACCGGACCGGCGGACGGGTCTTCCGGCGCCAGCCGAAGCGGGTCAGGATGGCGGCACGGGAGGCGGCACGGCAGGCCAAGGCCGAGCGCGATGCCGCCGCGCACCTGGGCGAAGAGACGGCTCAGGCGGCAACGGACGAGAGACCGGCGCTGCTGAGCCCGGCCCCGGACGCCCCTCAGGCAGGCGAACGGCAGGCCGCGGAGGCGACCGGCTGAACACGACCGGATCGGGCGCGGGCATCCGCTCGGTCGACTCTGCAGGACAGGCCGGTACCGCATCGTGCAACGCCCGGTGCCGCTGCGTGCCACCCGCGGCGGCGGGGATGACAGCGGCAGCGCGGCGGTGCACGATCCGCGGCAGGAGGAGCGTCTCATGCCGAAAATCGAACGACACCACCTGGACGAGGCCGCCGCGCGCGGCCTGATCGGCGCAGATCAGGTCGATGGACTGTGGCACTACCTGGCAGACGCCGCGCCGGCCGCCGCCGGGCCGCGCTTCGACCTGACCCACGTGCTCTACTACCTGGGCGGCATGCTGGCGATCGGCGCCATGTCGCTGTTCATGAACCTGGGCTGGGAAGCCTTCGGCGGCTGGGGCATCTTCTTCATGTCGCTGCTCTACTTCGGGCTGGCCTGGAAACTGGCGGCCCGCTTCGAGCGCCAGCGCCTGGCGATCCCGATGGGCATCATGGCGACGCTGGCACTCGTGCTGGTGCCGCTGGCAACCTGGGGCCTGCAGCACGCGCTGGGCCTGTGGGTGGACGCCCCCCAGGCGGACCAGTACCGCGACTATCACCGCTACATCGACTGGCGCTGGGTCACGCTCGAGCTGTCGACGCTGGCCGCCGGCGCGCTGATGCTGTGGCGCTGGCGCGCGCCGTTCATGCTGATGCCGATCGCGGTCACGCTGTGGTACCTGTCGATGGACCTGGCGATGCTGCTGGTGGCGCCGCAGAGCCTCGGCGTCTGGGATGGCGCCGCCTGGACCTTCCGCAAGTGGTTCTCGCTCGCCTTCGGCGCCATCACGCTGCTCGGCGCGTTCTGGCTCGATCTGCGCAACCGCTCGCGGCTCGACTTCGCGTTCTGGCTCTACCTGTTCGGCCTGCTGACGTTCTGGTGCGCGCTGACCAGCCTCGGCTCCGGCGCGCTGGCCGGCAAGCTCGCCTACCTGGCGATCAACCTGGCGCTGGTGCTGACCGGCGCCCTGCTGCTGCGGCGGACCTTCACGACCTTCGGCGCGCTCGGCGTGGCGCTGGTGCTGGGCGACTTCTCGCGCCACCTGTTGCGCGAGGCCTGGCTGTTCCCGCTCGCGCTGACGCTGATCGGCATCGCGCTGATCTACGCCGGCATCTGGTGGAGCCGCCACGAACGGACGCTGTCGGCCCGCCTGCGGGCGCACTTGCCGGCTGCGCTCGGCACGCTGCTGGCGCGTCGCGACGCGGCCGCCTGAGGCTTCTGCCCGCAGCGCCGCACGGGGACGGCTCAATGCACCTGCAGCCGGCGCAGGTAGTCCACCAGCGCATCGATGCGTTCGTGCACGTAGGTTTCCGGATCGCCGATGGCCGAACTATCGCGCTGGTATTCGGCCAGCAGTTCGCGCCCCCAGATCGGCATTTCGCGCGGTCCGTGCGAGGCGATCAGCTCGCGGCCGTCGACCACGCGATGGATGCGCTCGGCCGGGAAATCCCCGCCATTGCTGCGAGCCAGTTTCGTCAGGTCGGCCGGCGCCTGCAGCAGCAGCGGCGCGAACGGTCCATCGCCGCGCCCCTGCAGACCATGGCAGACCGCGCAGCGGGATTCGAACTCGGCGGGACCGGCACCGATGACCTCCGCCGCGCCGACGGGCGCCGACGCCACGGCAAGGATGGCCGAAACTGCGAACATCAGGCGTACGGGTTTGTTCATGAGCGTCTCCGCTTGCCCTTGTATTCCATTCCAGCCTAAGCCCCACGATCACCGGACCATTGACCCAGATCAGCACATCGAATCGTCATGTCCGAATTCGGACAGACCATTGATTCTGCTCAATGGAAGTGGCTGCGGCGCTGGTTAGCGTATCCGTTGACCGTAGGCAGCCCCCCAACCACGATCCGGAAACAGGCGCAATGAACGCCCAGACACCTCCGCCCCTGGCCGATCAGGCACGCATGATCGAGTCCTTGCGCCGGCCCGGGGCCTTTCCGTTTCCTGCCGACGAGGTGCAACTGATCGAGACCCATATCTCGTGGGTTCTGCTGGCCGGCGAATACGCCTACAAGATCAAGAAGGCCGTCGGACTGGACTTTCTCGACTACAGCACGCTGGAGGACCGGCGCTTCTTCTGCGAAGAGGAGTTGCGGCTCAACAGGCGCACCGCGGCCACGCTCTACCTGGACCTGGCGACGATCACCGGACCACCGGAAAACGCAAGCATCGAAGGCAACGGACCGGTCATCGACTACGCGGTCCGCATGAAGCGCTTCGACGATTCGGCCCTGCTCGCACGGGTGCTCGAGCACACTCCGCCGCCGGACCTGGCCGAACGGCTGGCCGCGGCGGTCGCCGCCTTCCACCAGTCGCTGCGCGGGCAGGACGGCTCGGGGCTGCACGGCCAGCCCGATGAGATCCGCAGCGCCTGCGCCCAGGTCACGGCCAGCCTGTCGGCCATGGTGGACGCCGCCGAACAACAGCACGAGGTGCGCCGGCTGAGCGACTGGAGCGAGTGCGAGGGCCGGCGTCTCGAGGCCCAGTTCACCGCCCGCCGCCAGGCAGGACGGGTGCGCGAATGTCATGGCGACCTGCACTGCGGCAACGTATTGCTGATCGACGGGCAGGTGATGCCGTTCGACGGCATCGAGTTCAGCGCCTCGCTGCGCACCATCGACGTCATCGACGATCTTGCCTTCCTGCTGATGGACCTCGCCGCCCGCGATCATCCGCAAGTCGCGCACCGCTGCCTCAACCTGTACCTGGAAGCCACCGCCGACTACGACGGCCTACGCGTGCTGCGCTACTACCTGTGCTACCGCGCGCTGGTGCGGGCGATGGTCGAATCGATGCAGGCCGGCCGCTCGCGCGAGCAGCCCGGCCTGCTGCCCGAAGCTGCAGCCCGCTATCTGGCCGTCGCCGCGCAGCAGACCGTCGCAGCGAGGCCGGCAATCGTGCTGACCCACGGCTTCTCCGGCGCCGGCAAGTCGAGCCTGGCGCTCGCGCTGTGCAATCACATCGGCGCGATCCGACTGCGGGCCGACGTGGAGCGCAGCCGCCTCTACGGCAGCGGCAAGAGCAGCCGCGCCGACAAGTACTCGGCCGCGGCCACCGAAGCCACCTACGAACAACTCGCCCGCTTGGCCACGGCGATCGTCGGCGCCGGCTGGCCGGTGGTGGTGGACGCCACCTTCCTGAAGCGCTGGCAAAGGGAACGCTTCGCGCAACTGGCGCGGCGGCTCGAAGCGCCGCTGGCGATCGTCGACTTCCGCGCCCCGCCGGAGGTGCTGCGCGCCCGTATCACGGCCCGCAGTGCCGCCGGCACGGACGCTTCGGAAGCCGACCTGGCCGTGCTGGAGCTGCAACTCGCAGGCGCCGAGCCGATCGGGCAGGACGAGTGCGGCCTGGTCCTGCGCTACGACGCCTGCCGTCCGCTGGCCGACGCCGAGTTGATCGAGAGCTGGCATCCGCTGCCGGCGCTGCTGCGGCGGGAAGGCAGCGGCGCGGGCGGCTGAGCACGGCCGCGCGAAGTTAGAACTGCGCCTTGGCGATCTTCAGCGACCGGCTCTCGCGCACAACGCGGGCCTGCGTATAGCACGTAACTCAACCCCTGAAAATGGAAAGCGGGGGCAAGAATGCCGACAGGGGACCCATAACGCTATCATGCGTCCACATGTCGGAGCGCCGAACCATGACCTACCCCAGATCCAGCAAACCTGCCCGAATCGAATATCTGCGAGTGCAGAATTTCCGTGCCTTGAGGGCCGTCGAGTTCAAGAACATAACTCCCTTGACGGTACTTCTAGGACCGAATGGCAGCGGCAAGTCGACTGTTTTCGACGTCTTCGCCTTCCTCTCCGAATGCTTCGAATTCGGTCTGAGGCGTGCGTGGGACAGACGCGGTCGGGGAAAGGAGCTGAAAACGCGGGGCAGCGACGGCCCAGTGGTCGTCGAAATCAAATACCGGGAACCGGGGTTTCCCCTCATCACCTATCACTTGGCAGTCGATGAACGCAATGGTGTGCCGGTGGTGGTTGAAGAATGGCTGCAATGGAAACGCGGCAGCCACGGGAGGCCCTTCAGATTCCTCGACTACAGGGAAGGTCATGGCCGCGCCATCAGCGGCGCACTTCCGGACGAAGAGGACACACGCTCGGAGGTTCCACTGAAATCGCCGGACCTGATCGCTGTAAATGCCCTCGGCCAGTTCGCCGACCACCCACGTGCGGCGGCATTGCGCGAGTTCATCACCGGCTGGTATGTCTCCTATTTCTCGGTGGATGACACACGAGGTCAGCCTGAAGCAGGGCCGCAAGAGCACCTCTCTCGAACTGGAGACAACATCGCCAACGTAATCCAACATTTCGCGGAGCGGTATCCCGACCGGCTCGACCAGGTATTTCAAGCGCTGCGCAGGCGGGTGCCACGCATCGAGCGGGTTCTGGCCGAGCCAATGCAGGATGGGCGACTGCTGCTGCAAATCAAGGACGCGCCCTTCGACCATCCCGTGCTGGCCCGCTTCGCCTCTGACGGCACGCTCAAGATGCTGGCCTATCTCCTGTTGCTGAACGAGCCCGATCCGCCATCGTTCATTGGCATTGAGGAACCCGAGAACTTCTTGCACCCGCGCCTGCTACCGGAACTCGCCGAGGAATGCCGTGCCGCCTGCGAGCGAGGGCAGTTGCTGGTCACGACCCACTCGCCCTTCTTCATCAATGCGCTGCGGCCCGAGGAAGTGTGGGTGCTGTATAGGGATGAACACGGCTATACGCAGGCGGTACGCGCGGTGGATATTCCCGGCGTGCCACAGTTCATGGCGGCCGGCGCGTCACTAGGGCATTTGTGGCTCGAGGGGCGCTTCGGCATCGGCGACCCACTCGTCAACCAGGGCTCGCCGATACGCAAGGGGCTCGCATGAATGCCGCCCACCTCGAGATCCTGGTGGAGGAGCCCTCGATGGAGGCGTTCTTGCGACAGTTGCTACCGCGCCTCCTCGCAGGACGCGCAAGCTTCGAAATCTACCCATACCTGTGCAAGGACGACCTCCTCGCCAAGCTTCCCGATCGACTGCGGGGATATGCGAGCTGGCTCCCGGGTGATTGGCGCGTGATCGTGCTGGTGGATCGTGATGATGACGTGTGCCGACAGTTAAAGGCACGCCTGGAATCGATCTCCGCGGACGCCTCTCTGCTCACACGAACCTCGGCGGGCGCGAAACCTTGGCAAGTCGCCAATCGAATTGCCATTGAGGAACTGGAAGCTTGGTACTTCGGTGACTGGCAAGCGGTCACCGAAACATACCAGAGGGTCCCCGCCTCGGTGACAAGGAAACAGGGATACCGCGACCCGGACGACATCCGAGGCGGGACTTGGGAAGCGTTCGAGAGAGTGCTGCAGCGGGCCGGTTACTTCAAGACCGGCTTGCGCAAGACTGAAGCGGCGCGGGATCTCGGCGGTCGCATCAACCCCGCGCGAAATGGCTCTCGCAGCTTTCAGGTGTTCTGCGCGGCGCTCCTGGAGGCGGCTGCGCAATGAAGGCGGCTTGCCACGAACACGAACGGCTCGTTTCCAGGCACTCGCGTCAAACCGGATCTAAGCGCCAAGGTGCAGGTGCAAGTGGAACACGACCGAGTGCCTATCGAAGGCCATGTAGCGCAGGAGTCTCTGCATAAGATGTCGACACCAGACACCACGCCCAAGGACATCTCGTTCGACTCGCTCTCCGGACTCGATGAACTTGGCAGAACCCAGGCCGCGAGATCCCTTCTCGACCTGCTGACGAAGGTGCAAGCCCGTAACGGGTTGGTGATCGGTTTGGAAGGCGAGTGGGGATCCGGCAAGACTTGGATGTTGCGTCAGGTCGAGACCATCAGCGGGGAATTGCCCGAAGACCAGCGGCCGGTGTTCGTGCATTTCAACCCGTGGATGCTGGGCGGCCAGTCGGAGATCGTCGAGGCCTTTCTGATTCAGCTCGCGAGCGAGGTCGCCCCCAGTGAGGTGGCGACTTCCGGCCTGCAGCGCGGCGCGGACATTGCCTCGAAGCTCATCGACTACACGCGGGTACTGAGCACGGTCAAGCATTTGGCTCCCCTCGCAAACGTATTGCTCCCAGGCTCCGGAGTGCTGTTGGAGGGAATCGGCACGGCCTCATCTGAAGCGTCGGCAGCGGTCAAGGATTCGGCCGGTACCACGCTCGACCGGTGGAAGGAATCTCCAAGCAAGCTTTCGATCTCCGCAGCGCGAGCGCGTATCGTCGAGCTGCTAGAGAGCGAGGCGCGACGCATCGTCGTCATCATCGATGATTTGGATCGCCTGGCGCCTGCAGACCTGGGCTCTATGATCCAGGCCGTCAAGGCTGTCGCGGACTTTCCCAATCTGATCTATGTGCTCGCCTACGATCCGGAATCAACGGCACACGCGATCGAGTCCGCAATGCGACTGCCGAGCGGCCAGGGACGCAAATACCTCGAAAAGATCGTGCAGTTGCCCTTTCCTCTGTCCGAGGTTCCCGCGTATCGGATGCAGGCGTTCGCGATGAAGTCGTTCGATCGGATTCTGGGCCCCTACCTTGGGCTGGAGTCCGACCGAAAAGACCTCGACGAGGCGCTACCGAGGGCAGCCGCGCTGATGAGCAATGCCAGGGACGTGATCCGCCTGGGCACCCGCCTGCAGATCATCGCCCCCCAACTCGCAACAGAGATCAATCCAGCCGACCTGTTGCTCGCCGAGGCGCTGCAACTGAAGGCCAGCGCCATGATGGTTTACGTGGAAGCGCACAGGCCAGACATCCTCGTGTCGCAAATCGAACGCTACGACGAGGACGAAGCCCACCGCGGGCATTTGGGAGATCCTTGGCAACGAGAGGGTATCGACAGAGACGGCGATGACGAGGCCGCCGGGAAGATACGTGTGGGCTGGCGTGCGTTGTTGCCAAAGGAAGCTCGCGCGCGCCATCCGATCGAACGCGCAATGGCTTTCCTGTTCGACCGCGTCCGCGAAAGCGATTGGGAAGTTGGACCGGTGGCATCTCGACTGCGAATCCAGCGGCACAGGAACTGGAATCGCTGGCGCTGTACGTTCGCGGCAGTCGAGTATTTTGAGAACAGTGAGGTGCTCCAATGGCTGGCCAAGCCCAGCTTGATAGGCAGTTCGCGGGCGGTGGAGAGTACAGAGCAGTTCCGAATGTTCTGCGCGCAGGCCATCGATCTGAGCGACGAAGCTGTTGAAGTCGACACACACGGGTTTGTGGAAGCCTACCTCTGGGCGGCCAAGCACCTGGGAGATCGGGCGGTGCTCTCCTTCGACCCGCTCTACTCCTCGTGGCGCGCGCTGAGTGAGGTCTTGAGGAAGGAGCCCGACCAGGAAATCCGCCATCGAGCCATGGTTCGCCTGCTCGAATGCGGATCGGTATGGCTCTCCTACCCCCTGATTGCACTCGCCCATCGGGACGCATTTGGCGATGATGACCGCCGACCGCTCGATCCCTCAGACCGCCTGATTGCAAGTGAGTCGACCGTTAGGGAGCTAGACGAGAGCTGGATCAGTGCTGCACACGCGGAACTCGCCAAGCTAAACGAGCCCGACTCCGACCGACCGGCATTCCGTCTATGTAACAGAATCCTCAAGCTGGGTGGCGAAATCGAGCCGGTGCGGGCCCATGTCGAGAAAATGGTGTGCGAGGCAAAGCGAGGCCTCGCGGTCCTTTTCGCCGGCCAGTCTTTCACCACCGGTGATGTGGATTGCCTGGATCTCGGACCATTGAAGGAACTGGTGCCCGCGGCGGATCTGGTCGACGCTCTGAAGCGGTCGCCGGAATTCGAGGAATCCCACCCAGCCCTTGTCGGTGTTTGGCGCCATTGGGCAACGCAAGCTGCAGAACAATAGCCGTAGCCATACGAGCGCGGCACCAGCGGCGC
>JBNLET010000224.1:0-6291 GCA_050305135.1 Rhodocyclaceae bacterium | reverse complement strand
GATCTGCTGCCAGGCGCCGGCGAAGAGGCCCTCGGGGCCGGGCCGCGGGGCGGATTTGCGATCGGTCGGATTCATGGCGGTGGCGGCAATGCGGAGCTGGGAGTTTATCCCTGCTCGGCCGTGCCGGCACGGGCAGACCAGCACGCCAGCCGCTCCCGCATCCGGCGATGGTGCGAGCCGGCCCAGAAGACGCGGCCGCAGCCCGGGCAGCGGCGCAGGTTTCGTGCTTGCAGCCGCAACGGCAAGCGCAGCGCCGACGCATCGGCGGGCTCGAGCTCGCGGTTGTCCACCAGGCAGCGCGTGAATGGCCGCCACAGCCAGTCGACGCCGCAATGGCGGGTGAGATGCAGCGCCTGCACCTCCAACTGTCCTTGCGGCAGCCGCAGTGCGACGCCCCTGGCGGCCTTGTGCTCCAGCAGCCGGCGATCGCAGGTCAGCAGGATGCGGCCTTCCGCCCGCGCCAGTGCGATCCAGTGCCCGTCGGGCGCGCCGCCGCCGGCGAGCCGCGTATCGTAGCCGGCGGCGCGCAGGTAGCGGGCCAGCCGGGCCAGCATCTCGTCGCACAGGAAGCGCGGCCCGGTCGGGCCGAGCGGCCACCCGCAGACACGCTCGCCAGCGGACACGTGGAGACGGCCGCGGACTGCGGCTAGACTCGGGTCACGCGAGCAGCAATGGGGCGCAACGGCGGAACGCGAGCGCCGTACCGGCGTCCATTGGTATCGAACAAACCTGCCAGGGAGAGCCATATTGATTTCCTACATCCGTGACTTCCTCAAGCTGGAAGCCGCCAGCGGAATCCTGCTACTTCTGGCCGCCGTGGCGGCGATGGTGTTGGTCAACAGCCCGTTGTCGGGCCTCTACGACGACTTTCTGTCGATTCCGATCATGGTCCGTTTCGCCGACCTCGAGATCGCCAAGCCGCTGCTGCTGTGGATCAACGACGGCTTGATGGCGATCTTCTTCTTCCTGGTTGGTATGGAAATCAAGCGCGAGGTTCTGGACGGCGAGTTGTCCAACCCGGCCCAGATCGTCCTGCCGGGCGTCGCCGCCCTCGGCGGCATGGCCGCGCCGGCACTGATCTTCTGGTATGTCAATGGCGGCGACAGCCATGCGATGTCGGGCTGGGCCATTCCGACCGCGACGGATATCGCCTTCGCGCTGGGCATGCTCAGCATCTTCGGCGACCGGGTGCCGACCTCGCTGAAGATCTTCCTGCTGACGCTGGCGATCATCGACGACCTGGGCGCCATCATCATCATCGCCGTGCTCTACACCGGCGATATCTCGACCAACTCGCTGCTGGTCGCCACAGCCTCGCTCGTCGCGCTGTTCATCCTCAATCGGCGCGGCGTGACGCGGATCTCGGCCTATCTGCTGGTCGGCGCAGTGCTGTGGGTGTCGGTACTGAAGTCCGGCGTGCACGCCACGCTGGCCGGTGTGCTGCTCGGCTTCTTCATCCCGCTGAAAAGCCACGCCCCCGGCAAGGAACCGCCGTTGAGGCGGCTGGAGGAAGACCTGCACACGCCGGTGGCGTTCGCGATCCTGCCAATATTCGCGTTCGCCAATGCCGGCATACCGCTCGCGGGCACCAGCCTGCCGGAGCTGACCGAGGGGATCCCGCTCGGGGTCGCGCTGGGGCTTTTCGTCGGCAAGCAGCTCGGCGTCTTCCTGCCCAGCTGGGCCATCATCCGCGCCGGCGTCGCGCGCCTGCCGGAGGGCGCAAGCTGGGGCTCGCTGTACGGTGTCAGCCTGCTGTGCGGCATCGGCTTCACGATGAGCCTGTTCATTGCTTCGCTGGCCTTCGAAGGCAGCCACGAGGACATCCTCGCGGCCAGCCGCATCGGCATCATGGCGGGCACGCTGCTGTCGGCGCTCGCCGGCCTGGCCGTGCTCGGCCGGACGCTGCCGCCGCCAGGCACCCACCGGGAGGACTGAAGGGCGCAAGAAACAAGGCGCCCCGGCCGGGGCGCCTTGTTTCACCGCCGGTGATTGGTCAGAACGCCGACGAGTTGATCAGCATGTGGGCGCCGATGCTGGCGGCGTAGCCTGCAGCGATCACCGGCATCCATTTCAGGTGGCCGAAGAACGTGTAGGTGCCGCGCGCCTGCCCCATCAATGCCACCCCGGCCGCCGAACCGATCGACAGCAGCGAGCCGCCGACGCCGGCCGTCAGCGTCACCAGCATCCACTGGCCGACCGGCATGTCCGGCATCATCGTCAGCACCGCGAACATCACCGGGATGTTGTCCACGATCGCGGACAGCACGCCCACCACCACGTTGGCCTGGGTCGCGCCCCAGCCGACGTACATCGACTCGGACACCAGCGACAGGTAGCCGATGAAGCCCAGGCCGCCGACGCACAGCACCACGCCGTAGAAGAAGAACAGCGTGTCCCACTCGGCCCGCGCGACGGAGCGGAAGACGTCGAACGGGATGGGATTGCCGAGGTCGGCGTCCTCGGCCCGACCCGAGTGAGTCTCACCGGAGTGCTTGAGGTAGAACGAGAAGATCTTCAGGTAGGACAGGCCGGTCAGCATGCCGATCACCGGCGGCAGGTGCAGGAAATTGTGAAAGGACACCGCCGTGATGATGGTCAGCAGGAACAACACCACGACGGCCATCGCGCCGCGCTTCATGCCGACCGAGTCGCCACTGCTCTCCGGCTGCCCCTTCGGAACCGCGAAATTCATCGCGATCGCCGGCACCAGCCAGTTGACCAGCGACGGAATGAACAGCATGAAGAAGGTCC
Organism: Rhodocyclaceae bacterium; assembly: GCA_050305135.1. Lineage (GTDB taxonomy): Bacteria > Pseudomonadota > Gammaproteobacteria > Burkholderiales > Rhodocyclaceae > Cognatazoarcus. Next base: position 3,540 of record JBNLET010000224.1, on the reverse strand, counting down.
AGAAATCGATCGCGCCGTTGCTGGTGTGGATGTTCTTCTGCCACACCATCAGCGTCGTGATGTCGCCGAACGGACTGAAGGCGCCGCCGGCATTGGCCGCGACGACGATGTTGATGCAGCACAGCAGCACGAACTTCTGGTTGCCGCCCGCCACGGCCATCACGACCGCGGCCATCAGCAGTGCCGTCGTCAGGTTGTCGGCGATCGGCGAGATGAAGAAAGCGAGCAGGCCGGTGACCCAGAACAGCGAGCGCAGGCTGAAGCCCTTTTGCACCAGCCACGAACGCAGTGCTTCAAAAACGAAGCGCTCGTCCATCGCGTTGATGTAGGTCATCGCCACCAGCAGGAACAGCATCAGCTCGGCGTACTCGAGCAGGTTGTGCCGCACCGCCGCCTCGGCCTCGTGGGTGATGCCATGGGACACGTAGATCCACCCGATCAGGCCCCAGATGATGCCGGCGGCCAGCATCACCGGTTTCGACTTGCGCAGGTGGGTGAACTCTTCCGCCATCACGATCAGATAGGCCACCAGGAACAGTGCCAGCGAGGCCAAGCCGACCCAGTGGCCGGTCAGATCGAGCCGGCTGCCTTCGCCCCCTTCCATCGCCAGTGCCAGCGACGGCAGCCACAGCAACAGCGGCGCGACTATTCTCTTCATCAGGATTTCCCCCTCTTATCGATTATGTCTGCGGTGCGCCGCCCGGGCGCGGGCGACGGACTTGCACGAAATTGAATTGTAGCGGCAGGCGGAAGGGCGGAAAGTCAGAGAAAACCGCAAGGCGCCGGGCGGGGTCGCGCGGCGCCCATCCCGGCAGCGGCGCTCAGTGTTGTTCGAGCACCGGTTCGGCAAACGCCTTGTGCGGCGCTTCGGGACGCCAGCCGACCACGTAGGCGATCGCAACGTACTATCCCTCCTTCAGCCACTGCCCGACCGAGCGGGCCTCCGGAAACAGATTGGACAGCGCGACGCTGGCCGAAGAGTCGAACCACTGCATCGAGCCGCCGAACCCGACCGCGTAGGCGAGCACGCCCCAATCGTGCCCCCCCTGCTTCGAGGCCAGTTCGGTCGGCGGGATGTTGTCGAAGAACGATCGAGCCGTGGTCGCCGACTCCGGCCGAAGAACAAGAAACGGCGCGTGCCGAGGCCCACGCCACCCGTCGCTGTCGTCGATCGTAGTCGTTTCGCCGGGCCGCAGCGCAAGAAATCCACCGAGCGACATCTCCACATTTGGTCCGCGCCCACCGCAATATGCGCCGGAGCGGGGCGCGCGTCACGACATCGTATTTCACTGTGCGAAATACGTGCGATCGGTTACCATGCCGCAAGCAGGAAGAATCCCATGAACGCACCCGAGCAAAAGAACTCCATTCAGGTCATCGAGCGGATGATGCGTCTGCTGGACGTGCTGTCCGAACACCCGGACCCGGTCCCGTTGAAGACGCTTGCGCTGGAGACCGGACTGCATCCGTCGACCGCCCATCGTATCCTGGCCGCGATGGCGGCGAGTGGTTTCGTCGAGCGCTCGGAGAACGGCGTGTACCGGCTCGGCATCCGCCTGCTCGAACTCGGTTCGCTGGTCAAGTCCCGCATCTCGCTGCGCGACACGGCGATGCAGGCCATGTTGCAACTGCACCAGCAGACCGGCGAGAGCGTCAATCTCGGCATTCGGGACGGCGACGAAATCGTTTACGTGGAGCGCACCTCGAGCGGACGCTCGGCGGTGCGGGTGGTGCATATCGTCGGTGCGCGCGCGCCACTCCACGTCACCGCGACCGGCAAGCTATTCCTCGCCGACGACGGCCCCCAGAAGGTAAGGGAGTACGCGCGGCGCACCGGATTGCCCCGCCTCACGCCGACCTCGATCGTGACGCTGGAAGCGCTCGAGAAGGAACTGGACAAGGTGCGACGCCACGCGGTGGCCTACGATCTGGACGAGGTGGAAAACGGCGTGCGCTGCATCGCGGCCGGCATCCGCGACGATGGTGGAACGCTGGTGGCCGGCCTGTCGCTGTCCACCCCTTCGGAGCGCTTCAACCCGGACCTCGCCCAAGTCATCCGCGATACGGCGGCTCAGATCTCCCGCTCGCTCGGTTACGTGCCGACGGTCGCTGCCTGAGGTTCGAGTTCAGCCCGAGGAGTCGGCGGCCAGCGCCGCGCGCAGCTGCGCCGCGCCGGATTCGAGCCACTGCTTGATCCGCTTCGCGTCGGCGGTACGCGTATAGCGCCCAAAGGAGTCGAGCAGCACTACGATCATCGGCCGGCCCAGCATCCAGGCCTGCATCACCAGGCAGCGTCCGGCCTCACGGATGTAGCCGGTCTTCGATACGCCGATGCGCCAGTCGGGACTGCGCACCAGGCCGTTGGTATTGCCAAAGCGGCGCTCGCGGCCGCGCACCTTGACCGCATAGGCCTCGGTCGTCGAGAACGCCCGGATCAGCGGATAGCGGGCGGCAGCGCTCACCAGCCGCACCAGGTCCCTGGCGCTGGAGACGTTGCGCGCATCCAGGCCGGTACTGTCAACGAAGCGGGTGTCTTCCAGTCCGAGCAAGCGGGCCTTGACGTTCATGGCCTCGACGAAGGCCGCGCGACCGCCCTGATAGTGGCGGGCCAGCGCCGAGGCGGCGCGGTTTTCCGACGACATCAGAGCCAGGCGCAGCATGTCCTCGCGGCTGAGCCGGCTGCCCACCGGCAATCTCGAACGGCTGCCCCGCAGGCGGTCGATGTCGTCGTTGCTGACGCTCAGCCCCTCGCTCAGGCTCTGCGCGCCATCGAGCACGACGATCGCGGTCATCAGCTTGGTGATCGATGCAATCGGCACCACGTCGTCGGCATTCTGTTCGAGCAGGATCCGTCCGGTGCCCTGGTCGGCCAGCACGAAGGCCGCCGATCTCAGATCGGGCATCGGCATGTCCTTCTGCCGCGCGCCGTTCCGCCCCTGCCCGGCTGCCGCCAGACCGATTCCTGCCCCCAGTGCGAGCGCCAGCACCACGCACTTCAACCACCCCTTGCCCCGCATTGCCTACCCCTGCCAGATTCGATTTCGATGCGCCCTGCCCGGGCCGATGTGTGACTTACGGCACATTCTGACGAAAAATTAGCCCATTAGCCAAAGAACTTAATGTGCTGTCTGCACTTGGCTGCGGGAAGAGCCGTGGCTGTCCGATTCGCGACAGCGCAAGAACGCCGCCACCTCGCTGCGACGTTCCATCGCATCGCGGTAGCCGAGTTCCATCAGGGCTCGCGTATAGCCTGACTCGAACAGCAGGTAGGAGAGGATCGTCGAACCGTTGCGCCGCGTGGCACCGACGCCGTGCAGCACCGCCCGCAGCACCGGCGGCAATGTCTGGCGGTAGCGGGCGGCGATCGATTCGAGCTTGCGCGACGGCGAGATGACCAGAGTTTCTATCGGTTTCAGCGCAATGCCGAGCGCCTCGCGCTGGCCGGCATGGATGGCACCGACCGTGTCGTTGATGCGCTGCAGGCGCTCGAGGTCGACCTCCAGGCTGTCGAGGAAGATGCTCGACATCGCATGGCCGGCG
>JBNLET010000223.1:0-7066 GCA_050305135.1 Rhodocyclaceae bacterium | reverse complement strand
CCGCTGGCCGGCTGAAGCCGGCCCTACCGGCAAACACGCTTCGGTCGGGTTCGGGCCGGCTTCAGCCGGCCTCGGGCGCTCGACACGTGCCGAGCGCATAGATTCCCCGCTGCGCGCAACACTACTCCAGCGCGAGCCCTGCCACCTCTTCGCCGATCGCGAGGCTGGCGGTCAGGCCCGGCGACTCGATGCCGAGCAGATTGACCAGGCCGTCGATGCCGTGCACCGCCGGACCGTCGATGCGAAAGTCGGCGGCCGCTTCGCCCGGTCCACTCAGCTTGGGCCGCACGCCGGCGTAGCCCGGCTGCAGCGCGCCATCCGGCAGGCCGGGCCAGTAGCGGCGGATCGCCAGGTAGAAGGCCTCGGCGCGGGCCGGATCGACCTCGTAGGACGGCGCCGCGATCCACTCCACGTCGGGGCCGAAGCGCGCCTGGCCGGCCAGGTCGAGCGTCAGGTGGATGCCCAGTCCGGCCTGTTCCGGTATCGGGTAGATCAGGTGCGAGAACGGCACGCGGCCCTGCAGCACGAAGTAGTTGCCGCGCGCGTAGCTGAGCGGCGGTGCATGCTGCGGGCCCAGGCCGGCGCTGGCGGCGAGGGCGTTGGCGCCGAGGCCGGCGGCATTGACGACGTGGCGGGCCGTCAGTTCGAGCGGCGCCTCGCCGCCGATGCTCAGTTTCAGCCCCTGCGGCGTCGGCTGCAGCGCCGCCACTGCTGCGTGGGTGGCCAGCGTGGCGCCATGGCGCTCGGCGTCGCCGAGCAGCGAGAGCATCAGCGCGTGGCTGTCCACGATGCCGGTGCACGGCGAGATCAGTGCCGCGGCGCCTTGCAGTTCGGGTTCCAGGCCGTGCATCGCCGCTCGCTCGAGCAGGCGCAGGTCGTCGACGCCGCAGGCCTCGGCATTGGCACGGATCGCCTGCAGTCGAGCGAACTGCTCCGGCGTCGCCGCCACCAGCAGCTTGCCGCAGCGGCGGTGGGCGAGCTGCCGCTCGCCGCAATAGCCGTACAGCAGCTCGCGTCCGCGCAGGCACAGGCGGGCCTTCAGGCTGCCCGGCGGGTAGTACAGGCCGGCGTGGACGACTTCGCTGTTGCGACTGCTGATGCCGCTGCCGAAGCGCTCGGCGGCCTCCAGGATCAGCACCTCGCGGCCGGCCATGGCCAGCGCGCGGGCGCAGGCCAGTCCGACCACGCCGGCGCCGACGACGACGGTATCGACCTCCTCCATCGCTACAGGCTCAGCACGCCGCCGGGCAGCCGGCCGGCCTGTTCCAGCCTCGACACCGTCGGCCGCAGGTCCAGGCCGGTGCGCTCCTTCAGCGCATAGGCGCGGGCCCGCAACTCGACCGCGTCGGCCTCGTGGCGCTCGCCGCTGGCGGCGATCGCCACCACGTTGCCGGAGTCGCAGGACGGGAAGGCCAGCGCACGGCCGTCGAAGGCCCCCGTCAGCCGCTCGACGCTGGCGTCGAAGCCACGGCTGCGGCCGAACAGATTGGTCGCCAGCAGGCCGCCGTCGGACAGCCGTGCGCGGCAGCTCTGGTAGAACGGCTCGGTGTCGAGCGCGCCGGCGCGCGCGTTGCGGTCGAAGCCGTCCACCAGGATCAGGTCGAAGCGTGTGTCGTGGTCGAGCAGGTAGTGCGCGCCGTCGGCGATGACGATCTCGAAGCGCTCGTCGTCCGGCGGCAGTTTGAAATAGTGTTCGGCCACCGCGGCCACCTTGGCGTCGATCTCGACCGCCGTCAGATGGGCCTCGGGCAGGTTCCGGTGGATGAACTTGCAGATCGAGCCGGCGCCGATGCCGATGGTCAGGACGCGGCGCGGCCAGTCGGCGGGCGCGCTGAGCAGCAGCGGCGCCATCATTTCGCGCGTGTAGGCCAGTTCGAGCGCGTAGGGGCGGCGGATGCGCATCGCACCCTGCACCCATTCGGAGCCGAAGTGCAGGTAGCGGACGCCGTCCTGTTCGGAGATGTCGATCGGTGTGTTCAAGGGTTGATCCTGCCGGGTCGGGTCGGGCTGTAGGTCTTCGGCTCGATATCGAACAGCGTTTCGGCCGCGCTGTCGATGCGGATGCGCACCCAGCCCATCAGCGGGATGCCGTAGCACTGCACGCGGGTGAAATTGGCGAGCTTGCGGCCGCGCTCGTCCTTCATCGGCTGGTCGAGTTCGAACAGGTGGAGGTCGCCGTGCAGCAGCAGCACCTGGCCGGCGAAACGGCGGCTGTGTTCGCGCAGCGCTCCGAGCAGCGCCGCGTAGCCGGGATGGCCGTCGCCGGCGACGAAGTCCTCGATCATCGGGTTGGCCTGCATCGCGATCACCAGCGCGGCCGAACCCGCCTCGCGGGCGGCCGCGAAGCCGTGGGCGAGCCAGGCCAGGTTGGCGCGCTCGCGCGCGACGAACTCGGCCGGCGGCTGTTTGGCGCGGCCGCGCATGTTGTGCGAACCGACCACGTTCAGGGTCAGGAAGGTGGCCGGGCCGGCGTGCCAGAGGAGGTTCTCGCGATACGGCGAGGCGGGCTCGAGATCGGCCTGGCTGACGACCGCCATGCGCGTCCTGCCGAGGCTGCTTGCCGGCGGGAAGAAGCGCGAGCGCAGCGCGTCGAGCCGTTCGAGCGGATCGTAGCGGCCGGCGACGAGCCGCTTGCAGTCGCTCCATTCGTTGTCGCCGGGCGTCAGTACGAACGGGATCGGGCTGGCATCAAACAGCGCCAGCCGGTCGTCGAACAGCTCGTCGCTACACGGATCGCCGCCGGACTTGATGTCGCCGACGTGGATCACGAAGGCCACCCGGTCGGCCGTCACCTGCGACAGGTAGTCGGCGAACCACTGGCGCTCGAAGCGGTTGTACGGCACGTCGCCGATCAGCGCGAAGGCGACCGAGCTGGCGCCCGCCAGCCGGCAGGCCAGCGCGAGGGCCAGCAACAACAAGGCCCGCATCAGTGGCCGACCAGCCGCTTCAGTGCGTAGAGCTGCTCCAAGGCCTCGCGCGGGCTGAGCGCATCCGGATCGATCTCGGCCAGCCGGGTCAGCACCGGGTGGGCGAGCGGCTCCGGCTCTTCCGGCGGCAGCGCGGCGAACAGGTCGGCTTGCGCGCCGCTGCCGATCTCGCGGTTCTCCAGCGCCCGCAGCCGGCGCTTGGCGTCGCGCACCACCGGCGCCGGGATGCCGGCCAGTGCCGCCACCTCGATGCCGTAGCTCTGGCTCGCCGGCCCGTCCTCGACGGCATGTAGGAAGACGATGCGGTGGGCGTGCTCGACCGCGTCCAGATGCACGTTGGCGCACTCCGGGTAGTCGAGGTTGAGCCGGGTCAGCTCGAAGTAGTGGGTCGAGAACAGCGTCTGGCAGCGGTTCTTCTCGAGCAGCCGGCGGGCGATCGCGAAGGCCAGCGCCAAGCCGTCGAAGGTCGAGGTGCCGCGGCCGATCTCGTCCATCAGCACCAGGCTGTGTTCGCTCGCGCCGTGCAGGATCGCCGAGGCCTCGGTCATCTCGACCATGAAGGTCGAGCGCCCCGAGGCCAGGTCGTCCGAGGCGCCGATGCGGGTGAAGATCGCATCGGTCGGGCCGATGCGCGCCTGCTCGGCCGGCACGAAGCTGCCGACGTGGGCCAGCAGCACGATCAGCGCCACCTGCCGCATGTAGGTCGATTTGCCGCCCATGTTGGGGCCGGTGATCATCAGCATGCGCCGGGTCGGCGCCAGCACGCAGTCGTTGGCGATGAAGGTCTCGACCTGCCGCTCCACCACCGGATGGCGGCCGCCGCGGATCTCCAGCCCGGGTTGCTCGCTGAACAGCGGCCGGCAGTAGTCGTAGCGCAGCGCCACCTCGGCCAGCGCGGCCAGTGCGTCGAGCTGTGCCAGCGCCCGCGCCACCCGCTGCAGCACGACGATGTCGGCCGCCAGCGTGTCGAGCACCTGCTCGAACAGCAGCTTCTCGCGCGCCAGCGCGCGGTCCTGCGCCGACAAGGCCTTGTCCTCGAAACTCTTCAGTTCCGGCGTGATGTAGCGCTCCGCGTTCTTCAGCGTCTGGCGCCGGCGGTAGTCGTCCGGCACCTTGTCGGCGTTGGCGCGGCTGACCTCGCTGTAGAAGCGATGCACCTTGTTGAACTCGACCTTCAGGTTGGCGATGCCGCTGCGCTCGCGCTCGCGCGCCTCCAGCTCCAGCAGGAAGGCGCCGCAGTTCTTCTGCATGTCGCGCAACTCGTCCAGCTCGGCGTCGAAGCCCTCGGCGATCACGCTGCCGTCGCGCACCGCGTTGGCCGGTTCGGGCGCGATCGCCGCCTGCAGCAGCGCGACGATCGGCGGCGGCACCTGCAGGTCGGTCAGCAGGCCGACCAGCAACGCGTCCTCGCAGCCGGTGAGCGGTGCGCTCAGCGTGCCGAGCGCGGCCAGGCTGTCGCGCAGCGCGGAGAGGTCGCGCGGTCGCGCACTCTTCAGCGCCACTCGGGCGCTGATCCGCTCCACGTCGGCGATGCCCTTCAGCGCCGCGCGCAGCGGCTCCACCGGGCCGTCGCCGCCGTCGCCGATCAGGCTCGCCAGTGCGGCGTGGCGGCTTGCCGCGGCGGCGCGGTCGCGCAGCGGGTGGTGCAGCGCATGGCGCAGCCAGCGCGAGCCCATCGAGCTGCGGCAGCAGTCGAGCAGCGACAGCAGCGTCGGCGCCGGCTCGCCGCGCAGCGTCTCGGTCAGTTCGAGGTTGCGCCGGGTGGCGGCGTCGAGGCGCAGGTACTCGTCCTCGCGCTCCAGCCTCAGGCCGATCACGTGGGACAGGCTCTGGCGCTGGGTGGCCTGCGCGTAGTCGTACAGCGCGCCGGCCGCGGCCAGCGCCACCTCGGCCTCCTCGACGCCGAAGCCGGCGAGGTCGCGGGTGCCGAAATGCTCGGTGAGCAGCTTGCGCGCCGTGTCGGCGTCGAACTGCCAGTCGGCCAACCGGCGCAGCGTCAGCTCGAACTGCTCGAGCAGCGGCAGCCGCAGCCCGTCCGGTATCAGCACCTCGGCCGGGCGCAGGCGCTCCAGCTGGCCGGCGAGCGATTCGGGCTGTGTCTGCGCCAGCCGCAGATCGCCGTTGGCCAGGTTCAGCCAGGCCAGGCCGAGGCGGCCGCGCACCAGCGTCAGCGCCAGCAGCAGCGAATCGCGCCGGTCGTCCAGCAGCGCCGCGTCGGTGACGGTGCCGGGCGTGACGATGCGACTGACCGCCCGCTCCATTGGCCCCTTCGTCGCTCCCGGTTCGCCGACCTGCTCGGCGATCACGACCGACTCGCCCATCTTGACCAGCCGGGCCAGGTATTGCTCGACCGCGTGGAACGGCACGCCGGCCATCTTGATCGGCTGCCCGCCCGAGCTGCCGCGGGTGGTGAGCGTGATGTCGAGCAGCCGGGCGGCGCGTTCGGCGTCGTCGAAGAACAGCTCGTAGAAGTCGCCCATCCGGTAGAACAGCAGCAGATCCGGGTGCTGGGCCTTCAGCCGCAGGTACTGCTGCATCACGGGAGTGTGCGTATGTATCTGATTTTTTTGCACTTTATTGTATTTTCCCGGCGGGCGCAATAGGGCATTCGGGGCATATGATAGCCAATAGGGCTCGCGTGGGAGGGGATGCCGCAGGCTCGGGTCAGATCGTATCCCGACGTCGATCATGTCATGGAGACAGGGCAGGCCGGGCTGATCTCCCAGGCAGCGCTTGTGTTTCCGCCATCGCTCTTTGCGAAGGCGTGGCTCCATGACCGAGCGGGTTGGTGTTCTGGTTCTGAAGCCTGCACTCGTCCACCACGACCGCGGAAAACGCAGTGCCTGCGCGTTGGCTTGAGGCCCCAGTGATCCCGAAAGGCGGGTGAAAGTGCGGGCAATGCGGCCGTTGAGCGTAGGTTTTGGCGTAGGTTTCCTGACGGGCCTTCGGGCCTTGCATTGGCGCGAGTCGAATGCCTGCAATCCTGCAGACATCGGCCGAACGATCTTCAGCACCAACGAACGGCCAGTCCTCAACGCATCTATCAGCCGCGCCCGACCTAAGCCGACCCTTCGCGTTCGGGAAGAGCCGAGCTGCAGACAGACAGGGGAAGTTCCAGTGTTGATGCCGCTAAGCTGTCGTTCGTGACCTCACACTCCCGGCCATTTGCTGCCGGCCACCGATACCCGCAAGCGGCCAGCCAAGCGGCAGCTGCACTCTGTCAGCTGCCCTCCACTCACTCGTGACACTCGTTTCCTGTGCTCAAGCATGTGCCGCGAGTTCGGCTTGGCGGGAGACTGGCGCAGCCAGGCCAGCCAAGTTATCTTGCCGCTTTCCCGACGCCCGAGCAGGTCGTCGAGGCGGCGGCGATGGGCGTCCGAGAGCGGATTGGTCAAGGCATCGTAGATTCGCCGGTTGGCGCGGGTGATCGCTTCGGCGCTCGCCCGCTCGATGGCGTTGATAGCCGGGAGAATGACCGACTGACGCCGTAGTTGCTCGACCAAAGCGCTGGCCAGCACAATGCCCTTGTCAGTTTGCATGGCCAGTTCGGTAAGCGTGCGGACCGCCCGCCGGTAGTGGCTCATGGTGAATGGCTGAAAGCCGAACAGCATTTGCAGTTCGACCAGATGCTCGCGCCGCGTCTGTTCACGGTGGCCGTAATCATTCCAGCAGTCGACACCGACCTTGAGTTGGTCGGCGACCAGTTTCAGCATGGGTGGAAAAGGCGGCTCATCAACGCCAAGGATCGCGCCAGGAAACCGCAGGTAGCAGAGCTGGACTGCAAAACCCAGCCGGTTGGCCGGACCGCGCCGCTGTCGGATGATGGACAAGTCGGATTCGGTGAACGAGTAGTGACGGATCAGCTCCTCCTTCGCGTCCGGCAACGCCAGCAGGCTTTCTCGCTCGGCGGCGGACAAGATCGAACGGCGAGGCATGCGGATTCCCCTTTTCTTGAAAACGCTGATTTTTGGGCGAAGGCCGGCTGAGTGCCCGTCGGACCCGACTTTGACACCACCAAGTAACACGCCCCACCGCAGGGCGCGCGGCGCAAGGCATCCGGCCGGATGGCGGAAACAGGCGTGTATCTATGTGGGAGTCGGGCTCAGTCGAGCTTGAGGATGGCCGGCGGCGGCTTGATT
>JBNLET010000222.1:0-13259 GCA_050305135.1 Rhodocyclaceae bacterium | reverse complement strand
GCCGGCGCCGATCGCTGATCCGATCGACTTCCCAAATCCTCGGGCCGCGAACTCAGCCGCAGCTACCAGCGCACCCAGGCCGACGGCACGCTCGAGACGATCACGCTGGATGCCGAAGGGCGGGTGCTCTCCGAGACCGACCCGCTCGGCGGCCTCACCCGCAGCGAGCCCAACAGCGCCGGCAAGCCGACTAAGGTCACCGACGCCCAGGGCCGGATCACCCGCTACAGCTACGACGCACTCGCGCGGCTGACCCGGACCACCTATCCGGACGGCAGCTTCGGAGCCACCGAGTACGACGGCAACGGCAACGAAGTCGCGCGCACCGTAACCGGTAACCCAGCGACGTACTTGCTACGCCCCAATCCTTGAGATATCCGAGCGCAGCGGCGCATTGGCGAAGTGCTGCTTCCACCGCTGCAGTGTGAGTTGTGCGATCTCTTCGGCCGGGTGCTGGCTGACGCGCTGCAGGACATCGACCAGATAATCGTACGGGTCGATGTCGTGCAGTCGGCAGGTGGCGAGCGGTCCGTACCCGCGATCAGCGTACGGTGCGCTCGGGGCGTGCCACAGGGCACTCGATCCAGAAGGTGCTGCCTTCTCCCGGCCGACTGGTGAACCCGACCTCGCCGCCGAGCACCGTCATCAGCCGCTTGCACAGTGCCAGGCCGAGGCCCAGCCCGCCGTGGGCACGGGTGTCCGAGGCGTCGCCCTGCTGGAACAAGTCGAACAGATTCGCCTCGATCGCACTGTCGACGCCACTACCGTGGTCCTCGACCTCGATCCGCAGGCGCAGGCCAGCGGCCCCGGACGGTAGCGCGTCCGCACGGATCTCGATGTCGTCCCGCTCGGAGAACTTCTCGGCATTGCTGAGCAGGCAGTCCAGCGCCTGACCGATCCGCGCGCGGTCGCCGCGCAGCGCCTGTGGGCAGCGCTCGGCAATGCGGGTGGTCACGGCCATCCCCTTGCGTGCCGCGGCTTCGGCGATCTTGTCCCGTGCCTCGCCGATCAGCGTCGGCAGATCGAAGTCCTGTTCGGCAACCGTGGTGCGCCCGGTCTCCAGACGCGAGAAGTCCAGCACCGCCTCGATCAGGGTGTGCAGCCGCGCCGTCGCCTGATACAGCTTGGACAACCTGAGCCGGCCGCGCTCGCCCTCGACATCCGCGCTCAACAGACCGGCAAAGCTCTTGATGTGGTGCAGCGGGGTGCGCAATTCGTGACCGACCACGCTCAGGAAATTGCCCTTCGCACGCTCGGCCTGACGGCGCGCGCTGACGTCCAGAATCAGGCCGATCACCGCCGGCACGCCATTGAACTCCAGCCGGCGGCCATGCACCTCGACATGGATGCGGGTGCCGTCCTGCCGCATTCCGACGAATTCGTAGCGCATCTCCTGCACTTCCCCGGAGGCGCGACGGCGCACGTTCTCGATGACCCGATCCCTATCCTCCGGGGCGATCAGATCGGTCATCGGGAGCACGTCGATGATGTCCTCGGGCGAGGCATAGCCGAAGATCCGCGCGAACTCCGGATTGACGTAGCGAAAGCGACCTTCCTGGATCAGGTAGATCCCGGCCAGGGTTTGCTCGACCAGGCCGCGCATCAGAAGATCGGAATCGGGTAGCGTGTTCTGCATCATGGGGCCGTGGGAATGCGCCCGAGCCCCGGCGACGAACCGGGGGGCGCGGAACTATATCGAAAGTTATAGTACGTTTGGCGTATTTTCTATCTCCCTCCCCGTACGCATCGCCAACTCCGTCACGCAGCGCAGGACGCCCATGCGCTACGTCGACGTCGCGCCCAACGGAATTACGATCCCGCGGCGGTGACGCAATGGGCCGTGCTGTCCAACTCGGTCGTGTCCCGCGGGCACAGTACTATCGCATGGGCACGCATGCGTTCGCGGGTACGCGCCCGATACGGTGCCGGAATCGCCTTTCAGAGTTTCCAGGCGCTTCGCGCAAGTCATTGAAGGCCAACAACTATTTCTCAGTGCAACGACGGGGCTGAGCTGCGTATGGCGAGCCTCCGCGCCACCTGGCGCGGACAAGTGGGTGGCACGCGGCCTCGACCGGTCATTTGGGAAGCAGGGGAATATGGGGTCACCGGTTCGCCTCCCCGTTGCAATGGGGCGAACACTGCGGCTTGCCCCACATGTACCGACAGCCATCCGGCCGGCAACCGCTCGTGCAGGCGTGCTTGTATCGATCTGCACTTGGGCCACCTTCGACCGACCGGCGTCGCAGTGAAACCATCCGAGAAGGACGGCGGCGAGGCTTGACATTCCACGGGCCAGCGCCCGAGCCTGCGCGGCATGTCGCGGCCTCTCGTCCTGTTCGGCGCTTTCGATCGGCACAACCTCGGCGACCTGCTGCTCGCCCACGTCGCGGCCCGCATGGTGCCGCGCTACGGAATCGTGGCGGCCGGTCTGGTCGAGCGCGATCTGCGGGCCGAGGGCGGTCATCGCGTGGTTGCGCTGTCCGCGCTGGAAATGCCTGTCGACGTCCTCCACGTCGGCGGCGAGGTATTGACCTGCCGGTGCTTCGAGGCGGCGGTGATGCTGCAGGCGCCGGAATCGGCCGCAGTGGCGATTGCGCGCTACGCACGCGAGCCGGACGCCGGCGAGGCGTGGTCGCGCCGACGCCTGCATACCGCGCGCCGGCTGCCCTACCTGCTGGCGCCGGAGGAGGGCGGGCGGCGCCTTTTCGCCGGGGTCGGGGGCGTCATGTTCGACCGTCTGCCGGTGCTCGCCCGGCAAGAGGCGCTGGCGGCGCTGGGGGGTGCCGACGCGAGTTGGGTGCGCGACCGCCGCACCCAGTTGCAACTCGAAGCCGCCGGGCTCCAGACTGCGCTCGCGCCGGACCCGGCGGAACTGGTGGCCGCGCTGTTCGGCCGCCGGATCGAGCGCCACGCGACGGCCGGACCGGTGGCGGCGCTGCGTCGTCGATACCCGCAGGGCTACCTGGCGATCCAGTTCGGTGCCGAGCATGGCGACGACGCCACGCTGGCAGCCGTGGCCGAGCAACTCGGCCGGATCCGTGCGGGCACCGGCCTCGGCATCGCCTTCTTCTGCGCCGGGCGGGCGCCCTGGCACGACGATCGGGCGGTCTACCGTCGCCTGATCCGGCGTGCGGCGCTCGAGGCCGAGGTGTGCGAGGCGACGAACGTCTGGGATATCTGCGCCTTGCTCGCCCACGCGTCCGCCGTCGTCGGCACGAGCCTGCACGCGCGCATCGTCGCCGACGCCTTGCTGCGGCCGGCGGTCAGCCTGCTCGCCGGCGGCGATGCCGCGACCAAGCTCGGCGCCTATCTCGAAACCTGGCGCGCGCCGCACCACCGCTCGGTGGCGACGGCCGCGACGCTGACGGAGCAGGTGGCGGAAGCCCGGTCGGCAACTGCGGCAGAGCGGATCAATGCGACCACCGAGCGCGCGGCCGCCGTTCGCGGCGCATATCGTCGGCTGATCGCAAGCCTGTCAAACTAGCGCCCTTGCGGGCGGCCCGGGCAGCGGGCGCGCAAGGCATGTAATCAACTGAAAACGTAGTGGCCCGGCCGGCCCGGCTGCGGTACAAGCAGGGCTGCGTACCACCTGCAATCCTGCACTGAAGAGGAAATCATGAAAAACAACAGTCTCGTCTTCCTGCTCGCCGGCGTCCTGCTGCTGCCGGCCTGCCAGACCAATACGGCGGGCCAGAACAAGGCCATCGGGGCTGCCGCGGGCGCCGTGGTCGGCGGCGTGCTCGGCAAGCAGATCAGCGGCGGCAAGCGCGGCGTCGTCGCCGGTGCGGCGCTCGGCGGCGCTTTCGGCTACCTGATGGGCAGCAAGGTCAAGGTGACCGAGCAGGCGGACGGTTCGGTCAAGCTCGACATCCCTGGCGCGGTGCTGTTCGCGACCGACAGCGCGGCCATCAATCCGTCCTTCAGCGCTACGCTGGACGATATCGCCGGAACGCTGAACGAGCACCCGGACACCGCGGTCAGCGTCGTGGGCCACACCGACAACACCGGCTCCGAAGAGCACAACCGCCGCCTTTCCCTGGCCCGTGCGGACAGCGTCTCGCGCTATCTGAGCGGGCGCGGCGTGAGCGCCGGGCGGATCGCGGTCGACGGGCGAGGCGAAGCAAGCCCCGTGGCGGACAATGCCACCGAGGCGGGGCGGGCCCAGAACCGCCGGGTGGAGATCTACGTGCGGCCGACCGGCGGCTGATCGCCGCCCATCGAAGACCGGGCGCGGCCGTCGCGCCGCAAGCAACGGGAGGAAGCCGATGCGCGCTCCGATCTATCAGGTCGACGCGTTCACCTCGCGCCGCTTTGCCGGCAATCCGGCGGCCGTCGTGGTGCTCGGGCAGTTCCCGGACGACGGGTTGCTGCAGGCGATTGCCGCCGAAAACAACCTGGCCGAGACGGCCTTCCTGGTGCCGGACGGGCGCGACTACCGGCTGCGCTGGTTCACGCCAGCGACCGAGGTGCCCCTATGCGGGCATGCCACGCTGGCCAGCGCCGCGGTCGTGATGGAGCGTCTCGAAGCGGGCCGCGGCTCGGTCGTGTTCGACTCCGCCAGCGGCCCGCTTCCGGTCACGCGGCGCGGGCAGGCCTACCTGCTCGATTTCCCGGCCAGGCCGTCGCAAGCGGTCGATGCGCCGCCGGCGCTGGCCGAAGCGCTCGGCGTCGAGCCGCGCGAAGTGTGGGTCAACCGCTTCAATTACCTGGCGCTGCTCGACGACGCCGCGCAACTGCGAGCGCTCGCGCCCGACATGGCGAAGCTGTCGTGCCTCGGGCGCGACGGGGTGATCGTGACTGCGGCGGGCGATGGCCGCCACGACTTCGTCAGCCGCTTCTTCGCGCCGGCCAAGGGCATCGACGAAGATCCGGTCACCGGTGCCGCCCACTGCAGCCTGGCGCCGTACTGGGCGCAGCGGCTCGGCAAGTCCGAGCTGCATGCCTTCCAGGCCTCGCGGCGCGGCGGCGAACTGATCTGCCGGCTGCAGGGCGATCGGGTCGAGCTGGAGGGCCGCTGCGTCTTCTACCTCGAAGGCGAGGTCGAATTCTAGTGTCATGTTGCGCGGTGAGGAAGCGATGCGTTTGGCACGTATCGGCCGTCCGTGGCCGGCTGAAGCCGGCCCTACCGGGCAACATGCTTCGGTCGATTTCGTAGGGCTGGCTTCAGCCGGCCAACGGCGCTCGAGTTCCGCTCGAATCACAGCCTCCAGCCTGTGGCGCCCCGGCGTGGCACGCCGCGGCGGCCGATGTGTCGTGCCTGCTACCAAGCTGCGATCGTCGCGATACATCGGCGCGCCAGTATGGCCGCCGTGGCCACCGAGCGTCGTGGCCGGCGTCGAAATGGAGATCAGCGAAAGATGCGTATTCATCGATTCAGTTGGATGGCGGCCGCCCTCGTCGGCTGGGCGGGCGTGGCCGGGGCCGAGCAGGCGGGGCAGGCGGGCCCGGGCGGTGGCCGGCCGCCCGGCCCGCCGCCTGAGGCGGTGCAGGCCTGCGCCGGCAAGAGCGAAGGCGCCCAGGTGAGTTTCAGCGGCCGCAACGGCGAGAGCTTCAGCGGCGTGTGCCGCAGCATCGATGGCCAGTTGGCCGCCATGCCGGCCGGCATGGCTCCGCCCGGAGGGCGGCCGCCGTCGCAGTGAGGGCGCTGCGCCTCGGCAGGGCGCCCGATCCGGCGTAGCATGCGCTCCGCCGCCCCAGCCGCCGCCGCGCCATGCCCCACACCCTTGCCTCCGCCGCGCACAGCGATTTCATCGTCAGGAAGAGCCGCTTCATCGGCTGCGTCCAGCCGGTAAGCGAGCGCGCGGTGGCGCAGCAAGTGGTGGGCCGCCTGCGCGCGCAGCATCCGGGCGCGTCGCACGTCTGCTGGGCCTTGCTGGCGGGTGGCCAGTCGGCGGCGGTGGACGACGGCGAGCCGGGCGGCACGGCCGGCCGGCCGATGCTGGAAGTGCTGCGTCAGCAGGACCTGGACGGCGTGCTGGCGACCGCAGTGCGCTATTACGGCGGCATCAAGCTGGGGGCGGGCGGACTGCTGCGGGCTTACACCGACACCGTGGCGCAGGCGCTGCAAGGGGCGCACAAGGTGCCGATCGTCGCGCTGCGCACGCTGCGCTGCGCGCTGCCCTACCCGCTGGAAGGCCTGCTGCGGCGGGCGCTCGAGTCAGCCGGCGCGGAACTGCTGCAGGTCGAGCACGGCGCCGAGGTGGTGGTGGCGTTCCGGCTGCCCGAGCCCGCCGTGCAGCCGCTGCTGGCCCGCCTGCAGGAGGCCGGCCAGGGGCGTATCGTCTGGCACGAAGCGCTGCCGGGCGCTTGAGCGCGGCCTTTGCGCGGCGATGCCGGGCCGCCGCCGTCAGGGTACGAAGGCCACCGCCACCTCGCGGCTGTCGCCGCGGCCGGCCGCGTCCACCGCCCGCAGCAGGTAGCGGCCGGGCCGGGCGGGTTGCCAGGAGACCGCCTCGCCGGCCTCGGCGGCGGCGACGAAGCTGCGGTCGGCGAACCAGTAGAGCCGCCCGCGGCCGCCGGCACGGTGGGCCTGCAGGGTGATCGGGCTCGGCTTCGACAGGCTCAGGGTGTAGGTCACGGCGCGCAGCGGCGAGTCGATGCGCGGGCCGTCGGCCGGGGCCGCGACGCCGTCGCAGTCCGGCAGCGGCGGCGGTTCGCGGCGCGGCATGCCGGCCCGGCGGAACAGGCGCAGCAGGTCGCTCGGCCAGAATTCGACCACCTCGACGCGAGTCGTTTCGCTGGGGCCGCAGACCGGCTGGCCGCTGGCCTGGTCGATGAATACCGGGCGGTGCAGCGTGCTGCGGCGGATCGGCGACGTGCCGGGGATGAACCAGGTGCTGGCGAGGCGCGGACACCACTCGTTCGGCAACTCGCCGCTGGCGGCGCAGACCTCGACCCGGCGCAGGCCGGCCGGCGGCTGCGCGAGCGGGTCGTGCGGCGGCAGGCCGCGCCCGCGCAGTGCGTCGACGATGCGGAAGAACAGCGGCGCGGCGGCCTTGGCGCCGACCAGGGCCGGGTCGCCATGGCCGTCGAAATTGCCGACCCATACCACCAGCACGTAGGGGCCGAAGACGCCGGCCGACCAGGCGTCGCGAAAGGCCCACGAGGTACCGGTCTTCCAGGCCACCGCGGGGCGTGCCGGCTCGCCGCTGTCCGGGCGCGGGTTGCGGCTCAGCATGTCGAGCGTGACGTAGGCCGCTTCGGCGCTCAGCAACTGCGGCGCGTCGCCGGTCTCGGGCGGCTCGTCGCTGCGCCAGCGCAGCGCCCGCAGCCGGCCGCCGTTGGCCAGCAGCGCGTACAGCCGGGCCAGTTCGCGCATCGTCACTTCGCCGCCACCGAGCGCCAGCGCCAGGCCGTAGTGAGCCTCCGACGCCATCTCGGCGACGCCGCCCTGCTGCAGCCAGTCGTACAGCGAGGGTCGGGACAAGCGCGCCGCCAGCGCCACTGCCGGCACGTTGCGGCTGCGCACGAGTGCGTCGCGGGCGGCGATCGGGCCGACGAAGCGGCCGTCGAAGTTCTCCGGGCTGAACGGGCCGAAGGCGGTCGGCGCGTCCTTCAGCACGCTCAGCGGATGGATCAGGCCCTGGTCGAGCGCCAGCGCGTAGATGAAGGGCTTCAGCGTCGAGCCCGGCGAGCGGCGGCCGCGGCTGCCGTCCACCTGGCCGGCGATGCTGTCGTCGAACCAGTCGGCCGAGCCGACCAGCGCCTTGACCGACATGTCGCGGTGGTCGAGCAGCAGCGCGGCGGCGTTGCGGATGCCTTCGCGCCGCCGCTGCGCCACGTACTGGCGCAGGATGCGCTCGACGCCGTCCTGCAGGCCCAGCTCCAGCGTCGTCGTCAGCGTGCCGCCGCGGCCGGCGCCGCCGCGGTGCGCCAGCAGGTCGTCGGTCAGGTGCGGCGCGCGCAGCGGCAGCGCGGCGGCGCTGCGCATGGCCAACGGCAGCGCCATGTCGGCCGCCAGCCGGATGTCCTCGGGATGGGCTTCGAGCCACACCGACCACAGCCGCGCGCGCGCCGCGCGGGCGGCCTCGGCGAGCATCGCCGGCCCCTCGCCGCGGCGGCGCGGCGCGCGCCGGTTCGGGTTCTGCGGGATCACCGCCAGGGTCAGCGCCTCGGGCAGCGTCAGCGCCGCCGGCGCCTTGTCGAAGTAGATCAGGCTGGCCGCGCCGACGCCCTCGACGTTGCCGCCGTAGGGCGCCAGGTTCAGGTAGGCCTCGAGGATCTCGTCCTTCGGGTGGCGCAGCTCCAGCCACAGTGCCGCGGCCATCTGTCGCAGCTTGCCGGCCACGCTGCGGCTGTCGATGCGATAGACGCGGCGCGCGAGCTGCATCGTCAGCGTCGAGCCGCCCTGCCGGTCGCCGTCCACCCAGGTGGCCCAGGCGCCGCTCGCCAGCGCCACCGGATTGACGCCCGGGTGCCAGCCGAACCAGCGATCCTCGTACAGGCGCACCGCTTCGACCAGGCGCGGCGAGATCTCGGCCAGCGGCACCCAAAGACGATACTGCTGGTCGGCCGCCAGGGTCAGCCGCAGCAGCTCGCCGCCAGCGGCATGGATCGCGGTGGAGCCGGCGAAGCGCTGCGCCAGCGGCTCCGGCGGCAGCAGCTTCGAGACGCCGGCTGCGATCAGCAGCAGCAGCGGCGCCAGCAACAGGCGCAGCAGGCGGCGGCGCAACCGGGCACAGCGCAGGAAGCGGCGGCGCACTCTCATGGCGCCGGCGCCTCGACCGTCAGCAGGCCGCCCGGCGCGCGGGCGCGCACGTCGCGCTCGTACATCGACTCGGCGTAGACCGGCGGCACCGTGAAGCGGCCGGCGCTGACCGCCTTGATGCGGTAGCGGAATTCGGCCATGCGCTCGGAGGCGCTGCCGTAGAAGACCACCCGGTCGTCGCGGATGTCGGCGTGCTCCGGCGTCCAGTCGCCCTTGCCGTCGAGCGGATCGCGCGGGCCGTCGTCGTTCGGCTCGTCCGGCCGCTGCGAACGCAGCACCGGCTCGAAGCCGCCGGGCAGCAGGTCCACCAGCGCCACGTCGGGCACGTAGTCGCGATTCACCGCGCGCAGGCGCAGCCGCACGATCAGCTCCTCGCCGAGCCGCACGGTGTCGACCGGCTGGCCGTCGCGATCCAGGTACTCGCGCACCACCTCCAGGCCGTCGCGCAGCACCTCGGTCGGCGGTTGGCGGTCGAAGCCGGTTTCGGCCAGCGCCCAGTAGGTGGTGGCGCTGCCGCCGTTGGCGAAGACCAGGCGCTCGGCCTCGGGGCCGATCTCGATCCGCTGCACCAGGCGGCCCTGCGGCGCCAGCGTCTCGCGCCGGTCGTCGCCGAGCAACGCCTCGATCGACAGCCGGCTGGTGCCGTCGGCCCGCTGCCGCGCCGCCAGCGCGTCCAGCGCCAGTAGCGTCATGCCGGCCGAGAGGGTGTTGAAGCGGTTCTCGGTGACCGGCTTCATCATCGCCAGCAGCGCCGTCGGCGACACCTGCCGCGCGCGGTCGGGGAAGTGGCGGGCCAGCACGTACAGCGTGCCGGCGTCGCGGATCAGCGGATCGTAGAAGTGGCGGTAGCGGAACGGTTCGCCGCGCCGCTCCAGGCGCCGGGCCGGTGGCGCGATCAGCCGCTCGGCGAGGTCCTGCTGCTGCAGCAACCGGTAGGCGCCGGCCAGCCAGACCGCCGCCAGGTCCTCCTGCCATTGCTCCGGATAGCGCGCCGCGAGCATCTCGCGCAGCGCCGACAGCATCGGCGTCGTGACCTGGCCCTCGCGCGTCAGCAGGTAGGCCGCCTGGGCGCGGATCCGCGCCTCGTCCAGGTCGGCGGCCGGGCTGGCGGCCAGCGTGCGCAGGTAGCCGAGCGCCCGCGCCAGCATGTCGTCGGGCACCGCGGCGTGGCGTTCGCGCGCCTCGAGCATCAGCAGCACCGCGTGCACCGAAGCGAACTCGTGCGACTCGACGTTGGCCCGCCACAATCCGAAGCCGCCGGCGGCGTTCTGCCGGGTGCGCAGCACGCGCCAGGCCTGCGCCAGCGTCGATCGGTCGTCCTGCGGCGCGTCGGCGCCGCGGCCGAAGTCCGGCTGGTCGGCCAGCACCAGCTTGGGCAGCGCGGCGCTGACCAGTTGCTCGGTGCACAGGTGGGGGAAGTCGTGTAGGTAGCGCGCCAGCCCGCGCGTCGCCACCAGCGGCAGTGTCGAGATGCCGGCCTCGACGTGGCGGAAGGCGCGGTGCAGACGGCGGCGCACCGGCACCTCGATACGGTCTTCGAAGCTGCCGAAGGAGAGCAGCGTGGCATAGGGGCTGGCCGGACGCAGCGACAGCTCGCGGCGAAGCGTCGCGCGACGGTCGCCGATCGCGGCCGAGAACCGCAGCGCGCGGGCGCCGGGTTCGACCAGCTCGGGGTCGTCGGCGCGCAGCCGGAAGCGGGCCACGCCCTCGCGCTGCTCGCCGATCGGCAGCCTCGTCCGGTTCGGCCCGATCGCCTGCAGGCCGGGCGGCAGTTCCAGCGCCACCTCCACCTGCGCATCGGTGCCCGATCCGGCCAGGTTGTTGGCGACGCCGACGCTGACCTCGAACTCGTCGCCCGGTGCGACCATCTCCGGCACGTTCGGCGACAGCACGAAATCGCCGCGCACGCGGGTGTCGGTGCGGGCGACGCCGATGCGCTGTTCGCTGACCGCCACCGCGACGATGCGCAGCGAGCCGTTGAAGGTGTCCGGCACCGGGTAGCGGAACTCGCGCCGGCCATCCACTTCGACGATGCCGGACCAGTACACGGCCGGCTTGTCGTGCTTGCGGGCGAACGGATTGAGGTGGCGGCCCAGCGCCGCTTCGGCGTCACCGCCGGGGGCGGCGGCCGATAGCAGGCGGCTGAACTCGGGCAGGATCTGGTCGAGGATCTGGGCCGTCTCGACCTCCAGCCGGCGCTTGCTGAAGAAGTGGCCGAGCGGGTCCGGCAGCGGCTGGCGGGCGACCTGCAGGATGCCCTCGTCCACCGCGAACACGATCGCGCGGGTGGGGTGCTCACTCGCCAGCGACAGCACCAGCGTCTCGCCCGGCCGGATCCGCTCCGGCGCCTTCAGTTCGAGCGAGTGGCTGCGGCGGTCGAGGCGGACCGCGAACGGCGCGTAGCCGTAGGACAGCGGGCTGGTGAAGATCTCGTCCGAGGCCGGATCGCGCACGAACTGCACGCTGACGTAGCCGTTGCCCTCGAAATCCGGCGGCACGCGGATGGTCTGCACCGAGGCCTGGCTGTCTGTCTTGAACCAGCGCTGGGCGACCACCTTGTCGCGTTCGACCGTGATCAGGCCGGCGCCGGCATAGGGGGCGCGAATGCTGACCGCGATCTCCTCGCCCGGCGCGTAGGCGCGCTTGTCCAGCGTCAGTTGCAGCTCGGCGTTGCGCTCCAGCGAGCGCGTGACGTTGCCGTTGCCGGCCACCGAGTAGTCGATCCGGTTCAGCACCAGACCGTCGGCGTTCAGCACCTGGTAGGCGAAATCGCCCGGCGTGTCGGTGGCCAGCGCCAGCGTCGCGCCGCCGGCTTCGATCGCCAGCGGGGTGCTCTCCAGCACGCTTTCCCTCAGTTGCGACTGGTAGCGGTAGAGACCGCTTTGCTCGCGCGTCAGCACCGACACGTGGCGGCGCTCGAGTCGCTGCAGCGTGAGCCCGCTGGCCCGCGTGCGCTGCGCGGACGGATCGATCGCCAGCAGCGACACGCTGCGACCGGCGCCGCGCGCGACGTAGCCCAGATCGCCGTCGGCGCGATAGCCGACCAGGAAGGGCAGCTCAGAGACCAGGGTCGCGGTCTCGGCCGCTACGCTGCGCCCGCCGCCGGCCTCATAAGCGCGCACCAGCAGTTGCAGCCGATAGGTGGCGCGGGCGTATTTCTCCAGCCCCAGTTCGAAGCGCGCCTGGCCGTGCGCGTCGGTGGTGCTGGCGGGCAGTTCGCTGCGAGCGCCTTCGCGCGCGCGCAGCGGATCGTAGAAGTGGTAGCCGGGGTGGCTGCGGAAGGCCGGATAGGCCGGCGACAGGGTCAGGTCCGCCTCGACGCGGCGCTCGGCCGCCGGCGTGCCGAACAGGTTGCCGACCTCGACCAGCGCCGCCAGCTCGCGCGGATGCACCCAGCCCTCGTCCGACTCGGCCGACAGGCGTGCCCGCACCTTCATCCGGTCCGGCTCGAAGCTCAGCAGCCGGACTTGCGTGCTGCCGATCTGCTGCTGCGGCCGGCCGTCTTCGAGCGTGTACAGGTTGACCGTGTAGGTGCCGGTCGGCGAAGCTGGCAGGGTGGCGTGGCTCAACTCGTCGAAGCCGCCCTCGGCCAGCCGGATGCGCTCGCGCCGTACCGTCAGGCCGCGCGGATCCAGCACCTCCAGTTGCAGCGGCAGGCCGGCCAGCGAACGGGCGTCGGGCCGGGTCCAGTCCGAGGCGCGCACCACGAGGCCGACGTGGAAGGTCTCGCCGGGGCGGTACAGGCCGCGGTCCGAGAACAGGTAGGCGTCGAGCTGGCCGCCGTCGACGGCGTTGGCCAGGCCGCCGACGTCGAAGCGCGAGGTCTCCAGCATCCGGTTGCGGCGGCCGAGCGGCAGGAAGCTCATGTCCTCGCCCTTGCTGACCACCAGCATCAGCGGCCGCTTCTCGCGCTCCAGGCCGTCCAGGCCGGTGAAGCGCACCGTGCCTTCCTCGCCGCTGCTGCCGCTGGCGAGGCTTTGTCCGTTGAGCCCGATCACCTCCACCGTCGCGCCGGCCACCGGCCGGCCGCTGGCGATCGACTGCACGAAGGCCAGCAACGTGCCGTCCAGCTCGCGTTTCAGGATCAGGCCCAGGTCGGTCACCAGCACCAGCCGCGATTCGGCGTAGGCCGCGGGGTTGCCGTCGTAGGCCGTGCCGTCCGGTGCGTAGCCCTGCGCGGTGAGCAGGAACACGCCGCGGCGCGCCGCCTCGCCGCCCAGGTAGGGCGCCAGGTCCACCGCCTCGTAGTGGGCGAGGCCGTGCTGCAGGCTCAGCGGGCGCGCGATCTCGAAGCGTTCGAGCAGGTTGTCCGGACCGACGTAGCCGCGGAAGCGGGGCCGATCGAAGCGGCCGTCGCTCTGCGACACCAGGTGCTGCAGTTGCGCCGGCAGCAGGCGTCCGATCTCGATCTTGATGCCGGGCAGGTCGCGCACCAGCACCGCCAGCTTCTTCTCGCCGCCGAGCGACATCAGCCCGCCCTGGCCGAGGATGTGCAGCTCGGGTGGGTAGGGCGGCACCCGGACCACCGTCAGCCGGCGCTTGGCCAGGCGGT
>JBNLET010000221.1:0-15004 GCA_050305135.1 Rhodocyclaceae bacterium | reverse complement strand
CTGCTGCGCATCGCCGCCGCCTGGGTCATCACGGTGCCGGCCTCGGCCATCATGGCGGCGATGATCTTCTTCATGATCCGCGGCATGATGCTGCCCTGAGCCGAGCGGCCGCGCGGCGCCGGCTAGTTGAACAGCCCGTCGATCTCCACCGAGGAGCGCTTGCCGAGGCAGCCGCTCTTTTCTTCCAGCCAGGCCAGGCCGTGGGTTCGCCCCAGTTCCTTGAGCCGCAACAGGAAGTCCCGGCTGGCGGCCAGCTTCGATTCGGGCGCCAGCCGGCCCAGCAGCTCACCGGCCTCGATCAGGTGAAAGTGGGCCGACGTCAGCCGCCGCTCCAGTTTGCCGCGCCGCCACCACGGTGAGGCGGCCGCGTATTCGCGCGCGTGGGCGAACATCCGCATCTCGCGCAGGAAGTTCGCGCTGAACGACAGCTCCATCGCGCGCATGCGGATCTCCTCGGCGCTGTGCGGCGTCGACACGTGGCGCAGCGGGTTCAGCAGCACCAGCAGCACGTCCCGGCTGGCGCACTCGTAGAACAGCGGGAAGACTGCCGGGTTGGCCACGTAGCCGCCGTCCCAGTAAGGTTCGCCGTCGATCTCGACGGTGTGGTGCATCGTCGGCAGGCAGGCCGAGGCCAGCAGCGCCTCGATACCGATCTCGTCGTTGCGGAACAGCCTCAGCTTGCCGGTATTGACCTGGGTCGCCGCAATGAACAGGCGGATCGGGCAGCGGCGGCGCAGCCGCTCGAAGTCGACCTGGGCCTCGAGCACGTCGCGCAGCGGGTTGAGATCGAGCGGATTCAGTTCGCTGGGCGAGAAGACCGAGGACAATCGCAGCATGAACTTCATCACCGGATTGAGCGCCACGCCGTCGCCGTTGCCGCTCGGCACCGCCAGTTCGAACGGCGGCACGTCGGCAATCGCGTGCCAGAAGCCGTCCAGCGCCTCGCGAGCGCCGTCGCGACCGCCGTTGAGCCAGCCGTGGGCCAACAGCACGGCGTTCATCGCGCCGGCACTGGTGCCGCTGATCCCATCGAAAGAGAAATGCCCCCGCTCCAGCAGCGCGTCCAGCACCCCCCAGGTGAACGCGCCGTGGGCGCCACCGCCCTGCAAGGCCAGGCTCAGCCTGGCCTTGCGTCCGCTCCTGCCGAAAAGCATAGATCCATTCCTTGCGGTGCCCATGCAACCGCCGCATCGATACATGGTCCCAAGGATCGCAGGACCGAAGCCGTTTGCTGCATTGCAGCACAATTGTTTTCCGATTTTCCGTGGACGCTTACACGAATGACACACTTCGCTCACTTCGGCCGCGACCTGGACGACATCGCGATGGAGCTGGCAGGGCTCGGCGCACTGTGCAATGTCCGGCTGCGGGATCCCGGCATGGTCCAGGCCATCCTCGACGGTCACACGCCGGTCGACTGCAACAATCCGCCGGCCTTCGAGAAGATGCGCGGCCTGCTGGCGCTGGCCTACAAGACGATCGAGGAATCGAGCCGCTACGAGGGCCCCGAAGCAACCGCGGCGATGATCCATCATGCCGTACAGATCGCCTCCGAGAGGCGCGACAGGTTTGCGTGACCGCCTCGGCCGAGAGACTGCTGTCGCCGAAAAAGACATCATGGGCACGACCCAATGCGGATTTCTGCATTTTCGCGCCCGGATCCTGGCCGCCCTCGACCCGATTCAATCGTGCAAGGAAATTCGATCTTGAATCAGTCGCATTCGGCCGAATGCAGAATATCGGCATTTATTCCATAGCAATCTCCTGACGATTCCGAGCGCGGCATCGAAGCGGATCACGATGCCCGCGGCGAACCCGCATTCAAACTCCGCGCCGCCGCATGCAGCGGTATGCCCCCTCGGCATTCTCCAGGCCGGCCGCAGCGGCCGGCGAAACGGCGCCGTTCACGTCCCGGGCGCGGTGCGGCTGCAACGGCCGAAAAGACCTTGCGACGGCGCTGCCCGTGTCTTAGGTTTAAATGCAAACAATAAGAAGTCGGCCGGCCCTGGGAGGGGAAAAATGTTATTCCGGCACGCCCGGATATGCACGGACGAAGTCGCGCCATGGACTTGCGTGGCGGCGAGCGGGATCGTGGCGTTTGCATTCAAGCGGCGCCGTTTTCTTCCGGCCATCGCACTGGCCGCAACGGCGGCGGGTATCGCCCCGGCGATGGCCGGCAACGGCATTCCCTCCTCGTCCGAGCCCCCGCTGAGCGCCACCGAGCGACAGGTCGTCCTGAGTCGCATCGAAATCGAGGGGAATACGGCGATCCCGGTCGCGGAACTCGATGCGCTGGGCGAGACGCTGCTCGGCCGCAGCGTCGCGTTGCACGAGATCGAGTCGCTTCGCCATCGCATCACCAAGCTCTACATCGAACGCGGCTACATCAACTCCGGCGCCGTTTACCGGGATCCTGCGATCGTCGAAGGCGTCCTGCGGCTGCGCATCATCGAGGGCCGCATCAGCGAGTTCGAGGTGCGCGGCAACGAGGATCTGGCGGCCAGCTACCTGGTCGAACGGCTGTATCCGAAGGATCGGGTGCTGAACGTGAATGCGCTGCAGGAACGCTACCAGCAGTTGCTCGCCGACCCGCTGTTCTCGCGCGCCAGCGTACGGCTGGCGCCCGGCAGGGCGCTGGGGCAGGCCCGCCTGCTGGTGGACGTCGAACGGGCCAAGCCGTGGCAGCTGTCGGCCTATTTCAACAACCACCGCAGCGTCAGCACCGGCGAGAAGGTCGTCGGCCTGGCCGGGCTGCTTCGCAATCTGACCGGCCACGGCGACGTGCTGGACGCCTTCGCCCAGTTCAGCCAGGGCAGCCATCGCAGCGGGGCGGGCTGGACACTGCCCATCGCGGCCCGCGGACCCCGTCTGTCGCTGCGCTACGAGGACGGCGACGCCTCGGTGGTCGAAGCACCGCTCGACAGCGCCGACGTCGAGAGCACGGTGCATTCCTTCGACGTCGGGCTGACCCAGGTCGTCGTCGACCGGCTCGATCGGCGCTTCAGCCTCGGCCTGACCCACAGCGAGCGGCGCAACACCACCACCGTCTTCGGCCAGCCGTTCTCGTTCATCGCCGGCGAGAAGAGCGGCATCAGCCGGGTTCGCGCCTTTCGCTTCTCGCAGGAATTCGTCGGCCGCAGCCAGCGCTCGGTCGTGGCACTGCGCTCGACCTTCAACTACGGCCGTACCAACACCGAGCGCGACGATCCGGACGACGCGCTGCAGTTCCCGGCGCGGCACTTCCAGTATTGGGTCGGCCAGGCCCAGTACCTGTGGCGCCCACGCGCCCACAACTGGCGGCTCGAGGCCAAGGCCGCCGTGCAGAAGGCACAGGACCGCCTGGTGCCGCTCGAACAATTCGCGCTCGGCGGCGTCGGCACGGTGCGGGGCTATCGCGAGAACAGCCTGGTCCGCGACAACGGGCACGCGCTCGGCGTCTCGCTGCTGTGGCCGCTGGACGCGGCCGGACTCGAGCACTGGCAGCTCGGCCTGTTCCACGAACGCGGCAGCGCCTGGAACCGCAACGAGCCGAAAAGGCAGTTGCGCAGCGTCGGGCTCGGCGTGGGCTACAACGCCCACGGCCTGGACTTCGACCTGAGCTGGGCCTACCGCATCGATCCCCGCGTCGCGGCGCAGCGCAGCGGCTGGCAGGACCGCGGCATTCACGTCGCGCTCAGCTACCGCTACTGACGAAGGGGTAATCGCGATGCGCATGATCCCATTCCGTGTCCTCGCTTCAATGGCAGCGCTGCTCGGCGGCCTGTGCTGCGCGCATTTCACGGCCGCGGCCGAAGACCTGGCCGGGCTGGGCGATTGTGCGCCGGGCACGGCCGCGGACGCGGCCGGGATCGGTGCCCGCGCGGCCTTCGAGGTGGGGGTCTGCCTGGCTGCGAGCGGCCGGGCCGACGAGGCCGAGGCCTGGTTCGAGCGCCATGCGGCCACGCTCTCCGCGCCGGACTGGCGCGCCGCGGTGGACAACCAGCTCGGCCAGCTACGCGCCGCAGCCGGGCGGTCGGCGGAGGCCCGCACGCTGTTCGAGCGCGCACGCCAGGCCCGCGCGCCGCTCGTCTCCGCGGCAGCGACGATCAACCTGGCCCGGCTGGCCGACGACGGGCATGCCATCGAACTGCTCGGCGAGGCCTTCACCGCCCTCGACGCGCAGGAAGCCGGGGCGCGCGCACCGCTGCTGCTCGCGCTGGGGCGCGAGGCCGCGTCCCGGGGTGCGGCGGGCCGGCCGCTGGCGCGCCAGGCCTACCAGGCGGCCCGCGCAGCGGCCGAGGCCGGCCATCGCACGCGCGAAAACGCGCAGGCCCTGGACGGGCTGGCGCAGTTGAGCGAGGACGCGGGCGACGGCGCCCGGGCGCTGGCGCTGAACTCGGAGGCAGTGCTGCTGGCCGGCCAGCTGGGCGACGACGAGCTGCTGCTGCCGCTGGCCTGGCGCCGCGGCAGGCTGCTGCGTCAGGCCGGCGAGCTGGAGGGTGCGCTGGCGGCCTTCGAGCAGGCCGCCGACCATCTCGAGCGCATCCGGCAGGACATCCCGGTGACCTATGCCGACGGGCGGTCGTCGTTTCGCGTCACCTTCGAACCGATCTACCTGGGGCTGGCCGACCTGTTGCTCCGGCTGGCGCCGCAACAGGCTGCCCGGACCGAATTGGACCAGGCGCGCCGGGCGGTCGAGCGGGTCAAGCAGAGCGAGCTGGAAGACTACCTCGGCGACCGCTGCCTGATCGGTGCCGCGGCCGACGCCGACGCATCGCCCCGCTTGGCAGGCGACGTGGCGGTGCTCTACCCGATCATGCTGGAAGACCGGCTCGAGCTGCTGATCGAGCGCCAGGATGCGCTCGACCGCGTGACGGTAGCGGTGCCGCGCCGGCAACTGGAGCGCGTGGCACGAAGCTATGCGGCAGCGCTGCGGCGCGGCGGCCTGGCCCTCGAGCAGGCCGGGCAGCTGCACCGCTGGCTGCTGGCACCGGTCGAGCATCTATTCGGTGAGCGGCTCGACACGCTGGTCGTCGTGCCCGACGCCGGCCTGCGCCTGTTCCCGTTCGCCAGCCTGTACGACGGCGAGCGCTACGCGATCGAAAAGTACGCGGTCGCGACGGCGCCCGGCCTCGACCTGACGCAGGCAAACCGCGCACAGGACCGGGCGGGCTACAAGGGACTGCTGGCCGGCCTCGCCGAACCCGGCGAAGTGGTCGACAAGCTGCCGGCGCAGCTCGTCGGCGCACTCGGCGAGGGGGTCGTGCCGGACGACACCAGGAGCCTGCGCGGCCGCCTGCGGGGCGGCCTGCCGGCCGCAGGAGGATCGGATGCCGAGCGACGCGCCGCGCGCAGCAGCCGGCTGCAGCAGGCGCTGGCGCTGCCCAGTGTGCGCGACGAGATCCGCGCGCTCGAACGGCTCGGCGCCGGCAAGGTATTGCTCGACGGCGATTTCACGGTCGCCGCATTGGAGCGCGAACTCGGCTCGGGCCGCTTCCGGCTGCTGCACATCGCCTCCCACGGCGTCTTCGGCAGCAGCGCCGAGACCACATTCCTGATGGCCCACGACGACATCATCACGATCGACCGGCTGCAGCAATTGCTGCGCCCCGACGAGCGCAAGGCGCCGATCGAATTGCTGACGCTGAGTGCCTGCGACACCGCCGAAGGCGACGACCGCGCCCCGTTGGGGCTGGCCGGCGCGGCGCTGCGAGCCAGGGCCAGCGCGGCGCTGGGCTCGTTGTGGCCGGTCGCCGACGAGGCCACGAAGGAATTGATGGAGCACTTCTACCGCGCGCTGCTCGGCGGCGCCAGCAAGGTCGAGGCACTGCGCTCGGCGCAGCGCGAGTTGCTGCGGCAGCCGCGCTACGCGGCCCCGTTCTACTGGGCGCCGTTCATCCTGGTGGGGGACTGGAACTGATGGACACGATCGCCGCCACGCAATCCGCTCGAAGAGCGCCCCGCCCCCGTCGCCGCTCGCCGCTGCTGCTGCACATCGCGCTGGCGGCGGCCTGTGCCCCGGCGCTCGCCCAGAACATCGCCACCGACGGCAGCCTCGGCCAGCCCGCGCGAGTCCTGTCGGGGCCGAGCTACGATATCCCCGAGACGCTGGGCCGGCTGGCGGGCGGCAACTTGTTCCACAGTTTCGAACGCTTCGGCCTCGATAGCGGCGAGCGGGCCCATTTCACGACCGCCACGCCGAGCTTGCAGAACGTCTTCGCCCGCGTCACCGGCGGCCGGCTGTCGCGCATCGCCGGCAGCATCGAACTCGATGCCGCGGCCGGCAGCACGCCGGCCCTGTTCCTGATGAACCCGGCCGGCGTGGTGTTCTCGGACGGCGCCTCGATCGACGTACCGGGCGCCTTCCACGTCACGACGGCGGACTCGATCCGCTTTCCGGACGGCGACTTCGCCGCGGATCCGGCCCGCGCCAGCGTCATGTCCAGCGCCTCGCCGGAGGCCTTCGGCTTCCTCGGCAACCGGATCGGCGAAATCCGAGTCGAGGATTCCGCCTTCGTCGCCGCCGGCGACCGCGACGTCGAGATGGTCGGCGGCGATCTGAGCGTCGCATCCGGCGGCCTGATCCAGACCGGCGGAGGGATCCGGCTGGTGGCATTCGGCGCGGGCGCCGGCGAGGCCGGCCTGAGCGGTCCAGTGCCGCAGGCGACCGGCGAACTGCTCGTCAGCGGCGGCGGCAGCATGGCGGCGATCAACCTGGGCAGCGAGAACGCCCGTCCGATCGAGATCGATGGCGGTCGCCTGCGGCTGGAGGGCGAGAACAGTTCCATAGCCAGTCTGGCGGCGGAAGACGGCGCGGCCGGCGATCTGATCGTGCGACTCGGCGGACCGTTGTCGATCGCCGCAGGGGGGCGGCTCGGCTCGGCCGCGAGCGGGTCCGGCGCAGCGGGAAACCTGAGCGTCGACGCGGCCTCGATCGTCGTCGATGGGGTTTCGAGCGAACTTTCGTCGCAGACCTTCGGCGACGGACGGGGCGGCGAGGTCGTCCTGCGCAGCGCGGGCGATATCGAGATCCTCGGCGGCGCATCGATTGCGGCCGAGTCCTTCGGCGCGGGCGACGCGGGCTCGCTCGCGTTGACGGCAAGCAATGTCCGCATCGAAGGCGGTGCCGATGCGGACTCGACCCTGACCGCCGATGCCGTGCTGTTCGGCGGCGACGCCGGCACGATCGACTTGAGCGTCAGCGGCGACACGGTCCTGCGCGGCGGCACGATGACGGCCAGCATTACCGGGCCCGGCTCGGCCGGACTGATCCGGCTGAGGACCGGGCGACTGCTGATGGAAGGCGGCATCGGCGGCCTGGCCTCGATCCAGACCGATGCGAACGCGCTCTCCAGCGGCGATGCCGGCGGGGTGGACATCGCGGTCGCCGGCGACGCCGAATTGATCGATGGCGCCCTGATCACCTCGGGCAACGACGGATCCGGTGAGGGCGGCGCGCTGCTGCTGTCGGCCGCCCGCCTGCTGATCGACGGCGGCACCAGCGGGATCGCAGGCATCGGCACCGACGCCGGCGTGTTCGCGACCGGTTCGGGCGGCGACCTGGCGGTGGCGGTCGAGGGCGAGCTGCGCATCCTCAATTCGGGCGCCATCAGTTCCGGCACGCTGGGGCCGGCCGAGGCCGGCTCGGTCAGCGTGGTCGCCGGCACGCTGCAGATGGCCAATGGCCGGATATCGAGCGGCAGCGGGGGAAGCGGCAGCGGAGGGGAAGTCAACGTCGTGGTGGGCGGCGACGCAGTGTTGTCCAACCTGTCCGTGGTCAGCTCGGACACTGCCGGCGAGGGTGCGGCAGGCACGGTCGGCTTTCGCGCGGGCACGCTCCTCATCGACGGCGGCGAGGCCCGCTTCGCACGCATTTCGAGCAGCGCCAACGCCGGCTCCACGGGCGACGCCGGCAACGTCAACGTGGTGGTCGGCGGGCGCAGCACGATCGCCCGCGGCGGCGAGATCAGTTCGAGCACCAATGGCGGTGGCGACGCCGGCAGCGTGCGGCTGACGAGCGGCGAACTGAGGATCGAGGGGGACGGCCTGATCACCGGCATCTTCAGCGATGCGAATTTCGAGGCCGAGGGTGACGCCGGCAGCGTCGAGGTGGAGATCGCAGGCCCCGCCGTGCTGCTGTCGGGCGCGCTGATCAGTTCCGACACCAATGGCCCGGGCGATGCCGGCAGCGTGCTGCTGAGGAGCGCTTCGCTCGAGGTCGATGCGGCGGGCTTCGACGAATTCGGCCCGACCGGCGTCTTCAGCGATGCCAACGCCAGCTCGAGCGGCAATGCCGGCGCGGTGCTGGTCGAAGTCGCCGGACCCACCGTACTGCGCAGCAGCGCCTTCATCAGCTCGGACACCGATGCGTCCGGCGATGCGGGGCAGGTTCAGCTGGCCAGCGGCAGTCTCGACATCGCAGGCGGCGCGTCGATCGCCGGCATCTTCAGCGACGCCAACGCCGGTGCGACCGGTTCGGCCGGCGCGGTGCTCGTGCTGATCGCCGGCCAGACCCGTGTGCACGACGGCGGCTTCATCAGCTCCAGCACCTTCGGTCCCGGCAACGCCGGTTCGGTCACGCTGCTGTCCGGGCAACTGGAACTGGGCGGCGCCGAGGGCAGCCAGCTGGCCGGCATCACGACCCTTGCGGGCGATGCCTCGACCGGTCGCGGCGGCGAGGTGCTGGTCCAGGTCGGCGGACAGCTGCGGCTGTCGCCCGGCGGCCTGATCGTCTCGGACACCTTCGGCAGCGGCGACGCCGGCTCGGTCGCGCTGCTGGCCGGCGAACTGGCGATGGACGGCGGCACGTCCGGCGCGGTCGTCAGCAGCAACAGCGGCGGCGCAGGCGCCGCCGGCACCGTGCAGGTCTTCGCCGAGCGCGCATTGTCGATCGCCAACGGCTTCATCAGTTCGAGCGCCTTCTCGCTCGGTCCCGCCGGTACCGTACAGGTGCGGGCGCCGCTGTTGCAGGTGCTCGCCGGTGGCGCCATCGCGGCCATCGCGCTGCCCGACTCGGCGGGTCAGGTGGGCAATGTCGCAGTGCTGGCCGACCACCTGCTGATCCTCGACGGCGGCAGCCTGTCGATCAGCAACGCGGCGCCGTCGGCCGGGCCCGGCGGCGTCACGCCGACGACGCTGCTGGCCGCCGCGCCGACCATCCTGATCCGCAATGGCGGCGCCATCACGGCGGAATCCTTCGGCGCGATTCCCGCCAGCGAGATCCAACTGCTGTTCGGCGGCCTGCTGCGCGTGGACGAGGCTCGCATCAGCACCAGCGCGCGCGACGGCGACGGCGGCGCAATCGCGGTGTTCGGCGACGGCGTCCTGTATCTGCGCGATGCGGCGATCCTGACCTCGGTCGTCGGCGAGCAGGGCAACGGCGGCGACATCCTGATCGACGCCGGCGCGCTGACCATGGACACCGGCTTCATCCAGGCCAACACCGCGGCCACCGCCGCCGCCGGCGGAAACGTGCGCATCGTGGTCGGCCAGGTGATCCCCAGCGCGGCGCAGGTGAGCGTCGGCGGCGACCAGGCATTCGACTTCCTGTCCGCGATCGGTACCAAGGGCTTCAACGTCATCCAGGCGGCGGCACCGACCGGCGTCAGCGGCGAGATCCGCGTCACGGCCGCGCCGACCGACGTGGCCGGCAGCCTCGCCGAACTCGTCCTGCCCGCCATCGATCTGGGCAGTTTCGCGCGCGATCCGTGCAGCGTCGACGAGCGCAACACCTTCACGGTGTCGGGCCGCCGCGTCGGCCGTCCGGCAGGCGCCTGGCCAGCGGCGGCACCGCCTGCAGCCGGTACCGGCAACGGCGCAATGCAATTCGCGGCGCTATGCCACTCGCCTGAAGCCGGCCAATAGCGCGCCGGCCGCCATGAACAGGCCGCCGAAGCAGCGGTTCAGCCAGCGCACCTGCCGCGGCTGTCGCAGCGTGCGCAGCACGCGCGAGGCCAGCAGCGTGTAGCCGCTCATCACCACCACGTCGGTCGCTACCAGGCTGGCGGTGCAGATCAGGTACTGGGGCAATAGGGGCTTGGCCGGATCGACGAACTGCGGCAGCACCGCCAGCATGAAGATCACGCCCTTCGGATTGCTGGCATTGACCAGGAAACCCTCCAGCACCAAGCGCCGCAGCGATGTGCCCGGCCCCGGCTGCAGGCTCAGCATGTGCGCCTGCAAGCGCCACTGGGCGACGCCGAGCCACACCAGGTAGGCCACGCCGCACCACTTGACGATGCTGAAGGCCAGCGCGCTCGCCGCCAGCAGCGCGCCGAGCCCGACCGCCGCGACGACCACCAGGAAGACGACGCCGAGCTGCAGACCGAGGATGTTGAACACGCCCTTGCGGTAGCCGTAGCGCAGCCCGGTGCTCATCGACTTGATTGCTCCGGCGCCCGGCGACAGGCTGATCAGCCAGCAGGCGGCGAAGAAGGCCAGCCAGGTATTGAAATCCATCGCAAGCGGATCGTCGGAAGCCGGAAAGGCGCCATTCTCGCTCGCCGCGCGGCGCGGCGAAAGCCCCGCCCCGAGATGCGAGGCGACGCACGTCGCGCGCTCAGAAGCTGCGCTGCAAGTCCATGCCGGCGTACATCGAAGCCACCTGCTCGGCGTAGCCGTTGAACATCAGCGTCGGGCGCTTGAAGAACTCGCCGATGCGGCGCTCCCGGCTCTGCTCCCAGTGCGGATGCTTGAGCCGCGGATTGACGTTGGCGTAGAAGCCGTAGTTGCGGTGTTCGGCCCGCGGCCAGCTGGTCAGCGGCTGCTCTTCCAGCAGCCGCATGCGGACCACCGACTTGGCGCTCTTGAAGCCGTATTTCCACGGCACGACGATGCGCACCGGCGCGCCGTTCTGGTGCGGCAGCGTCTCGCCGTAGAGCCCCAGCGTCAGGAGCGTCAGCGGGTGCATGGCCTCGTCGAGCCTGAGTCCCTCGACGTAGGGGAACTCGAGAAAGCCGAAGAAGTGCGGCGTCACCACGGTCGGATCGAAATAGCTTTCGAACTCGACGAATTTCGCCGAGCCGAGCGGCTCGACCCGGCGCAGCAGCTCGGCCAGCGGGTAGCCGATCCACGGCACCACCATCGACCAGGCCTCGACGCAGCGCAGCCGGTAGATGCGCTCCTCGAGCGGTGCCAGCCGCAGCAAGTCGTCGATGTCGAAGCGCCGCGGCCGGCGCACCAGCCCCTCGACGACCACCGTCCATGGCCGGATCGGCAGCTTGTGGGCGTACAGCGACGGATCGCCCTTGCCGGCACCGAACTCGTAGAAGTTGTTGTAGGCCAGCAGCTTGGCCAAGGGCGTCGGCGCCTCGTCGGTGGACAGGGGACTCGCCGCGAGCGGTGCCAGCGGCACCGTGTCGTCCGCATTTTCGGCGGCCGCGCGGCCGCCGAGCGCCACGCCGGCCAGCATCGCGGAGGAATGCAGCAGGAACGCACGGCGCCGTTCGAACAGGCTGCGCGGCGTGATGCGGGAGGCGGGAAGCTCAGGTGGCCGACGGATCAGCATGCATGCTCCGGTAGTGGTCGCGTAGACGGACCGCAGCCGGGCGCGGAAGCTTACCGCGGCGCCGCCGGCCGCCATCGAGCGCCCGTCGGCAGATCACGGCCGCAGGCCAGCAGTTGCAGCTTCTGACAAGCGAAGATACAGACGGGATCGATGCCAATGGTATAGACTTTCGCCTCCCTGAAGATAAACGGATCCCCATGTCAGGCAAATCATCCCCCTTCGGTCGATTGTTCGCCGCATTTGTCACCGCCTCGCTGACGCTCGCCCTGGCGGCCCCGGCGGCAGCCCAGAGCTTCCGGCCGGAAGGCGGCCTGTGGTGGAATCCGGCCGCCTCGGGCCACGGCTTCGACATTGCACCGTCCGGCGGCAACCTGGCCGTGGTCTGGTACACCTACGATAGCAGCGGCCGGCCGGTGTGGTATCTGGCTGCGGCGCCACTCGACGGCAGTACGTGGTCGGCACCGCTGGAGCGCTACAGCTGGAACGGGGCGGCGGCGAGCGCCAGTAGCGTGGGCTCGATCTCGATCGCCTTCTCGTCGGCGAGCGAGGGCACGATCAGTTGGAACATCGACGGCGTCGCCGGCGGCGAGGCGATCGAGCGCTACGTCTTCGCCCACGGCGCGACGCCGGACGCCAGCCGCACCGGTCTGTGGTACGACCCGGCCAAGGCCGGCTACGGCCTGACGGTGGTAACCCAGGGCAATCAGGAGGCGGCCGTTCTGTACTTCTACGACGCAGCCGGCGAACCCCGCTGGGTGCTCGGCAGCGGCCCTTTTTCGACCGGGCCGGTGGAACTGGCCGTGAATGCCTTCAGCGGCCCCTGCCCGAGCTGCGCCGGCGCCCCGATCGAGGCGAGCGCGGCCGGCTCGATCAACCACCAGTTCGGCAGCCAGAGCAGCGGCACATTCAGCGCCGCGGTCGAACTGCCGGCGCCGCTGAGCGGACGCTGGGACGTGGCGGCATCTTCCTTCACGATGCTGTCGGACCCGATCGGCACCGCCACGCCGAGCACGTCGGCAAGAAGGATCAAGCGCCTGCGCTACGACCTGGACAACAACGGCGTGGACGACGCGGTACGCGAATTCAGCTACGACGCGAACGGCCGCGTCACCGCCGAGACCTACACCTATACCGACGACGGTACGCCCGACAACAGTTTTTCGACCGTTTCGATCGACATCGACGATGTCAGTTCGGACATCAGCTATCGCTACGATGCCGCCGGCCATCTGCTGAACTGGTCCATGGACAGCGACGGGGAAGAAGATCTGTCGATCAGCTACACCTACCAGGGCGACTTGATCAGCACCGCCGTCCTCACCGTGAGTCCATCGTCGGAGGTGACCGAAATCCGCGCGGAGCTGGAATACAGCGGCGGGCGGCTGACGGGCTACGACGCGTACCTGAACGGTTCGAGCGATCCGGCCCAGAGCTACCTGCTGAAGTATCGGGCCGACGGCCGGGTCGCCGAGCTGATCACGACGCCTATTGGCGACAATCATTTGCCGGTCGCCAGCTACAGCTACCGCAGCGATGGCACGGTGGACGTGATCCTCGAAAACGACCTGACCGAGCCGGCCTATTCGTCCAGCTACGACTACCTCTACGACACCACCGGCCGGCCGAGCGGCATCGCCTTGGACGGCGGCTTCTACCTGATGCGCGCACTGTTCGACGCCGACGGTACCAACACCGGCATCGAGATCGACGACGGCATCGACGGTTCGATCGAAGCCCACATCGAGATCGAATGGGAAGCGGCGACCTGCACCCGTGTGCTGGTTTGGAGCCCCAACGCGCTGACCAACGGCTACCACGGCCCCGGCGCACCCTTCCTGCCCGGTACCGGCTACGCCTACGCGCAGACCTGCGAAGACGCCTACTTCTAGCCGCGCCCGCCTCGACGCGGAGCGAACGGCAGGCGCCGCCGCTCCGTTGCCGCTTGACGGCGACTTGGGCGGCAATGCCACGACGAAGTCGAGCGCCATGTCGACCCAGGCCGCGCGCGCGGCCGAAGCGCTCTTGCCGCCGCGGCACGAGACGGTAGAATGGGCGCGGGTTTTCTGGACGCCCGCCTCGCGAAAGCGCAAGCACCGACATTGGCAAGCGAAACCGCTTGCATACCCACTCCCGGGCCGACAGCGAGCACGCCCGCAGCGATGGAGAAGGTATGCAATCCGAAAATCCCCCCCACCACGCGCAGTGCACCGACGATTCGGCCGTGGCCCTGGTGCTGCGCGAAGCCAGACGCCTGCATCGGGCCGCCCGCGCCGAGGCACTCACCCAATCCCTGCCCGTATTGCGAAGGCTGTTGCGCAGCAAGACCCTGGTCGGCATCTCGCTGCCCGAGTCGTACCGCCGACGGCGGACGGTGCAGCGCAAGCACGTCCTGCGCATGCTGGCGTTCGAGGCCGGCCAACCGAGCTGGGAGGCCTATCGCCCGCTGCTGGCGCGGATGGACGCCGCCCAGCTCGAGCAGTTCGACATCGTCGGCAGGCAGGCCGGCTATCCGAACCACTGGTTCTCGACGCCCACCGAAGCGCGCCGCCATGCCGCCGACCACGGCGGCCGGCCGCTGCGGGTCGGCGATCAGGCGGTGGTGCTGATCGGCGCCGGCTAGCACTTCGCCTCACGGCCCCGAACTCCGCGCTCCGCCTGCCGCCACGGCCGGCGGGCCGCGGTGGTTCGGGCGCCGGCCCGACGCCGCCCTCAGCCGTCCCTCTCCAGGCCGTAGCGCGACAGCTTGGAGCGCAGTCCGACCCGCGACAGGCCCAGCTCGCTGGCGGCGCGGGTCTTGTTCCAGCGGTGACGCACCAGCGTCTCCTTGACGATGCGGGCCTCCAGCGCCTCGAGCCGGCTCTTCAGGTCGCCGTCCAGGCCGGCCAGCAGGTTCAGCGCCGGTTCCTGCTCCTCGGCGCCGGCGCGCAGCACCCGCGGCGACAGGTCGGCGGCACGCAGCTCCGCGCCGTCGGCCAGCGCCACCATGCGCAGGATCTCGTTCCTCAGCTCGCGCACGTTGCCGGGCCAGCGGTATGCGACGAGGCAGGACAGCAGTTCGCGGCCGAGCGGCTCGAAGGCGGTGCCGAGCGAGCGGCCGATGCCATCCACGCAGGCCTGGGCGATCAGCGGGATGTCCATCGGGCGCTCGCGCAGCGGCGGCACGGCGACCGTCACGGCGGCCAGGCGGTAGTAGAGATCCTCGCGGAAGCGCCCGGCCGCCACCTCGGCTTCCAGGTCGCGGTTGGT
Source organism: Rhodocyclaceae bacterium (assembly GCA_050305135.1). Taxonomy (GTDB): domain Bacteria; phylum Pseudomonadota; class Gammaproteobacteria; order Burkholderiales; family Rhodocyclaceae; genus Cognatazoarcus. Next base: position 273 of record JBNLET010000221.1, on the reverse strand, counting down.
GGCGGTCACCGGCCGCACGTCGGTCGGCACCGGGCGCGGCGCGCCGAGCGGGCGCAGCTCGCCCTCCTGCAGCACCCGCAGCAGCTTGACCTGGAAGGCGGCCGAGGTCTCGCCGATCTCGTCCAGGAAGATCGTGCCGTGGTCGGCCTGCTTGAACAGCCCGACGCGGTCCTCGAACGCGCCGGTGAAGGCGCCGCGCTTGTGGCCGAACATCTCCGACTCGAGCAGCTGGTCCGGCAGCGCACCGCAGTTCTCGACCACGAAGGCCTCCTC
>JBNLET010000220.1:0-12877 GCA_050305135.1 Rhodocyclaceae bacterium | reverse complement strand
CTCGAAGCGCCAGCGGGCGCGCAGGCGCAGGCCGCCGCGGCCGCTGGCGTAGGCGTCGCGGATCGCTTCAGGGCCCGAAATCAGCTGCCCGCCGCCCGGGAAATCGGGGCCGGGCAACAGCGTCATCAGAGCCTCGAGCGGCGTCTCCGGATGGCGGATCAACTCGCAGGCGGCGCTCGCCACCTCGACCATGTTGTGCGGAGGAATCTCGGTGGCCATGCCGACCGCGATCCCCGACGCGCCGTTCAGCAGCACCATCGGCAGCCGCGCCGGCAGCAGGCGCGGTTCCTCGAAGGCGCCGTCGTAGTTGGGCACGAAGTCCACCGTGCCGCGGTCGATCTCGGACAGCAGCAATTCCGCGATTGGCGTCAGCCGGCACTCCGTGTAGCGCATTGCCGCCGCCGAGTCTCCGTCGCGCGAGCCGAAGTTGCCCTGGCCGTCCACCAGCGGGTAGCGCAGCGAGAAGTCCTGCGCCACCCGCACCATCGCGTCATAGACCGAGCTGTCGCCGTGCGGGTGGTACTTGCCGATCACGTCGCCGACCACCCGCGCCGACTTGACGTGCTTGGCGCCGGCCGACAGCCGCATCTCGTTCATCGCGTACAGGATGCGGCGCTGCACTGGCTTCATGCCGTCCTCGACCTGCGGCAGCGCGCGCGAGCGCACGACGCTCATCGCGTAGTTCAGGTAGGCGCGTTCGGCGTACTGGTCGAGAGGCAGATAGTCCCCACCGTTGCCGTTGCCTTCGGTGGGCGGGGCGGGGGGCGTGGGCGGCTGTTGCGCGGGCGTATCGGCGAAGAGGTCGAGGGTGTCGTCGTTCATGTCCGGGTGTCGCGTTCGGGGGGCGGTGCTCGGGGGCTCGGATCAGCGTGCGGCGGTCGGGCTCAGATGTCGGCCTCGACGCTGTCGCCCTTGGCCTCCATCCAGGCCCGGCGGGCGCTGGCCTCGCCCTTGCCCATCAGCAGTGTGAACATCCGCTGGGTATCGCTGAATGCATCGTCGCGCACGCGCACCGGCAGTACCCGGCGCGTCGCCGTCGCCATTGTCGTCTCGCGCAACTGATCCGGGTTCATCTCGCCGAGGCCCTTGAAGCGGCCGATCTCGATGCTGGCCTCGCGCACGCCTTCCTGCGCCAACCGGTCGCGGATCGCCAGCAGTTCGCCGTCGTCGAGCGCGTACAGGCGGCGCGCCGGGCGCTTCTTGCCCTGTGCCGGCACGTCGATGCGATACAGCGGCGGCTGGGCGACGAAGACGTGGCCGCGTGCGATCAGCGCCGGGAAGTGGCGGAAGAACAGCGTCAGCAGCAGGGTCTGGATGTGCGCGCCGTCCACGTCGGCGTCCGACATGATGATCACCTTGCCGTAGCGCAAGCCGGACAGATCGGGTTCGTCGCCCGGCGCGTGGGCGTCCACGCCCAGCGCCACCGCGATGTCGTGGATCTCGGTGTTCGCGAACAGCCGGTTCGGATCGATTTCCCAGGCGTTCTGCACCTTGCCGCGTAACGGCAGGATGGCCTGGGTCTCCTTGTCGCGCGCCATCTTGGCCGAGCCGCCGGCCGAATCGCCCTCGACCAGGAACAGCTCGTTGTCGGCGATGTCCTCGGATTCGCAGTCCGACAGCTTGCCGGGCAGCACCGCCACGCCGGAGGTCTTCTTCTTCTCGACCTTCTGGGCATTCTTCTGCCGCGCCTGGGCCGAGCGGATGGCCTGCTCGGCGATCGCCTTGCCGGCCTCGACGTGGTTGTTGAGCCAGATCTCGAACGGGTCCCGCACCACGCCCGAGACCAGCTTGACCGCCTCGCGGGAGTTGAGCTTTTCCTTAACCTGGCCCTGGAACTGCGGATCGAGCAGACGCGCCGACAGCACGAAGCTCATGCGGCCGCAGACGTCGTCCTGCTGCAGCTTGACGCCGCGCGGCAGCAGCGCGTGGTGCTCGACGAAGCTCTTGACGGCGTCGAACACGCCGGCCTTCAGGCCCGACTCGTGGGTGCCGCCGGCGACGGTCGGGATCAGATTGACGTAGGATTCGCTCGCCACCGGCTGCTCGAACCAGCCCAGCGCCCAGGCCGCCCCCTCGCCGTCGGCGAAGCTCGCATCCTCGGCGTCGGCGTACTTCTCGCCGGTGTAGATCGGCGCGACCGCGCTCTGCTCGCCGGCGGCTTCGCCGAGGTAGCCGGCCAATCCATCCGGATAGCTCCAGCTCTTGGAGAGCGGCGGCCCCTCGGCCTGCTCGATGTCGAGCCGCACCGAGACGCCGGCCAGCAGTACCGCCTTCGAGCGCAGCAGGCGCTCCAGTTCGTGCTGGGGCACGCGCGGGTGGTCGAAGTACTTCGGATCGGGCCACACCCGCACCCGGGTGCCGCTCTGCCGGCCGCAGCCGCCCTCGTCGCGCAGCGTGCTGATCTGTTCGCCGCCGTGGGAGAAGTCGATGCGGTGGATGCGGCCTTCGCGCCGCACCTCGACCTCGATGCGGGTGGACAGCGCGTTGGTGACCGCCACGCCGACGCCGTGCAGGCCGCCGGAGAACGCGTAGGCGGCGTTGCCCTGGCGCTTGTCGAACTTGCCGCCGGCGTGCAGCCGGGTATAGGCCAGCACGACGACCGGGACCCGTTCCTCCGGGTGCAGTCCGATCGGGATGCCGCGGCCGTCGTCGGCTACCGTGACCGAGCCGTCCAGGTGCAGCGTGACGTGGATCTTCTTTGCCGAGCCGGCCAGGGCCTCGTCGGCGGCGTTGTCGATGACTTCCTGGATGACGTGGGCGGGCGAGTCGGTGCGGGTGTACATCCCCGGCCGTTCGCGCACCGGTTCCAGGCCCTTCAGGACCCGGAACGAGGATTCGTCGTATTGCTTGCTGGCCATGGCTCGGAACGCTGGATTGGGGGCTCGGCTCGGCGCCGAGGCGCAAGGATAGCGGCTTTCGTTCCGCGCTGTCTGCGCGGCCGGTCGCTCAGACCCAGTAGGCGGTTCGCGTCATGATCCGCGAGGCGAGCTTCATCGCCGTGCGTACCGGTGCCGGAAATTCGGCCGCACCGAGCTGCACCGCGGTGCGGGCGTGGGCGGCCTCGTCCGTGCGCATCTGTTCGACGATGGCGCGCGAACGCCGGTCGCTGTCGGGCAGCCGCTGCAGGTGGTCCGTCAGGTGCTGCTCGACCTGCCGCTCGGTCTCGGCCAGGAAGCCGAGATTGACCCGCTCGCCGAGTCGGGCGGCCACCAGGCCGAGGCCGAGCGAACCGGCGTACCAGAGCGGATTGAGCAGGCTCTTGCGGCCGCCCAGTTCGCCGATCCGCCTTTCGGTCCAGGCCAGGTGCTCAGTCTCTTCGTGGGCGGCCTGCATCAGCGACTCGCGCACGCCGTCGTCGCGCGACAGCAGTGCCTGACCCTGGTAGAGCGCCTGGGCGCAGATCTCGCCGCAGTGGTTGACCCGCATCAGGCCGGCGGCGTGGCGCCGCTCCTGATCGCTCAATTCGGCCTCCGGCAGCTCCGCCCCCGGTACCGGACGGATCGAGGCCGGATCGCCGAAGAGCGTGCGCAGACCCTTGTCGAACTGGATGATGAGCTTGTCGATCATGGTGGCGAAGTGACTCCTTGGCGCAGTCGATCGGAATTGCGAAGATTGTGCAGCGCCGCCTCTCGGTCGATGACGCTGGCCGGCCCTTCGCAGAAGTACTGCAGGGCCAGCGCTGCCCGCTGGCGGTTCAAACCCGCCTCCTCGATGCGCCGCCAGGCCGGTTCGGCGATCTCGGACCAGCTTCGGTCGCGTCGTCCGATCGCCAGGATGCGGTATTCGGCGCTCTGGCAGCGGATCGCTTCGCGCGTCACGGTGCGGGCGCCGCTCGGCGCCTCGACCACCAGCGAGTACTGGACGTCGCGGTCCGGGTCCACGTCGAGGCTCGTTTCGTCGATCAGGAAGCGGTTGTCGTTGCGCTCGCTGACGGAGAATTCGAGCAGCGCCGCGTCGGCCGGATAGGCGGGCAACGGCAGTCTCACCGGCTCGGTCGGCGGCGTATGGGCGCAGGCGGCGAGCAGCGCAGCCAGCAGCGCCGGCAGGGAGTGTCGAGGCGACATCGGGGGCGGGATCCTGAAATGTGGCACAGGATACCGCCAACGGCCGGCCTGCGCAGCCGGCCGTGGGGCGCGCCCGCGATGCGCCGCTCAGGCCGCCAGCGCGGCCTCGATCTCGGCAAAGGTGGAAGCGATGGTGCCGGCCGGCATCGCGATGCCGAGCTGGCGCGCGATCTGCGAGGCGGAGAACAGGCCCCGCACCGAAATGCGGTTGCCCGATTCGTGCTGGATGACCAGCATGTGCTGCCGTCCGGCACGTGCCAGCGTGGCGACGATGTGGCCCACCTCGGCCCGCACCACGTCGTCGATCTCGAGCGCTTCGACCCGGTCGCGCGGCGTCATCACGTCGCGCACGCTGAGCTCCGCCGGCACCGTGCCGCGCTGGGCGGCAAGCTGTATCGGCTTTTCGCCCAGCAGGTCGGTGGCAGTGATCAGGCCCAGCATCGTGCGCTCGCCATCCACCACGAACAGCGAACGTACGCCGCGCAGCACCATCGCCTGGTTGGCCTCGGGCAGCAGCGTGTCCGGCTCGATGGTGGCAGCGGCGACCAGTCGCAGGTCGGTCATCACGTCGACCGCCGGAGAGGTCGCTTTGACGCGACGCGTTCTGCCGGCGTCCGCCACTTCGCAGCGGGTATCGCCGATCGTTGCCTGCTTGAGCGGCAGATAGTTGTGTCTTTCCATTGCGCCCTCCCTTCTTTCGTAGTGTCAGGCCGGCCGGTGGCCGGAATCCGAAAAGTGCCGGGACGGGCGGGAGCGGATGATCAGCCTGCCACGCTGTTGTCGCGGTAGGCCGCAGGCTTCTCCCGCAGGCGATCCCGGAAGAGCAAACGGGACAACTCGTTCAGCGCACGCTGATAGACGTCGCGCTTGAATTCGATCACGGCCTCAAGCGGTACCCAGTACTCGCTCCAGCGCCAGGCATCGAATTCGGGGTGCGAACTTGCTCTGAGCGACACGTCCGTGTCGCGCCCGACCAGACGGAGCAGAAACCAGATCTGCTTCTGACCCCGGTAGGTATTGCGCCACTCCCGCTTGATCCAGTTCTTCGGAACGTCGTACCTCAACCAGCCGCGCGTGCGACCGATGATCTTCACGTGCTCGGGGCGAAGTCCGACCTCCTCGAACAACTCCCGATACATCGCCTGCTCGGGGTTTTCCCCGTGCTTGATGCCACCTTGCGGGAATTGCCAGGAGTGTTCACGTATCCGCTTGCCCCAGAAGACCTCGTTGCGCGCATTGACCAGGATGATGCCGACGTTCGGGCGATAGCCTTCACGGTCGAGCATTGCCAAACCTCTAAATGCATGGATTAGCAAGGATTCTTTCACACTTCCCGGGCAATTGAAAGGAACTGCAAGGAAACCGCGAACGCGCCAATCCCGCTAGAATCAAGGGATTCGACATCGCCAACCTGGAACGTTCAATGCGCGCTTCGCAATTCTTCATCTCGACATTGAAGGAAGCCCCTTCCGACGCCGAAGTCATCAGTCAGAAGCTGATGCTGCGAGCCGGCCTGATTCGCAAGGTGGCGGCCGGCATCTACACCTGGATGCCGATGGGACTGAGGTCCTTGCGCAAGGTCGAGAACGTGGTACGCGAAGAGATGAACCGGGCCGGTGCGATCGAAGTGCTGATGCCGGCGGTGCAGCCGGCCGAATTGTGGCAGGAGTCCGGCCGCTGGGATTTCTACGGCCCCGAGCTGCTGCGCTTCAAGGACCGCCACGACCGCGACTTCGTGATCGGGCCGACGCACGAGGAGGTGATCAGCGACGTGGCGCGACGGGAACTGCGCAGCTACCGCCAGTTGCCGAAGCACTTCTACCAGATCCAGACCAAGTTCCGCGACGAGATCCGGCCGCGCTTCGGCATCATGCGGGGGCGCGAATTCACGATGAAGGACGGCTACTCCTTCCATGCCGACTTCGACGACCTGCAGCGTGAATATCGCAACATGTACGACACCTATGTGCGCATTTTCTCGCGCCTTGGGCTGGAGTTCCGCGCGGTGGCGGCCGACACCGGCTCGATCGGCGGTACCGGCTCGCACGAATTCCACGTCATCGCGGAAACCGGCGAGGACGACATCGCGTTCTGCCCCGAATCGAATTACGCGGCCAACGTCGAGCTCGCCGAGGCCGTGATGCCGGCCGGCGAGCGGCCGCCGCCGGCTGCCGCGCTCGAGAAGGTGCATACGCCGGGGGTGCGCACGATCGAGGAATTGGCGGCGTTCCTGAAGATCCCGGTCGAGTCGACGGTCAAGGCGGTGGTGGTGGAAGCGGACGATGGTGCGCCGGTGCTGATGCTGCTGCGCGGCGACCACCAGTTGAACGAGATCAAGGCCCAGAATCTCCCCGGCATCCGCGCTCCGCTGGGCTTCGCCGCGCCGGCGGCGATCGCCGCGGCCTTCGGCGCCGAGCCGGGTTCGCTCGGGCCGGTCGGCTATCCCGGCCGCGTCGTGATGGATCGTTGCGTTACCGCGATGGCGGATTTCGTCGTCGGCGCCAACGAAACGGACTTCCACCTGACCGGCGCGAACATCGGGCGCGATTTTCCCGAACCGGAAGTGGCGGACCTCCGCAAGGTCGTGGCCGGCGACTCGTCGCCGGACGGAAAGGGCAGCCTGCAGATCTGCCGCGGCATCGAGGTGGGGCACATCTTCCAGCTGCGGAGCAAGTACTCGGAAGCGCTCGGCTGCCGCTTTCTCGACGAGAACGGCCGCGAACAGGTGATGGAGATGGGGTGCTACGGCATCGGCGTATCGCGCATCCTGGGCGCGGCCATCGAGCAGAACTGGGACGAACGCGGCATCATCTGGCCAACAGCCATCGCACCGTTCGCACTCGTGGTCTGCCCGGTGGGCTGGGCCAAGTCGGAAGAGGTGCGGGCCAAGGCCGTGGCGATCTACCAGGCCCTGGCCGAGCGCGGCGTCGACGTCATCCTCGACGATCGCGGCGAGCGGCCCGGCGTGATGTTCGCCGACTGGGAACTGATCGGCGTGCCGCACCGGCTGACGCTCGGCGAGCGAGGCCTGAAGGAGGGTGTGGTCGAGTACAACGCCAGGGCCGGCGGCGAAGTGGAGCGAATCGCTGTAGACGAGGTTGTGGACAGTGTGTTGCAGAAACTTTGAGCGTGGCGGTCGGTTGCTCTGGCTCGCGCTCGTGTTGCTGAGCCTCGCGTGGCCGACGACACGGGCAAACGCCGGCAACCAGCAGTACGAACCGCTGGCCGCGAGTGTCAAGGCCGCGCTGCACGAGGCGGTCAGCGACAGCGCTTCGCCCGAACCGATCTTTGCCAGCGAACTCGAGAAGCGGCAGTGGCTCGACAGCATGTCGGCCCGGCTCGAGCGCTACGTGGACGACCCGGACTACCGGCTGGAGCTGTTGACGACCGTCTACTACGAGGCGCAGCGCGCCGGACTGGATCCGCAACTGGTACTGAGCGTGATCCAGGTCGAAAGCGCCTTCCGGAAATACGCGGTGTCCTCCGCCAAGGCCCGCGGCTACATGCAGGTGATGCCGTTCTGGACCGGGTTGATCGGTGCGGCCGACGACAACCTGTTCCACCTGCGCACGAATCTGCGCTACGGCTGCACGATCCTGCGGCACTACCTCGATATCGAGAAGGGCAATCTGTTCCGCGCCCTCGGCCGCTACAACGGCAGCCTGGGCAAGCCGCGCTACCCGAACCTGGTGCTCGGCGCCTGGCGCGGCAACTGGCACTGGGAGCGCAGCGCCATCGCCGCCCAAGCCGAAGATCCGGCGCGGCAGGGCGATTGAAGCGATCGGCGCTTCAGTCCGCCTCGATGATGTTCCAGTCGTGGCTGATTTCGGCCGTCTTGCCGAGCATGATGGATGCCGAGCAGTATTTCTCGGCGGATAGATGGATCGCCCTTTCGACCGTCTCGGGCTTCAGGCCTTTGCCGGTGAGCGTGTAGATGAACTGCAGGCGCGTGAACACCTTGGGGTCGGTCTCGGCCCGCTCGGCCACCAAACGCACGCTGCAGCCGCGCACGTCCTGCCGCGAGCGTTTCAGGATCAGCACCACGTCGAAGGCGGTGCAGCCGCCAGCGCCGGCCAGCAACATTTCCATCGGGCGCGGAGCCAGATTGCGGCCGCCGGCCTCGGGCGCGCCGTCCATTGCCACCAGGTGTCCCGAACCGGTCTCGGCCACGAAGCTCATGCCGTCGTGCCACTTGATCGTGCATTCCAAGATTGCTCTCCCTGTTGTGGATCGCGCCTATTGTGGGTGATTTCGCAATCGGATGCGCAGTCGGACAGGCAGGCGAGTCATGTCAGCGGGGATAAATAAATTTTATAATCAGATAGAAAAGTTTGTAGTGCAGCGCACAAAAAATGCTTGCGGGAAGCGGGTGGCTTGGGGATAATCATCCTCAGTCGGGTCGCCAGTGGCCCAGTCGATGTCTCCTCCACCCTCCTCCTTTGGTGTGGATTTAGCGCAGCTCTCACCGAGCTGCGTTTTTTTTGGTGCCTGCGCCCGGCGCCTGCAGGCATTGACAGTCGAGCTTTGGCTGATCTACCATTCTCGGCTTTCTGCTTAGGGGCCGGTTGCGGCCAAATCCCGTTCGAGGAACAAGATGAAAACGTTTTCTGCCAAGCCGCACGAGGTTCAGCGCGACTGGTTCGTCGTGGACGCGACCGACAAAGTCCTCGGCCGGCTCGCAGCCGAAGTGGCCCATCGCCTGCGCGGCAAGCACAAGGCCATCTATACGCCGCACGTGGACACCGGCGACTACATCGTCGTCGTCAATGTCGAGAAGCTTCGCGTGACCGGCGACAAGGCGCGCGACAAGAAGTACTACCGTCATACCGGTTACCCCGGCGGCATCTACGAAACCAGCTTCGAGAAGATGCAGAAGCGTTTCCCGGCCCGTGTGCTGGAGAAGGCGGTCAAGGGCATGCTGCCGAAAGGGCCGCTCGGCTACGCAATGCTGAAGAAACTGAAGTGCTACGCCGGCGGTGAGCATCCGCACAGCGCGCAGCAACCCAAAGCACTCGAGATCTAACAGGAGCCAATGATGGCGGTGAGTTACAACTATGGCACCGGGCGTCGCAAGACTGCCGTCGCTCGTGTGTTCATGAAGCCGGGTTCCGGCAAGATTGTCGTGAATGGCAAGGATCTGGACCAGTTCTTCTCGCGCGAGACGGGCCGCATGATCGTGCGTCAGCCCCTGGTTCTGACCGAGAACGAGACGTCCTTCGACGTCATGGTCAACGTCACCGGTGGTGGCGAATCCGGACAGGCTGGTGCCGTGCGCCATGGCATCACGCGTGCGCTGATCGATCACGACACCGAGCTGAAGGGTGTCCTGCGCAAGGCCGGTCTGGTCAGCCGCGATGCCCGTGAGGTCGAGCGGAAGAAAGTCGGTCTGCGCAAGGCGCGGCGCCGGAAGCAGTTCTCCAAGCGCTGATCGAAGCTGTCTGCGCAAGCCACGATGCCTCGCCTTGGTGCGGGGCATCGTCGTTTCCGGGGGTCTGTTCGAGAACGGCAGCCGGGGCTTCGTCGGACAGCACTTGGCTTTGGCTTTGGCGTCCCTATATAGTGTCTACGTGATCGTGGGATGCCCGCACGGCGTCCGCGCCAATACCCCAAGGAGTAAGCATGAATACTGCCGCAGACATCCCCGCGCCGCTCGTCTTCACGGATAGCGCGGCTTCGAAGGTCAAGGAATTGATCGACGAGGAAGGCAATCCCGATCTGAAGCTCCGCGTGTTCGTGACCGGCGGAGGCTGCTCGGGCTTCCAGTACGGTTTCACGTTCGATGAAGTCACCAACGAGGACGACACCTCGATGGAGAAGAACGGTGTGACTCTGCTGATCGACGCGATGAGCTACCAGTATCTGGTCGGCGCCGAGATCGACTACACCGAAGGGCTGGAAGGGTCCCAGTTCGTCATCCGCAATCCGAACGCCACCACGACCTGCGGCTGCGGATCGTCGTTCAGCGCCTGATCGCCCTCGTCTACCGATCGAAAACGCAAGAGGCGCCTGCTAGGCACCTCTTCGTCATGCCGCCCGGGGGCGCGCCGAAAGGCGCAGCCTTCTGTCAGCGGCTCGCCAGTTCCTGGCCGTAGTTCAGCGTTGCAAGCTGCGCCAGGCGTGCCGCTGCGATGCTGCCGAAGCGCGCCATCTCGGATTTTTCCAGCGGTTCGGCCTTGGGCAGGGCAACCTTCAACGGATCGACCGGCTTGTTGTTGCGGCGGAATTCGTAGTGCAGGTGCGGGCCGGTGGCCCAGCCGGTGGAGCCGACGTATCCAATGACGTCGCCCTGCGAAACCGACTGTCCCGGCCTCAGTCCGCGCGCGAACCGGCTCATGTGGGCGTACAGCGTGGAGATCTTGTTGCGGTGGCGAAGCACGACGGCGTTGCCGTAGCCCCCCTTGCTGCCAACGAATGCCACCTTCCCGTTCGATGTGGCCTTGATTGCCGTGCCCCTGGCAGCGCCGAAATCCACCCCGGTGTGCCGGCGCCAAGTCTTCTTGATCGGATGGAAGCGCATCTTGAAGCCCGACGTGACGCGCGAGAACTCCAGCGGCGAACGCAGGAAGGCCTGTTTCAGATTGCGGCCTTCCGGCGTGTAGTAGCCCTCGTTGCCGTCCGAGTCGACGAAATGGATGACCGCATAGCGCCGGCCGCTGTTCACGAACTCGGCGGCGAGAATCCTGCTGACGCCCACTTCGGCACCGTTACGGGTATTCGCTTCGTACAGGACGCTGAACTCGTCGCCTTTGCGGATGTCGGTGTGGAAATCGATCTCGGTGCCGAAGATTTCGGCCATCTTCATGGTGACCGCGTCCGGCAGGCCGGCGGCGTCCGCGGCCGCGAACAGGCTGCTGGAGATCCGGCCGGCACTGAGTCGCGTCAGGGTGCCGCTGGCGTCCTCGTCCGACGCCTCCTGCAATTTGCCGTCGATGCGCTCGAGCCGATAGATGCCTCGCTCGGAGACCGGTACGGCCAGCGACTGCAGCACGCCTTCCGGTGTGATGGTCGCGCTGATGGCGCGCCCGGGACGCAGACTCCTGAGCGCAGACGAGCCGGCCTTCGACGCCGTCATCGCGGCGATCACCTCGCTGCTCGAGGCATCGACCCTCGCCAGCACGTTGCTGAGCGTGTCACCGGCCTGGATCCGTTCGATCCGCACGAAGGGTGCGGCGTCACGCTGCGCCACGGTGAATGCAGGCGCTGCAATGGGTTCAACGACGCTGCGAATGTCGACGAGGCCGTTCTGGCGCCCCGGAACGGTGGCAAGTGCGGACACGAAAGCCAGCGACAGACCCAGGCCGACCAGCAGCAGTCCGGTCCGCGAGCGGGCGCGGATCGGCGAATCGGCTAGAATTCCGGGCTCGTCGGGTTCTCGCATGGGTGTCTCTCTCCATCGTTAATCGCGCGAGTTTAACAAACGGGTAGTGGGGGCGCACGGCCCCGGAGCGTAAGGAAATGCAGCAGATCGAACAGGATTTGACGGTAATCAAACGAGGAGCGAGCGATTTGCTGCTTGAATCGGAGTTGGTCGACAAGCTCCGCTCGGGCAGACCTCTGCGCGTCAAGGCCGGGTTCGACCCGACGGCGCCGGACCTGCATCTGGGCCATACGGTGCTGATCAACAAGCTGCGTCAGTTCCAGGACCTCGGACACCACGTGCTGTTCCTGATCGGAGACTTCACCGGCATGATCGGCGACCCATCCGGCAAGAACGCCACCCGGCCGCCACTGTCCCGCGAGCAGATCGATGCGAATGCCGAGACCTATCGCAGTCAGATCTTCAAGATCCTGGATCCCGAGCGGACCGAGATCTGCTTCAATTCGAGCTGGATGAACGGGCTCGGCGCCGGCGGGATGATTCGGCTGGCCTCCTTGCAGACCGTTGCGCGCATGCTCGAGCGCGACGACTTCTCGAAGCGGTACTCGGCCAACCAGTCGATCTCGATCCATGAATTCCTCTACCCGCTGTGCCAGGGCTACGACTCGGTCGCATTGAAGGCCGACGTCGAACTGGGCGGAACCGATCAGCGCTTCAACCTGTTGATGGGGCGCGAACTGCAAAAGCATTTCGGCCAAACGCCGCAATGCGTTCTGATGATGCCGCTGCTGGAAGGTTTGGATGGCGTCAACAAGATGTCCAAGTCGCTCGGCAACTACATCGGGATCGACGAGCCGGCCGGCGAGATCTTCGGCAAATTGATGTCCGTCTCGGACGAACTGATGTGGCGCTACTACGAATTGCTGTCGCTGCGCAGCACGGCCGAGATCGGCGCTTTGCGCTCCCAGGCCGAGCAGGGGCGCAATCCGCGCGACATCAAGCTCGAACTGGCGCATGAGCTGACCGCCCGCTTCCACGGCTCGGCCGCCGCCGAGGCAGCGCAGCGGGAATTCCTGGCGCGTTTCCAGCGCGGGGCGATGCCGGAGGATATGCCGGCAGTAAGTCTGACGATTGAAGCCAATGGCTTGCCGATCGCAAACTTGCTGAAGCAGGCGGGGTTGGTCGGCAGTACGTCCGAAGGACTCAGAATGATCGGTCAGGGGGCCGTCAAGCTCGACGGCGAGAGGGTCGAGGACAAGGCCCTGGTCCTGTCCGACGAGGGCGAGATCGTGGCCCAGGTCGGCAAGCGCCGTTGGGCGCGGATCACCTTGTCGAGGGCTTGAGGGCGACTTTGCGCGCTGAGCTTGCGTGGGCGCTAGTGGTGTGTATAATTCGCGGCTTCGCGCTTCCGGGGGTTGGGATTTCGGGGGTGTGGGAGGGGGAGGTTGTGGTGGTGTTTTGCGGTCTCGTCGGTGGGTTGAGTTGACAGTCGAGA
>JBNLET010000219.1:0-46923 GCA_050305135.1 Rhodocyclaceae bacterium | reverse complement strand
CCCCCACGACCGGCAATGCTACCTGCCCGACCGCGCCTGCATTTCCTGCACCGTCTTGTGATTGACCGGCAGCGAGACGTAGGACGCATGCTGCCCGTCCCGGTAGATCGAAACGGTCGGCGGGGGAAGCAGCTCCGGCGTCCTGAAGTTGTCCGAATCGGCGTTGGTGATCGTCACCCTGATCCGATTCCCCGCATCGAAGACGTTCGACGTCGGATGCAGGTCGAATACCAGCTCGACCGGCTCGTTCACCGGAAGATCGACGATGTCCTCTTCGTAGCTGCGGTGATAGGGAAGTCCGAGATAGTTCTTGAACGGTGCCTCGGACAAGGCGCGATGGGATGCCCGCAGCGTTCCCTCGGTGATGTAGTGCGACACGCCGTCGCTGTCGACTTCTTCGAGATAGGCAAAGAAATCTCCGTCGGCCGCGGTGGAGGAAACCCAAAGATGCACGATCGGATGGCCCGTCAGTTCGGTATCCCTGGCCAATGCCTGCGTCGTGTAGGTGAGCCCCTTGCGGTCGTTTTCGGTCATGTCGGAATAACCGCCGCACCAGCAGTCGTAGGCGGCCGACCATCGATTGGCGGTACCGGTGGTGGTCGTATAGTCGACGACATGGTGATCGACGCCGCCGTCGAACGATTTGGAAGGCTTCTGCTCGAGATAGCCGTCATTCGTCGAATCCACGGTGCCGGTACGACCGCCGCCGAAGTAGTAGTTGGTTTGTTTCACGGTCGGCAACGGCCACTTCGACGTGAATCTCCACTCGGTACCCTCCGGCGCGCCCATCGTGTAGTAGTAGATTCCCGGCTCGTCCATCACGCCGTTGTCGATGCCCTTGAGATGGTAGTCGTACCAGCGCAGACGCTCGGCATTGGCGTCGAACCCGTCGGTCGTCGCGTGATGCCACGGGCCGATGATCAGTTTCTGCGGATTGCTGGCGTTCGCATACCACAGCAACTGGTCCCTGACGAAGACGTCGAGCCAGCCTGCCATGTGATACATCGGCACCCCTGATTGCTCGATTTCGTCGATATAGGTGTTGGCGCTGCAGCGCAGATAGTATTCGCTCTGGCTCGCCTGATCCCAGCTGTTGCGATAAGGCATGACGGAAAAGGTGTCGTCGGGATGGGTATTGTCGAGGTGCTGCGCCCGGGCCTGCGCGTACATCGAACCGTCGACGTCCTCGTCCACCCGTGCCGTATCCAGCACCAGGTCCAGGAATGCCACGCCGTCGCCCCAGAACTTGAGATAGCGCTTTGCATAGACGCCTCCCGGGCGAATCAGATCGTAGGCGTCGAACCACGCCATTTCCGGGAAGATGGCCTTCAGGCTGGGCGGGTTCACGCTCGCGGCCATGTACTGGGTAATGCCGAGATAGGACCTGCCGAACATCCCCACGTTGCCGTCGCTCCACGGCTGGGACGCCAGCCATTCGGTCACTTCGCCGGCATCCATGGTTTCCGGCTGATCGAAGGGTTCCAGTCTGGAGCCGTAGGACGCACCGCCGCCGCGGACGTCGACGCTGGCAACGACGTAGCCGTAGGCCGGCACAGGGCTATCGCACCTTAATGTCATGCACGCAAGGGATCGATGGCCTTAAAATCAACGCCTTGCATCTTCTTGCCCTGATTGGATACTCCTCTGCTCGCGGGGCACAGGACGGCAGAGGGCAGTCGATCTCTGCTTTCGCGAAAACAACAGCCCTGACAGATCAATGACTTGCGAGCTGGCGAGGCTATGTCAAGTAGGTGCGATTGCCCTGTAGGCCGGCAGAACATCCAGCAATTTGCCGCCGTCGTCGGAATAGTATCCGAATCCGACGTTGCCGCTGCTGTCGAGTGTTGCGCGTTGGTAGCGGGTATGGGTCCAGATCACCGGCAGGCGTTCAACCGTGAGCTTGCCGTTAATCGTGGGCCGATAGATGTCCACCGCGAGCTTGACGCCGTCCCTCATTTCCACGTATTGCGAGAAGCGCTGCGTGCCGTCGTATTTCTTTTCGGAGTAGCCGCTATATTCGCCGGGCTTTGAAACGAGGGTCTTGTCTTTCGCCGCCGCGCTGTCCGTAAAGACAAAGGCGGTAAATAGTATTGCCAGCAAGGTTCCGTAGTGTCGCGCCAATCGTTTTTTCATCTGTCTCCTCCTGCTTCGTGGTTGGGCCGATCCTTCGGGGCGCGGAAGGGTTTGTCGCCGGGCGCGCAGGTCGATGGCCTGCGAGAGACCTCGTGCCGGACGACGGGCTTGCATGTCCGCTCCCTTGGCTCCGAATCGAAAAAAACGGAACCAGTCCTTTCCACTCAAAGGTGATATAAAATTCGGCGTCGGCCGCTGCGGCGGGTGATGCTCGAGGCCGCCGGTCGGCGGTGCTGCAAACGTGAAGCGTGGCAGTCCACGCCCCGGGCCCGGCTGTTTTCGCGGCGCGCCGCCATTTAAATCACCGCCGACGACATCCGAAGAAAGCACCATGGCGCACCCGGTGCCGAGGTACTCGGCCCGACTTGCATTGCGCGCTCATTCGGTTATTGCGGGGCGCCGCAATAAGTGCCCGAACGGGTCGTGGCGGTGATGGCAATCCTAAGCGGTGCGAGATATTCCGGCTCGTCCTCGGACGACAATCGATTATCATCCGATGCCCGAAACGGGCGTCCCGGCGCCCCTCGCAGCGGCGGCCTGCAATCGGCACTGCGGCACGGGCCGCGGGCGATGTAGCGGGGACGCCGCGCCCGGCATCGAGTCCGTCGGCCGTTCCGGCGAGGGCGGGGCGGCAAACGCGGCACCGCAACCGCATGGAATCCCGCGGCGCAGTTCCCGGGGTATTCGCGATACGCGGGTTTGCAGTCGCGTCGATGCCGCCCGCCGCGATCCGCCGGCGTGGCGCGCGGTCGCGGCAGCGGTGCGGGAATTCCGGCGCGCGGAAGCGGTCAGTCAGCACGGCGGCGGCGTTGCATCGGGTGCGGAGGCCGGCGGGCGCCGCCGGACCGAAGCGGAGGCTGTGATCGATGAAGGCGATGAACGGACATGGGTGGGCGGTTCTTCTTTCCGCCATGCTGTGGGCGGCGCAGGCCGGCGCTGCATTGCCGGCGGGCGCCGCGGCGCCGCGCTTCGAGGCGCGCGCGGCGCTGAACGGCGAGCGCATCGCCTATTCGCTGGCCGAGGCCCTGCGGCGGGGCGCAGTGGTGGTCTATTTCTACCCGGCGGCCTACACCAGCGGATGCAACCTGCAGGCGCGCGCCTTTTCGCAGCGGCACGAAGAATTCGCCGCGGCCGGCGCGAGCATCGTCGGCGTGTCGCTCGACGCGCTTGGCCGGCTGCGGAGCTTTTCGGCCGACCCCGACTACTGTGCCGGCAAGTTCCCGGTGGTGTCGGATCCGGACGGGCGCATCGCGGCGCGCTACGAGCTGCGGGTGCGTGCCGGCGCGGCGGGGCTGAAGGACAGCCGCGGCGAGGAGATCGGGCACGGCTTTGCCGAGCGCACCACCTTCGTGGTCGATCGGGATGGGCGCATCGCGGCGACGGTGGCGGGACTGGGGCCCGAACGCAACGTGATGGAGGCGCTGGCCGTGGTGCGGCGCCTGGCAAAGGCGAACTAGCCCGCTGTCGCGCGCGGTGGGGAACTCATGCGTTCGGCACTGTCCGCTGTCCGAGGCCAGATGAATCCGACCCGCGGCAGTCGAATTCCGCTTGCATCACTAGCGCTACCACCGTCGCACCACTACACCAGCATGCGCGCCGCAGGCGCCGCTCACAGGATGACGGTGATCTCCTGACGGCGCTCCAGCTCGCGCTCCAGTTGCAGGCCGTCCAGGTCGAGCGCGTCGTGGGCCGCCAGCAGGCCGATCGGGCGGCCGCGCTCGTCCACCACGGCCAAGTGCCGGAAACCGCCTTCGTACATCATGTGCAGCGCATGGCCGAAGGGTTTTTCGGGCGTGATCGTCTGGACGTTGCGGGTCATCACCGAGCGCACGCTGGTCCTGGACGGGTCCTGGTCGTCGGCCACGGCACCGAACACGATGTCGCGCTCGGTGCAGATGCCGGCGAGCCGGCCGTCCTCGACGACGAGAACGGCCGACGAATGGGCTTCGCGCATGATCCGGGCGGCATGGTTGATCGCTTCGTCGGGTCCGACGGTAGGGAACGTGCGTTTGCCGATGACTTCACTTACCGGGCGCGTGGGCATGAGGAAACCTCGCTTGCATGGTCAGGGGGAACCTATCGCAGTCTAGATCGCTGGGCGACGATTGCCACACCGTCGGACGATCCGCCGGCGGCCCCCGGTACGGCAGACTGGCGCGGCGCGGCGAGAGGCCGGACAATGCGCGCCGAGATCGTTTCGGAAGGCCGGCCGTGGCGTTGCGGGCGCGTTTCTTGGCATTGCAGTCCTTGCTGGCGGCGACGCAGGCTTTGTGGCGTCCGGCGCCCTTTCACGAGCGCCGTCCGGGCTGGACGCGGCGCCGTCCGGCACTGGCCGAAGCGGTGCTGGCACTGGACGAGGCCGCACTCGAAAGCTTGGCGGCGGCCCCTGCCGCCACGGCCGCCTGGCTTTGCCGATGGCTGCCCGAAGCGGCCGAAATGCGGGCCTTGTGCGGCGTGGACCCGCTGCCGGTGCGCGGGTTGCCGCCGCGCGCGGACCGATTCGACGATTCGATTCCGCTGCGCAAGCGCCAGCAGATCGAGGCCTTCGGCGCCGTCGCGCCGGCTTGCGCGGCGCCGCTGCTGGAATGGTGTGCCGGCAAGGGCCATCTCGGCCGGCGGCTGGCGCTGGCCGACCGGGTCGCGGTGACCTCGCTCGACATCGATCCGGTGCTATGCCGCGAGGCGGAGCGACTGGCGCGAGCGTCCGGCGCCGACCAGCGGGCGCGCTGCGTCGATGCCATGTCGGCGGTGGCGCTCGAACTGGTGCGCGGCCGCGAAGTGGTGGCGCTGCATGCCTGCGGCGAGCTGCACCGCACGCTGGTGCGCGAGGCCGGCCATACCGGCGCGAAAGGCTACCGGATCGCGCCGTGCTGCTATGACCGCGGCGCCGATGCCGGCTACCGTCCGCTGAGTTCGGACGCGCAGTTGCCGCTGGAGCGGGGGGACCTGCGCCTGGCGGTCACCGAGACCGTCACCGCGCCGGCCGGGGTGCGCCGGCAGCTGCAGCGGGACCAGGTCTTCAAGCTCGGCTTCAAGGCCATGGCCGAGGCCCTCGGTCTACCGCTGCGGCCGAGCTTCCGACCGGTGCCGGCGGCGTGGCTCGGCGCCGGCTTCGAGAGCTTTTGCCACGCGCTGGCGGCGCGCGAGGGGCTCGAGCTGCCGGCGCGACTCGATTGGGCGCATTGGCAGGCGGCCGGCGAGGCGCGACGTGCCGAAGTGCGGCGGCTGGAGCTGGTACGGCACGTCTTTCGCCGCCCGCTCGAGATGTGGCTGGTGCTGGATCAGGCGCTGGCGCTGCAGGCCGCCGGCTTCGAAACCCGGCTCGGCAGCTTCTGTGCCCGCGAGTCGACGCCCCGCAACCTGATGCTGGTCGCGCGCGCCTGAGCCGTTGGCCGGAGCGGGGCGGCGCGCCGGCCCGGACTTCGTCGGCCGCTCAGTCGGAGCGGGCCGGCAATGGCCAGTCGGCGAACAGCTTGATATGCACCTGCCGCTCGCCCCAGTCGATCTGCTGGATGTTCTGCACCATCTCCACCGGTGCCCGTTCGAGCACGCGCCCGTCGCCGCTCTGCAGCCGGACGATGCCGGGCGCGTCGCCAGCGCTGCCGGGCAGTGCGAAGAGCTGGGGCAGGGCCGTAACGACGATCCGATAGCGGCCGTCCGGACTGTCGAAGTGCCGGTATTCGCTGCCGCAGCACGCTTCCAGCAGCGGCCGCTGGAAGACGTACAGCGCAGCCAGCAGGGTCGACAGCAGCAGCGCTGCCGGCAGCAGGGTTTTTTTCATCGCGGCTTCAAAGCGCCAATTCGATCGGGCGCGGTTGCGGCAGCCGCTGGTAGCGCACGTCGGAGTAGATCAGATAGTCCTCGCCGCGGCCGGGGCCGGGGCCGGGGCCGGGCAGCGAGGCGGCGCTCGGCAAGCCGTGCCTCGTCAGCGTCTAGCCGGCGCCCGCCCCGCTGCCGGGCCGACGCCTTGCCGCCGGCTCAGGACCGCTGCCAGGCCTCGTCCGGCTTCCACTCGTCCAGCCAGCGGGGCAGGTCGGCCGCCGGCATCGGCCGGGCAATGCCGTAGCCCTGCGCCAGCGTGCAGCCGATCTGCAGCAGCCGCGTGCCGTGCGCGACGGTTTCGACCCCTTCCGCGATGACCTCGCGGCGGAACGCGGTGGCGAGCCCGACGACGCCTTCGACGATGGCCAGGTCGTCCGGGTCGTCGAGCATGTCGCGCACGAAACTCTGATCGATCTTCAGCAGCCCGGCCGGCAGGCGCTTCAGATAGGTGAGCGAGGAATAGCCGGTGCCGAAATCGTCGAGCGAAAAGCGCACGCCGAGCGACAGGCAGGCGTGCATCAGTTCGCACACCTGGGCCACGTCTTCCAGCGCGCTGGTCTCCACGATCTCCAGTTCCAGGTGGCGCGGCGTGACGCTGGAGTGGGCGGCCAGCAGCTCGCTCAGCCGCTGCACGAAGTCGGCCTGCTGCAGCTGGCGGGCGCCGACGTTGACGCTGACGGGCACGTCGAGCCCGGCCGCGAGCCATTCGCCGACCTGGCGGAGCGCGCTGTCGATTACCCATTCGCCCAGTTCGACGCTGACGACGTGGTCCTCGATGACCGGCAGGAAGCTGGCCGGCAGCAGCAGGCCGCGTTCGGGATGCTGCCAGCGCAGCAGCGCCTCGACGCCGACCAGTGCGCCGCTCCTCATGTCGACCTTGGGCTGGTAGTGGAGGACGAACTCCCGCCGCTCGAACGCGTGGACGATGTCCTGCTGGCCCGCGTGGCGGACCTTCAGCGCCTCGTCGACGTCCACGTCGAACAATTGGTAGCGGTTCTTGCCGGCCTGCTTGGCCGAGTACATGGCCTGGTCGGCGTGGCGCAGCAACATGTCGGCGTCGGCGCCGTCCTGCGGATACAGCGTCACGCCGATGCTGACCGAAACCTGCAGCGCCAGGCCGTCGATGTGGGCCGGGTTGGCCGCCGCCGCCAGCAGGCGCTCGAGCACCAACTCGCAGTCCCGCTGACGCTCCAGGTCCACCAGTACCGCGACGAACTCGTCGCCGCCGATGCGGGCCAGCGTGTCGCCGCTGCGCAGTGCTTCCTTCATGCGTTCGGCCACCGTGATCAGCAGCTTGTCGCCGATGTTGTGGCCGTGGCTGTCATTGACCGGCTTGAATCCGTCCAGGTCCAGGTAGGCGACCGCCAATGCCCGGTCCCGCCGCTGGCTTTGGGCCATCGCCTGCCGCAGCCGGTCGGCCAGCAGCACCCGGTTGGGCAGGCCGGTCAGCGCGTCGTAGTGCGCGATGTGCTCGAGCCGCTGCTCGTGGGCCTTCATCAGCGTGATGTCGGTCAGCAGCGCGACGTAGTTCATCACCTGGCCGTCGCTGTCCTGTACCGCACTGATCGTCAGCGTGGCCACGTAGGTTTCGCCGTTCTTGCGCCGGTTGCGGATTTCGCCGTACCAGTCGCCGCGCTCGCGCAGCAGGCGCCAGACCGATTCGAAGAACTCCGCCGCATGGGGCCCGGCGGCGAGGAAGCGCGACGGTTTGCCGACCGACTCCTCGCGCCCGTAGCCGGTGATCTCGCACAGGGTCTGGTTGATGTCGACCACGATGCCGTCGGCGTCGGTGATGAAAATGCCCTCGCGGGCATGCGTGAACACGCTGGCCGCCAGTTTCAGCCGGGCCTCGGCGAGCTTGTCGGCGGTGATGTCCTCGACGCTCGACCAGACGTATTGGTGACCCTCGCGCTCCAGCAGCAGGCTGGACACTCTCACCGGTACGCGATGGCCCGCGCGGTGCAGGAATTCCATCTCGCTCGGGCCGCTGACGTCCCCCGGCGCCAGGTCCCGCAGCCGCTCGGCTTCCTCGGCGGCCCAGTCCGGCCCGGCGATGTCGCGGTAGTGGAACAACCTGACCTCGTCGACGTGGCGGCCCAGGATGGCGGCGAAGGCCGGGTTGGCGTCCACCAACTGGCCGTCCCGGGTGCGCAATGCCAGTCCGATCGGACTCGTCTCGAACAGCGTGCGGTTGTAGTTCCTACTGTCCTGCAGCAGCCTTTCGGTCTCCAGCCGCTTCTGCGCCATCCGCGCAAACTGCTTCTGCAGCCGCACCAGCTCGAGCGCGCCGCCGAACTGCCAACTGCTCTGGGGCCTGCCGGACTCGAGCTCCCGCGTCGAGCGTGCCAGTTGTTCGAGCGGCCGCAGCACGCTCACGCGCACGCCCCACAGTGCGGCGGCGAACATCAATGCGATGAAGAACAGCAGCATCAGCCCGGTGGTGACGGCCTGCGATTCGATGGCCGCCAGCTGCGCGTCGAACGGTATGCCGACACCGACATAGACCGGTCTGTTGCCGGCTTCGATCAGGCGTGTCGACGCGAAGATGCGGGTCGTGCCGTTCGGGTCGCGGCTGATCGCGATGGCGTGGCCGGCGTCGCCGCCGGGCGTCGGCGGTCGGATGTGAAGCTGTTCGAGCTTCATGCCCAGCCGCTCGTTGGCGGTCGGGAAATGCGCGATGATGGTGTGGTCCGAGTCGGCGATGTAGGCCAGCGTCCCTTGCGGCAGGCTGTGCTGGGACAGGCGTCTGCTCCACCAGTCGAGCGAGACCACCGCGACCGCCGTACCGACCAGGTGGCCGTCCGCCGGGTCCTCCAACGGATAGGCGAAATTGACGCTGGTGACGCCGGCGGCGCGATCGGTCTGGAATTCGCCGATCGAGAACACCCGCTGGTCCAAGGCGCGGCGGATGTAGGGACGGTCGGCCACGTTGACCCGCTTGTTCAACGGCAGCGCATTGCACAGCAGTTCGCCGTCGGCCCTCGGCACGCCGAGATTGACGTAGTGCTCGGACAGGCTCAGCACCTGGCCGAGCAGCGCCGAACATGCCGGTTGTTCGGGCCGCAGGACTTCCGGGAATTGCGCCAGCCGGCGCAGATAGTTGCGCGTATCCTCGATCAGCCTGGCCTGGTCCTCGGCCAGCAGATCGACGGTGTCGATGGCCCTGAGGCGCGCGGCGGCGATGGCCTCGGCGCGGTCCTCCCAGGCCTTCGCGGCGAGCATCGCCACGCCCGGCACGGCCACCAGCATGATCAGCAGGACGAGACGCAGGCTGAGCGACCGCGGCAGGACGCTCATGGCGAATCCGTCCCCGTCCTGCGCGTTGCCGCAAGCCGCGTCGCGGTCGTGCGCGGCAGGCTTGCCGTCGCGCCGCCGATCGGCGCCGGCCTCCAGGCGTGGCGGCGGTGGTCCATCGAAGCGATCCTCGTTGTTGTCGCGGCCATTGCGTTCGTGGCGCTCGCGTTCGAGCGGCGGATGTGGTCCGTGGGCGCTCCACGCGAGCGTGCTCTCCTGGCGGCAAGATCGGGTCGCTCTCGCGCCGAGCGTGCCGCGCGGCAAGTGCCGGGGCGGCCATCCGGCCCCCGGTCGGGCACACGGCCCGAACCGATCGACGAATGAGGCGCGCCGCACCGAATCCCGTCTTCCGTCGAATTGATCACTGTCAACGTTTAACGACTTAGTTCGGCGAGCCGACCGTGACGCTCTAGCATGGATTCGAGGATGCCGTGTATTCGATCACGTTTAACGGCTGCTGAAGCGATACGAGCGGGAGCCCAAGATGAGCATTTTCGATGCGCCGGTCGGCCGCTGCGAAGCGGTACGGGAAATGGTCCTGCTGGACGAAACCCAGCAGGAGTGCGCGCGGGAGCACGCCTGTCCGCCGGGACGCCGGTGTCCGCTGGAGGGCTGTTTCAGCACTTGCAGCGGCCTGTGGGAGAGCCGCCTCGAAGGCCTGCCGCCGCAGGCCGGGCCGAGCCCGAGGCGGGCGCGACGCTAGCCGGCCGGGCGGCGCTCAGGGCGCCGAAGCGCTCAGGGCGGCGATGTCTCGCGCCGGCGGCGCGCCGAACAGGCGGCGGTACTCGCGGCTGAACTGCGACGGACTCTCGTAGCCGACGCGGTGCGCGGCCGAGGCCGCGTCGGCCAGTTCGACCAGCATCAAGCGGCGCGCTTCCTGCAGCCGCAACTGCTTCTGATACTGCAGCGGACTCATTGAGGTCAGCATGCGAAAGTGCTGGTGCAGCGAGGAGCGGCTCATCGAGGCGACGCGCGCCAGTTCGTCGATGCGCAGCGGTTCCGGCAGGTGCTCGCGGATCCACTGGATTGCGCGCACGACCTGGTGGCCGTGGCTGCCCTTGACGGCCACCTCCCTCAGCCGCCCGCCCATCGGCCCGGTCAGCAGCCGATAGTGCAATTCGCGGATCGCCATCGGCGCCAGCACGGCAATGTCCTGCGGCGCGTCCACCAGCCGTGCCAGCCGCAGCACGGTGTCGCGCAGCGCATCGGTCATTTCGTCCACCGCCAGGCCGAGCGCCGAGGGCGTCGAACGGATCGGGGCGTCCGCGATCTCATTCACCAGTTGGGCGATGACCAGCGCATCGAGCGCGACCGAGACGCCCAGGTAAGGCGCCGCCACGCTCGCCCGGGTGACCTGGGCGAACATCGGCAGATCGACCGTGGACACCAGGTAGTGGCGCGCGTCGTAGTCGTAGCTGCGGCCGGCGAGTTCGATCCGCTTGGCGCCCTGGGCCATCGTCGCGAAGGTGGAGCTCCACAGCGCGCAGGTCGGCGCCTGGGTGGTCGAGCCGCGGAAGAAGCTGAGGCCCGGCACGGCGGTATCGACCTTGCCGTCGCTCTGGCAGTGGCGGCGGATGATCTCCGCCAGCGCGCCTTGGGCGGCCGGCGGAACGGGTTGCGAGAGCGGGGTATCGACCGAGATGTCCATCTTGCGAAGCTTAGTCCCCGGTGTTCGCGATGACGAGCCCACCGTCCGGAATCGCGGACGATCGGGCAATAAGTCCGCATTTTTCGCATACCCGTCCGCGGGCCCGTTCAGCCAGACTGAATGCATGCTTCCCGCGCGGAAGACGGAACGTCGAGGAGGACCGAAGTGATCGAAATCAATGTGAATGGCATGGCCAGGCGGCTCGATGTCGCGCCCGATACGCCTCTGCTGTGGGCGCTGCGCGACACGCTGCAGCTCACCGGCACCAAGTACGGCTGCGGCAAGGCCTTGTGCGGCGCATGCACGGTGCATCTGGACGGCGCGCCGGTGCGTTCCTGCTCGCTGCCGGTGTCGGCGGCGGCCGGCAGGAAGATCACCACGATCGAGGCGGTCGGATCGGACAAGGTCGGCCGTGCCGTGCAGGCGGCCTGGCAGGCGCTCGACGTGGTGCAGTGCGGCTACTGCCAGTCGGGCCAGGTGATGAGCGCGGTGGCGCTGCTGTCCGGCAACCCCGCACCGTCGGACCCGGACATCGATCAGGCGATGGCGGGCAACGTCTGCCGCTGTGCCACCTACGTGCGCATCCGCGCGGCCATCCACGAAGCGGCCAAGCGCCTGGGCGAGGAGGCCTGAGATGAACACGACGATCGAAAACCTGAGCCGCCGCCGCTTCCTGCAGGCCGGCGGTGGATTGACGCTGGGCTTCGTGCTGCCGGTGGCGCTCGCCGCCGAGGCCGGTCCCGGCAAGGCCGGCAGCGGACTGGCCGCCGCGGTCGATTTCGCCCCGAACGCCTTCCTGCGCATCGGCAGCGACGACAGCGTGACGGTCATCTCCAAGCACCTGGAGATGGGGCAGGGCACCTATACCGGGCTGGCAACCTTGGTCGCCGAAGAACTCGATGCAGCCTGGGAACAGGTCCGCATCGAGGGTGCGCCGGCCGATGCCAGGCGCTACAACAACCTGTTCTGGGGCAAGGCCCAGGGCACCGGCGGCAGCACCGCGATGGCCAACTCCTGGGAGTAGATGCGCAAGGCCGGCGCCGCCGGGCGGGCCATGCTGGTGGCTGCGGCGGCCGAGGCCTGGCAGGTGCCGGCCGGCGAGATCACGGTGGACGCGGGCGTGCTGAGGCATGCGGCCTCGCACCGTTCGGCGCGCTTCGGCGAACTGGCCGAGGCCGCCGCCGGCCAGCCGGTGCCGGCCGAGGTGGCGCTCAAATCGCCGGCGCAGTTCAAGCTGATCGGCAAGCGGGTGCCGCGCAAGGACAGCGCGGACAAGAGCACCGGCCGGGCCCGCTTCACCCAGGACGTGCACCTGCCCGGCATGCTGGTGGCCGTGGTGGCACACCCGCCGCGTTTCGGCGCGAGCGTCAAGTCCTTCGACGACGCGGCCGCCAGGGCGGTCGAGGGCGTCGCGGATGTGGTGAGCATCCCGCAGGGCGTGGCGGTGCTGGCGCAGGACACCTGGCGTGCCAAGAAGGGGCGCGACGCGCTGAAGGTCGAATGGGACGACAGCCGGGCCTTCCGCAAGAGTTCCGGCGAGATCATGGCCGGCTACTGCGAGATGGCCACGCGGCCCGGCCTGGTGGCGCGTTCCGACGGGGATGCCGAGAAGGCGCTGGCCGGCGCGACGAAGGTGCTCGAGGCGGCCTACGACTTCCCGTACCTGGCCCACGCCGCGATGGAGCCGATGAACTGCGTCATGCGCCTCGGCGCGGACGGCTGCGAAGTGTGGAACGGCGAGCAGATGCACACCGGCGACCAGTTCGCGCTGGCGGCGCTGCTGGGATTGAAACCGGAGCAGGTGACGATCCACATGCTGTACGCCGGCGGCAGCTTCGGCCGGCGCGCCAGCAAGGCCTCGGACTACCTGCTGGAGTGCGCGCAGATCGTCAAGGCCATCGGCGGGCGGGCACCGGTCAAGCTGGTGTGGCTGCGCGAGGACGACATGCGCGGCGGCTACTACCGGCCGATGTTCCACCACGCGCTGCGTGCCGGGCTCGATGCCGACGGCAACATCGTCGGCTGGCGGCACCGGCTGGTGGGCCAGTCGATCCTGACCGGCTCGCCGTTCGAGAAGATGCTGGTCAAGGACGGCATCGACGCCGTATCGGTCGAGGGCGCGGCCAACCTGCCCTACGCGATCCCGCACCTGCAGGTGGAACTGCACACCCCGAGTGACGTGACGGTGCCGGTGCTGTGGTGGCGCTCGGTCGGCTCGACCCACACCGCGGTGTCCACCGAGACCTTCTTCGACGAGCTGGCCGCAGCCGCCGGCAGGGATCCGGTCGAGATGCGGCTGGCGATGCTCGGCGACCATCCGCGCCATGCGGCGGTGCTCAGACTGGCGGCCGACAAGGGCGGCTGGGGCGGACCGCTGGCGGCCGGCGAGGGCGGCATGCGCCGCGGGCGCGGCATCTCGGTGCACGAGTCGTTCAACAGCGTCGTGGCCCAGGTGGCCGAGGTCAGCGTCGCCGCCGACGGTGCACTGACGGTGGACCGCGTGGTGTGCGCGGTGGATTGCGGTACCGCGATCAATCCCGACATCGTCCGCGCCCAGCTCGAAGGTGGCATCGGCTTCGCGCTGGCGGCGCTGCTGCACGGCGAGATCACGCTCGAGGACGGCGTCGTGCAGCAGGACAATTTCGACGGCTACCCGGTGCTGCGCATCAACGAGATGCCGCAGATCGAAGTGCACATCGTCGCATCGACGGCGCCGCCGACCGGCATCGGCGAGCCGGGCGTGCCGCCGCTGGCGCCGGCGGTGATCAACGCGATCGCGGCGGCCACCGGCAAGCGCATCTACCGGCTGCCGATCGAAACGGCCGCGCTGGCGGCCTGAGGAGGGGGCGATGGACAGTCAGGATCTGCAGGTACTGGCCGCCGCCCGCCGCTGGGCGGAGGCGGGGCACCGTTTCGCGCTGTTGACCGTGGTGCGGACCTGGGGCTCGGCGCCCAGGCCGCCCGGCGCCTGGATGCTGCTGCGCGACGACGGGCGAGTGCAGGGCTCGGTGTCGGGCGGCTGCATCGAGGACGACCTGATCGGCCGCATGGCGGCCGGCGAGTTCGCCGCCGGTGCGCCCCGGCTGTTGCGCTACGGTGTGACCCGCGACGAGGCCTTCCGCTTCGGCCTGCCCTGCGGCGGCACGCTCGAGCTGCTGCTCGAGCCGGCGCCGGAGGTCGCGCTGCTGGACGAGATGGCGCGCCGCATCGGCGCCGGCGAACTGGTGGAGCGGCGGGTCGAGCTGGCCGACGGGAGCGCCCGGCTGGCCGGCGGGCGCGCCGGCGCGGTGCTGCAATGGGACGGCGAGCGGCTGGTCACCCAGCACGGACCCGGCTGGCGGCTTCTGCTGATCGGCGCCGGCCAGATCTCGCGTCATCTGGCGCCGATGGCCACGGCGCTGGATTTCGAGGTGCTGGTGTGCGATCCGCGCATCGAATACAGCGAGGAGTGGGACCTGCCCGAGGCCCGGCTGGTGGCCGGCATGCCGGACGACGTGGTGCTGGAACTGGCGCTCGATCCGCACAGCGCGGTGGTGGCGCTGACCCACGATCCCAAGCTCGACGACATGGCGCTGCTGGAGGCCCTCAAGTCGCCGGCCTTCTACGTCGGTGCGCTCGGCTCGCGGCGCAACAGCGAGCTGCGGCGCGAACGTCTGCTGAAGTACTTCGACCTGTCGGCCGACGAGGTGGCGCGGCTGCACGGCCCGGTCGGGCTGGCGATCGGCAGCCGCACGCCGGCCGAGATTGCGGTCGCGGTGATCGCCGAGCTGGTTGCCGAGCGTGCTGCATCGAAGGGCCGCGCGGCGCAGCGCACGGCCGCAGCGGCGGCCTGCCGGGTGGCCGGATGAGCCCCCCGCTGCCGACCGGCGTGCTGCTCGCGGCCGGCCGCGGCAGCCGTTTCGGCAGCGACAAGCGCTGGCAGCCGCTGGCCGACGGCACGCCGATGGCGCTGGCGTCCGCGCAGGCGCTCAGGAAGGCGCTGCCGCAGGTGGTGGCGGTGGTGGGCGCGGGCGAAGAGGCCTTGGCCGTGCGGCTGGCCGCTTGCGGCTGCCGCCCCGTGCTGTGTGCCGACGCGGCACTCGGCATGGGCCACAGCCTGGCGGCCGGCGTGGCCGCTGCGGCGGACGCCGCCGGCTGGCTGGTGGCGCTGGCCGACATGCCGTGGATCCGGCCGGCCACCCACCGCCGCGTCGCCGAGGCGCTGCGCCGGCGGGCGTCCGCCGTGCGGGCCGTCTGCGAGGGCCGGCCGGGGCATCCGGTGGCGTTCCCGCCGGACTGGTTCGAGGATCTGCTCGCATTGAGCGGCGATGCCGGTGCGCGCCGGCTGCTGGCCGCCCGCCCGCCGCTGGCGTGCCCGGTGGACGACCCCGGCGTGCTGCGCGACGTGGACCGGCCGGCGGATCTCGGCGCGGCCGATGCGGCGCGCGCCGGGCTCGCGACATGAGGCGCGCGGCAGCCTAAACTGGCGGTACCGTTCGTTGTCGAACGGGCAACCCACCGTCGAGGCGCCCTGCCATGCCCGCCTACCGATTCCTGCAGGCCCACGCGGCCCACGCCCGCTGGAGTGCGGCGCTGGAGCAGTGCGTGGCCCAGTTGCAGGGGCAGATCGCCGCGCTCGCCTCGCCGGTCGAATACACACTCGGCTTCTGCTACCTGACCGACTATTTCGCCGCCGCCGCGGACGAAATCGTGGCCGGTCTGAAGGACCGCTTCCCGGACGTGGACTGGGTCGGCACGGTCGGCGTCGGCGTCTCGGCCAGCGGCGTCGAGTATTTCGACCGGCCGGCCCTGTCGCTGCTGCTGGCGCCGCTGCCGCGCAGCGCCTTCCGGCTCTTCTCGGGCCTCCGGCCGCTGCGTCGCGACGACGGCTTCGTCCCCCACACCGCGCTGGTGCATTCCGAGGGCGGCACGCCCGACCTGCAGGAGCTGCTGGTCGAACTGGCCGACCGTACCGCCACCGGCTACCTGTTCGGCGGCCTGGCCGCGACGCGCGACCGCAGCCTGCAGATCGCCGGCGAAGTGCTGTCCGGCGGGCTGTCCGGCGTCGCCTTCGGCGCCGAGGTGGAGATCCTGTCGCGCGTCACGCAGGGCAGTCAGCCGATCGGCCCGGCCCGCCGCATCACCGAGTGCCAGGGCCACTACCTGATCGGGCTGGAAGGCCGGCCGGCGCTCGAGTGCGCGCTGGAGGACCTGGACATCGACGGCGAAGCGGACGAGGCCACGCTGGCCCGCGCGCTGGCTTCGACCCTGGTCGGCGTACGCCGCGGCCGCGACGACAGCCTGCATCCGCCGGGCCAGTTCGGTACCGAGACGCTGGTACGCCACATCCTCGGCGTCGATCCGCAGGCCCAGGTGCTGGCGATCGGCGACGAGCTGGAGCCGGGCATGGAGCTGTCGTTCTGCGCCCGCAACCCGGGGGCCGCGCGCGCCGACCTGGTGCGCGCGGCGGGCGAACTGCAGGCCGAACTGGGCGGCCGCGAGGTGGCGGGTGCGCTGTACGTGAGCTGTTCGGGGCGTGGCGGCAACCATTTCGGTGCGGCCAATGCGGAGCTGCTGGCGGTGCGCGAGGCGATCGGAGACGTGCCGCTGACCGGCTACTTCGCCGGCGGCGAGATCGCCCGCGACCGCTTGTACGGCTATACAGGCGTGCTGACGCTGTTCGTCGCCGGCCGCCGCTGAGGCCCACGGCGCCGTTGACCGGGGCCGGCGCGGCCATGACACTGGGCGATCGGGATATCCACAGGGGAGTACGATGGACTTCGATTTTTCGTTCGGCCGACCGGGCGGCGGGCAGCCTCGCGAGGAAGCGCCGTTTCGCATCCTGCTGCTGGGACGGTTCAGCGGTCAGGGTGGCCTGCCGCTGGCCGAGCGCAAGCCCCTCAAGGTGGATATCGACAACCTCGATCAGGTGTTGTCGCGCTTCGCGCCGCGGCTGACGCTGGATCTGGGCGACACCACCGTCGAGGCGGGCTTCGACTGCCTCGACGATTTCCACCCGGACGAGTTGTTCGGGCGCATCGAGCTGTTCGCCGGCCTGCGCGGCCTGCGCCAGGAACTGCGCGATCCGAAGCTCTACCAGCGTGCCGCGGCCGCGCTCGGCGCGCTGCCGGCCGAGGCGCCCGCCGCATCCGAGGACGCAAGCGCGCAGGAGGCGGGCTCGGACATCGAGCGCCTGCTCGGGCGCAAGCCGTCGGCCGCGGCGGAGCAGAAGCCGGCGGCGGTGCAGGGCATCGACGCGCTGCTGCGCGACATCGTCGCGCCGCACGTGGTGCACCAGGACCCGCAGCAGCAGCAACTGATCGCCGCCGCCGACGCGGCGCTGGCCGAGCACATGCGGCGGCTGCTGCACCATCCGGATTTCCAGGCGCTGGAAGCGCTGTGGCGCAGCGTCGAGACGATGGTGCGCGAGCTCGAATGCGGCCCGACGCTGCAGCTCTACCTGATGGACTACTCGCGCGACGATCTGCTGGCGGACGTCGCCGAGCACTCCGACGACATGAGCCGATCGCTGCTGCAGCGGCTGCTGGTCGGCGGCGAGGACGCTGGCGCCGAGGGCCGCCGCTGGGCCGTGCTGGCCTGCGATCAGAGCTTCGGCCCGGATGCGGCGGAGATGGCGCTGCTGGCCCTGCTCGGCGCGCTGGCGGCGAAGGCCGGTGCCCCGCTGCTGGCCAATGCCCGACCGCAGCTGCTCGGTTGCGAATCGGTGCATGAACTGGCCAGCGCCGGCCGGTGGCCGGAGGCCGACGATGCCGCCTTCAGCGCCTGGAACGCGTTGCGCGGCAGCGGCGTGGCGGCCTCGATCGGCTTGGTGCTGCCGGGCGTGCTGCAGCGCCTGCCCTACGGGCCGGCGACCGATCCGGTGGCGGCCTTCGAGTTCGACGAGATGGCCGCCGGCCGTAGCCACCAGGCCTACCTTTGGGGGCCGCCCGCGCTGGCGCTGGCGATGCTGTGCGGGCGCGCCTTCCAGAATGCCGGCTGGCAGATGGCGCCGGACGACGAACTGGAACTGGAGGACCTGCCGAGCCACGTTTTCCGCGAGGACGGCGAGGCGCGGCAACAGCCCTGCGCCGAGATCCCGATGAGCGAGCCGGCCGCGACCGCGGCGCTGGCGCGCGGCGTGATGCCGCTGTTGAGCTACCGCAACCGCAATGCGGCCAGGCTGATGCGCTGGCAGTCGATCGCCGCCGGCGCCGAGCCGCTGGCCGGTCCCTGGTCGCGCTGAGCGCTGGCGGCGGGCGCCGCGGGGCCCTCAGGCTCCGTCGGCGACCGGCAGGTGGAGGCGGATCCGGGTGCCGCGCCCGGGCTGCGAGTCGACCCGTACGTGCCCTTTGAACTGATGCACCGTGCCATGCACGACGGGCAGGCCCATGCCCGAGCCGAAGGCCGGGTCCTTGGTCGTGAAGAAGGGCTCGAACAGGTTGCCGAGCATGTCCTGCGGGATGCCGTCGCCGCGGTCGGCGACCCCGATGCAGACGTAGTCGCCGCTGAAGTCGCCGTGGCAGGAATCGCAGCGGACCGGCTGTTCGAAGTGCACGCGCTCGGCCGAGATGCGGATCGTGCCTCCGCTCGGCATGGCGTCGCGCGCGTTCAGGCAGAGGTTCATCAGGACCTGCTGCAGCGCGCCCTGGTCCACCAGCAGCGGCGGCAGCTCCGGTTCGAGTTCGGTGGCCACGTCCTGGTGGGAGGGCAGCGCGACGTCCAGCAGGGCCAGCAGTTCGTCCACCAGCGCCCGCACGTCGACCTTGCTCAGCCGCTGTTCGCCGGTCTTGCCGAAGGCGCGCAGTTGCCTCACCAGCCGGCGCGCGCGGTCGCCGGCCGCGTGGATCTCCTTCAGGTAGGTCACCACCCGGGCCGCGTCGCCGCCATTCGACAGCAGCCGCAGGCCCAGGTCCGAGAAGCCCAGGATCGCCACCAGGATGTTGTTGAATTCGTGCGCGACGCCGCCGGCCAGCGAATTGACGGTACGCATCCGCTCCAGCCGGGCCAGCCGGGCGTCGAGTTCGCGCTGGGCCTGGTTGGCCGCGCGCTGGGCCGTCACGTCTTCCTTCACCGCCACGTAGTGCCGGGTGCGCCCGTTCTCGTCGCGCACCGGCGAAATCGTTACCGTCTCGACCAGCAACTGGCCGTCGCGGGTGCGGTTGGTCAGCTCGCCGCGCCAGGTATCGCCGGCGATCAGCGTTTGCCACAGTTCGTCGTAGACCGCCGGTGGCATCCGGCCGGACTTGAACAAGCGCGGATTGCGTCCGATCAGTTCCTCGCTGCTGTAGCCGTAGGCTTTGCAGCAGGCCGAATTGACGTATTCGATGTCGCCGAGCGGGTCGGTGACGACGATGCGGGCCGCCGTTTGTTCGAGCGCCCGCGACAGGGTCCGGATCGTGGTGTCGTGGCGCCTCTGCAGGCTGATGTCGGTCGAGATGCCGATGTAGCCGCACAGCGCGCCGCTTTCGTCGCTGAGCGGCGCGATGCTCTCGACGAACCAGCGCTGCCGCCCGTCGGCGTCGGTCAGGCGGTGCGGCAGCGCCTGCTGCCGTTCGCCGCGGCGGACCCGCTCGAAGGCGCCCTCCACCGCGTCCAGGTCGTCGGCATGGACGCTGTCCCGCCACTCGCCGTCGCCGGTCAGCGCCCGCCAGTGGCGATTGAAATAGCTGCGCTGGCCGGACACGTCGGCCAGCCAGGCCGGAACGGGCAACTGGTCCGCCATGCGCCGGTAGCACCGCTCGGTGCCTGCCGGCCGTGCGGCGGCCGTGCGCAGACTCAGCACGCTCAGCGTCCCGCCCGGCAGCGGCGAGCAACTGGCGGACAGCGCCGGCAGACCGTACATCGTGAGCGGGACGTCCTGCACCGGCTCACCGTCGCGCAGTGCCTGGCCGAGCCGCGAAGCGGCGGCCGGCTGCTGCGCCAGCAGCGACTGCAGCGACTGCAGCGTGTCGCCGGCGCCGCCGAACCACAGCCGGGCCTGCAGACTGCGGTGCACGATGCGTCCGTCGCGCTCGAGTACCAGTACGGCTTCGTACGGATCGCAGGACGGTTGCGCGCTGCCTCTCGCTTCGAGCATGCCTCGTCTCATCTTGCCGGGCGCGGGAGCCGGCACCGGAGGGAATGGTAGCTCCCGCCGCCCCTACTTTGCGAAGGCGTCGCCATCGGTGAGCGTCATACAGGATAAAATACGGGCGCATCGACCGGCCCGCCATCGGGATTTGTCCTCGAAACTGGGTATTTCTACGGTCTGGAGCCCAAGATTCCTGCGGGAGACGCGACTCGATGGTTGAAGCCCCTGGTGTGAGAAGCGAAGGCACCGTGCATGTCGTCGACGACGACGTCCAGGTCCGGCGCTTCCTGGCGGAGGTGATGAGCAGCATCGGACTCGAGGTCGAGGCCTATCCGTCCGGCGAAGACTTCATGCGCCGCTTCTCGGCCGACCGCTTCGGCTGCGTGCTGCTCGACATCCGCATGCCGAAGGTCACCGGGCCGGAAGTGCACGACTGGCTGCGCGAGCACCACCCCGGCATCCCGGTGATCTTCCTGACCGGCCACGCGGACGTGCCCACCGCGGTGCGGGCCATGCGCCACGGCGCGTTCGACTTCATGGAGAAACCGTTCAACGTGCAGCAGTTGATCGAGCGCGTGAACGAAGCGATGCGGCTCGCGCAGCGGGAGAGCGAGCAGCGCCGCGCCCAGCGGGAGAGCGGGCTGTCGCAGCTCACGCGGCGCGAGCGCGAGGTCCTGCGGGGCGTCGTGTCGGGCCACCGCAACAAGTTGATCGCCGCCGAAATGGGCATTTCGGAGCGCACCGTGGAAACGCACCGGGCCAATCTGATGGTCAAGATGAAAGCCCAGACGGTGGCCGAACTGGTCGCCATCGCGCTGTCGGCGGACCCGGACCTGCTGAACCACTGAGCTCCGCCGCGGCCGCTACGGCGCCGCGCGGTCGCCGACCGGTCGGTCGGCGACGGATCGGTGCGACTTCGTCGGCCGTTTGCTGTCGTACGTCACAACGGGCTGCAGCCCGGGTGGTCCAATAAAAGCCCTACTGTGTATCATTGATTTTTTCGTTCGGTCCCACGCGCGGCGTGGCCTGCCAACGTGCTCGAATACCGCATCGTCCCCGTCACCCCGTTCCAGCAGAATTGCTCGCTCATCTGGTGCAGCAGCAGCCGCCGCGCCGCCGTCGTCGATCCGGGGGGTGACCTGCCGAGGATCATCGGCGCGATCGAGGCGGAGGGCGTGACGCCCGAGCGCATCCTGCTGACCCACGGCCACATCGACCATGCCGGCGCCACCGCCGCGCTGGCCCGCGAACTGGGCGTCCCGGTCGAGGGGCCGCAGCGCGAGGAGAAGTTCTGGATCGACGCGATGGAGCAGCAGGGCCGCATGTTCGGCATCGCCCAGGGCGAGCGCTTCGAGCCGGATCGCTGGCTGGAGGACGGAGACCAGGTGCGTTGCGGCGAAGAGGCGCTGCAGGTGCTGCATTGCCCGGGCCACACGCCCGGCCACGTGGTGTTCTTCAGTCCTTCGGCGGAGCTTGCGATCGTCGGCGACGTGCTGTTCGCCGGCTCGATCGGGCGTACCGATTTTCCCAAGGGCGACATGAACACGCTGTTGCGGTCGATCCGCGAGAAATTGTGGCCGCTCGGCGATCAGGTTGCATTCATTCCCGGCCATGGGCCGATGTCCACGTTCGGCGAGGAAAGGCGGACCAATCCGTTCGTCTGCCAGCCGTAGGCCGGGGAGAAGGGGCGCGAATTACGATAACAAGGAAGCATCAAAGTGCGAGTAGCGATCGTCGAGGATGATGTGGTGCAAGGAGACACCCTGGAACAATGGTTTCGTGACCATGGCTGGGACGTTCATCTGTTCAGGGAGTCGCGCGAGTTCGTGCGCATCGCCGGCCGCGAGAGTTTCGACGTCGCGCTGGTGGACTGGATGCTGCCGGAGATGAGCGGGCACGAAGTGCTGCGCTGGCTGCGCGAGGATCGCGGCAACGACATGCCGGTGGTGTTCATCACCGCGCGCGACGCCGAGGAGGACATCGTCGAGGCGCTCAACGCCGGCGCCGACGACTACCTGGTCAAGCCGATCCGCAAGCTCGAACTGATGTCGCGGGTCGAGGCCGTGCTGCGGCGCGCCCGGCCGCACGCGCGCAGCCAGAAGATCGAGATCGCGCAGTACTGCTTCGATCTGCAGAGCAAGTCCGCGACGATGGATGGCGAGGCGGTGGACCTGACCGACAAGGAATTCGAACTGGCGGTCTTCCTGTTCCGCAACCTGGGCCGCCTGCTGTCGCGCGGGCACATGCTGGAGGCGGTGTGGGGCCAGACCGCCAACCTCGCGACGCGCACCGTCGATACCCACGTCAGCCGGGTGCGCAGCAAGCTCAACCTGCGTCCCGACAACGGTTTCCGGCTGGTGCCCACCTACAACTACGGCTATCGGCTGGAGCAGCTCGCGGACGCCGCCGAAGCGCGCGAACGCGCCTGAACCGGGCGTCCGCCGCGGCGCCGGAGGCGCGGCGTCGGACGCCGCAGGGCGCTCACTTCTGCTTCAGCAGGTCGCGGATTTCCCGCAGCAGCAGCACGTCTTCGGGATCCGGCGCCGGTGCGGCTTCCGGCTCGGGCGTGTCGTCGCGCTTGAGCCGATTGACCGCCTTGATGGCGACGAAGATGGCCAGCGCGATGATCAGGAAGTCGATCACGGTGTTGATGAAGAGGCCGTACTTGACCAGTGGCGCGCCGGCCTTCTCGGCAGCCTCCATCGACTCGTAGGCGGTGCTGCCCAGATTGAGGTAGAGATTCTTGAAATCGACACCGCCGATCAGCATGCCGATCACCGGCATGACCACGTCCTTGACCAGCGATGCGACGATCTTGCCGAACGCGCCGCCGATGATCACCCCCACGGCCATGTCGACGGCGTTGCCCTTGACTGCGAATTCCTTGAATTCACTCATGAAGCCCATGCCATTCTCCCCTCGCGATGCGAACCGTCGGGCGAGCCGTGGGGAACGCCCTCGTCATGGACTCCCTTATAGCAGAACGCACGGATGGCGGTGATGGCGGTGCGTAAAATGTGGCATCGGCGACCCGCCTGCCGGCGGGCCGGATCCAGCGCGAGGTGCGCGGCACAGTGAATTACATCGTCCCGGGCAGCGTGCGGGCCATTGCCGAATGGTTCGCAGTGACGATCGCCTGCGCCACGATGGCGACGGCGGTGGCCCAGTTCGGCTGGCTGTGGCGCATCGATCAGGCGATCTACGACGTTTCGATCTCGACCCTGGGCCGGGAAGTGGACCAGGACCTGGTGATCGTCGCCATCGACGAGCACAGCCTGGAGGAACTCGGTCCGTGGCCGTGGCCGCGCAGGCTGCACGCGCAGCTGATCCGGCGGCTGGCCGAGGCCCATTCCGGACCGGTGGCGCTCGACGTGATCTTCTCCGAGCGCGACCACACCGATCCGGCCGGCGACGAGGCGCTGGAGGCGGCGATCGAGGCGCATGGCCAGGTGGTGTTGCCGATGGAAAGCAATTCCAGCGTCGCAACCGCCGGCAACCTGCATCGCCATCTGGCGGCCGGGCATGCGGCCGGGGTCGGGCACGCGCATGTGGAATTCGATTCGGACGGGGTGGTGCGCAGCGTCTACCTGTGGGCCGGCCTGGGTGACGAGGATCGATCGCTGCCGCAGCTCAGCCTGGCGCTGCTGGCCTTGTCGGATCCCGCGCTGGCGGCGCGCTACGAACGGGCCGGCTCGGCCGGCCAGGCCTCCGGCGCCGGCTCGGGCTGGCTGAGGATTCCGTTCTCGGGGCCGCCCGGCGCCTACCGGCGAGTGTCCTTCGTCGACGTCGTGCAGCGGCGCGTCGACCCGCGGCTGTTGGAGGGCCGGCCGATCTTCGTCGGTGCGGTCGCGGGCGGCATGGGAGACCTGGTGCCGACGCCGACTGCGGCGATCACGCACCCGATGCCGGGCGTCGAGGTCAATGCCAACATCTATTCGGCGCTGCGCAGCGGCCGCGCGGTCGCGTCGGCGCCGCGCAGCCTCGCCGCACTGGCGGCGATCGTGGTGGTGATCGTGCTGATGCTGGCGATGATCCGGCTGACGCCGCGCGAAGCGCTGATCGCGGCCTTCAGCATCTCGATCGCGGCACTGATCGCGCCATGGCTGCTGCTGCATCAGCTGCAGTTGTGGCTGCCGCCGGCCGGCGCGCTGCTCGGTGCGATGCTGGCCTATCCGCTGTGGAGCTGGCGCCGCCTCGAAGCGATCCAGCGCTACCTGGACGAGGAACTGCTGGCCTTGCAGCGCGAGGCCGATCGCTGGCGTCCGATCGCAGGCGACGCCGGCCTGGCCGCCGAGCGGCCCGATCCGATCTACGGCCGACTGAGCGTGCTGCGCGAGACCGCCGGCCGGCAGCGCCAGATGCGCCACTTCATGATGGACACGCTGGACGGCCTGCCGACCGGCGTCGTCGTCGTCGCACCGGATGGCGCCTTGCCGCTGTACAACCGCCGCGCCGGCGCGCTGCTCGGTTGTGCCGGCGAGCAGGGGCTGCTCGAGGCGCTGCGCCAGATCCGCTGGCCCGAAGAGCTGTCGCTCGAAGGCGGCCTGCCGGCGGCGCCGGAGGCGCCGATCTCGGTCGAGGTGCCGGCCGCCGACAAGCGCAACCTGCACATCACGATCGCGGCGCTGCTCGACCGGCGCAGCCGCATGCACGGCGTCGTGCTGACGATCGACGACATCACCCCGGTCAAGCAGGCGCAGGAACGGCGCGAGGCGGCGATGCAATACGTCTCGCACGACCTGCGCTCGCCGCTGTCGTCGATCGTCACGCTGGTCGAGAACTTCGAGGACGACCCCGCGATGGCCGCCGGGGTGCCGCGCGAGGAATTGCAGCGGGTCGGCCTGTACGCGCGCTCGGCGCTGCACCTGACCGAGAACCTGTTCCGCCTGGTGCGGGCCGAAGGCGTCGATGCGCGCCGCTTCACGCTGTACGACCTCAATCAGCTGGTGGACGACGCCTCGGAGGAGGCCTGGACGCTGGCGCAGTCGAAGAACGTGCGCATCGAACGCGCCGAGGACGGCGAGGAGGAGTGTCCGGTGCTGTGCGAGCCCGACATGCTGAAGCGCGCGGTGCTCAACCTGCTGACCAATGCGATCAAGTACAGCCCGGCCTGCAGCACGGTACGCCTGCGCCTGCAGCGCGATCCACGCGGCTGGCGGCTGGAGGTCCACGACGAAGGCGAGGGCATTGCGGCCGAGGATCTGCGCCTGCTGTTCCAGCGCTTCGGACGGCTGGAGAAGACGACCGGCAAGCGCGTGGCGGGCCTCGGCCTGGGGCTGATGATCGTCAAGACCGTCGTCGAGCGCCACGGCGGCAGCGTCGAGGTGGTCAGCGAACCGGGTCTGGGCAGCATCTTCACGATCCGGCTGCCGTTCGCCCACCGATGAGCGCTGGCGTGCGCGCTGCCCGGCATCGCTTCCGGCTCGCCGTCGCGATCGGCGTGACGATCCTCGCGCTGATCGGGGCGGCCATCGTCGCGCAGCGCCAGCGGCTGCCGGAGAGGCAGCTGGCGCGCGTGCTGGCCGAGCGCCTGGGCGTTCCAGTGGCGATCGGCGAACTTTCGGTGGGACAGGACGGCGCGGGCTTCGCGCTGCGCGCGCAGCGGCTGCGGATCGGCCCCGACGGCGCGCCACTGCTCGAGCTGCGGCAGGTGGTGGTGTCGTCCGCCAGCCTGGCCGACGTGCTCGATGCGCGCATCGACGAGGTGCGCCTGCAGGCGCCGGTGCTGCGGCTGGCGCGCGACGCGACGGGGCGGCTCGCCCTGCCGCTGCCGGCCGGCGGCGAGGGTGGCGGCCGCTGGCCGAAGATGCGCATCGAGGACGGGCGGCTGCTGCTCGACCCCTCGCTCGGCGGCGCAGGCGAGCTGCGGCTGCCGCGATTGACGGTGACGCCCGCCGCCGACGGCGGCCTCGAACTGGCCGGCGAAATCGAGGGCAGCCTGTCCTCGCCGCGGGCGCTGGCGGTCGAGCTGCGCGTCGCGGCGCATGTCGACGCCGAGCGCGCAGCGCTGTCGCGGATCGCCATCGACGGCATGCTGGCCGACGCCGCCTTCGGCCAGGCGCGCGCAATCGAGTTGCGCCTCGGTGAGCTGCAGGTGTCGGACGACCATGCCGCGGACGGCCGCGGCCTGGCGCTCAGCGCGAGGCTGCAGTGGCCCTCCGGCAGGGAGATCGGGCTGGCTGCCAGCGCCGCCGGGATGAGGCTCGATGCCTCCGGCCTGCGGCTGTCGCCGCTGGCGCTGGACCTGACAGGCGATGTGGACGGAGAGCCGATCCGCCTCGCCTCGGCGGCAAGCGAGCTGCGCCTGTCGGCCGAAGCCGTCGAGGCCGCCGGCCTGCAGCTCGATGCCAAAGCCTCGCGCGGGCCACTGGCCGGACGGCTGTCGCTGCAGGGCGAGTTCCGCTACAAGCCGTCCGACGGCAGCGCGACGCTGACCGCGCAGCGGCTTGAAGCCTCGCTGGCGGGCGCCGCTGGGAGCCCGCTCGGCTTCGACGGGCGCGCCGGCCTGGCCGCCGACCTGCCGCAGCAGACGGCCAGCGGCAGCATCGACGGCCGCCTGGACGGCGCGCCGCTGCAACTGGCGCTGCTCTATCGGGCCGCGACGGAGCCGCCGCTGCAGTTGATCGGGCGGCTGAGCCGGATCGACCTGGACCGTCTCGGCGCTCTTGGCGGCGACGCGGAATCGACGGCCGGCGGTGCCAGCGGCGCGATGCCGGCCTGGCCGCTGGTGCTGGATCTGCGCGTGGACTGGCTGACGCGGCAGGAACTGGTGCTGCAGGGGGCGCGGCTGCGCTATTCGCCGCCGCCCCGTCGCGACGGGGCGCCGGGCGATGGGCGCTAGAGTGCGCGCTCTAACCGCGACGCCGCGAGCGTGTTAGGGTCGCGGCACAATGTCGCAAAGACCGAACCAAAGGAGACAGCATGTCCTTGCCTCTGCGCTTCCGCGGCTGCCTGAGCCTGCCGGCCGTCGCGGCGCCGATGTTCCTGATCTCGGGGCCCGAGCTGGTCGCCGCCTGCTGCCGGGCCGGCGTCGCCGGCACCTTCCCGGCGCTCAACGCGCGCACCGGAGAGACGCTGGCCGAGTGGCTGACGGCGCTCGATCCGGTGGCCGCCGATCCGGCCTGCGCGCCGTACGGCGTTAACCTGATCCTGCATCCGAGCAACCCGCGGGTGGGGCCGGACCTGGAACTGCTGGTCGCCCACCGCGCGCCGTTCGTGATCACCAGCCTGGGCCATCCGGGACAGGTGGTCGAGGCCGTGCACGGCTATGGCGGCCTGGTCTTTTCGGACGTGATCCATGCCCACCACGCCAAGAAGGCCATCGCCGCCGGCGTGGACGGCATCATCGCGGTGGCCTCGGGCGCCGGCGGCCATGCCGGCACGCAGAGCGCGTTCAGCCTGCTGCGCGAGATCCGCGAATTCTGGGATGGGACGCTGATTCTCGGCGGTGCCATTTCGGACGGGGCGGGCGTGCGGGCGGCCGAGGTGCTGGGTGCGGACCTGGCCTACATGGGGACGCGCTTCATCGCCACGCGCGAGTCGATGGCGCCGGATGCCTACAAGCGCATGGTGGTGGACAGCGCGGCGCAGG
This sequence comes from Rhodocyclaceae bacterium, assembly GCA_050305135.1. Taxonomy (GTDB): domain Bacteria; phylum Pseudomonadota; class Gammaproteobacteria; order Burkholderiales; family Rhodocyclaceae; genus Cognatazoarcus. Next base: position 19,386 of record JBNLET010000219.1, on the reverse strand, counting down.
ACATCGTCTACACCGACGCGATCTCCGGCACCAATGCCAACTTCCTGTGGCCGAGCCTGCAACGGGCCGGCTTCAGCCGCGAGCAGCTGACGCTCAGCCTCGGCAAGGGCAAGCTCAAGGACCTCGGCGACGAGGCCAAGGCATGGCGCGACGTGTGGAGCGCCGGGCACGGCGTCGCGACGATCCACGACGTGCCGTCCGCGGCCGAGCTGGTGGAGCGCATGGCCGGCGAGTACCGCGCCGCCTGCCGTCTGCCGCCGAGTCCCGGCTGCCGCGACTGAACCGCGCTGCGGGCCGGGTGCCCGCCTGCTGCGCTGCCATCGCCGCGCGCCGGCCTGTCGCGAAGCGGCCGCAGGGCCGATAATCCGCGCCATGTTTGCCCAGGTCCTGCTCAGCGGCGTCGCCACCGGATGCATCTACGGCCTGGTGGCGCTGTCCTTCGTGCTGATCTACAAGGCCACCGGCACGGTCAGCTTCATGCAGGGCGAGCTGCTGATGGTGGGGGCCTTCGGCGCCGTGCTGCTGGTCGAGACTTTCGGCTGGCCGGTCTGGGCGGCCGGCGCCGCGGCGGTCGCGCTGCTGTTCGCCGCCGGCGCGCTGCTCGAACGCGGCGTGCTGCGCCGGGCCCTCTGCCAGCCGCACCTCTGCGCGGTGTTGCTGACCTTCGGCCTCGGCCTGGTGCTGCGCGGCGCGGTCACCAGCGTGCCGGCCGCCACCCACCGCATGCACCGCCTGCCGTTGCCGTGGCGCGAGCCGCTGGCGCTCGGGCCGCTGCGGCTGGCGCCCGAACAGCTGCTGGTGATGCTGGCCACCGCCGCGGCCGCGGCCGCGCTGGTCGCGTTCTATCGCTTCAGCCGCGCCGGGCTGGCACTGCGGGCCTGCTCCGAGAACGCCGCGCTGGCCGCGACGATGGGCGTCTCGCCGCAGGCCATGCACACGCTGGCATGGGCGCTGGGCGCCGCGCTGGCGGCCTTCGCCGGCGTGCTGCTGGCGCCGCTCACCTTCGTCGAACCGGGCATGGGCTCGATCGCCCTGAAGGCTTTCCCGGCGGCCGTGATCGGCGGCCTCGCCAGCCTGCCCGGGGCGCTCGCCGGCGGCCTGTGCGTCGGGGTCATCGAGGCCTTGTCGGGCCGCTACCTGCCGGAGGGGGCGAAGGACGTCGCCGCCTACGTGCTGATGCTGGCGGTGCTGCTGCTGTTTCCGCACGGGCTCGGCGCCGCCGGGGAGCGCCGTCGATGAGGCAGCTGCCGGCCCTGTCTGCGCTGTTCGTGCTGGCGGCCTTGTCGGGCGGCCTCGACAACGCGCTGGGTCAGACGGCCTTCGTCGCCACCTGGGCGCTGGCCGGCCTCGGACTGGTGCTGATCGTCGGCCACAGCGGGCAGATCTCGCTCGGCCACGGCGCAACGCTGGCGATCGGCGCCTACCTGCAGGCCGGGCTGGTCGACGCCGACTGGCCGGGCCTGGCGGCGCTGCCGCTGGCGGCGGCCGGCGGCGCGCTGTGCGGCATGCTGGCCAGCCTGCCGGGACGCCGCCTGGGCGGCCTGGCCTTCGCGATGAGCACGCTGGCGCTGGCGCTGATCGTCGAGGAACTGCTGCTGCGCCTGGCGCCGCTGACCGGCGGCGCGGCGGGGCGCCTGGTGCCGGCGCTGTCGCTGTTCGGCTGGACGCTGGCCGGCGCGCCGGCGCAGGCGGCCACCAGCCTGGCCGTGCTGGCGGCGGCGCTGCTGGCCTGCCGCCGGCTGCTCGGCTCGCGGCTCGGCCGCGCCTGGCGTGCCTGCCGCGACGACGAGGCGGCCGCCGCGGCGATCGGCATCGACGCCGGCCGGCTGCGACTCTCGGCCTTCGGCTGCGGCGGCGCGCTGGGCGGCCTGGCCGGCGCGCTGTACGCCCACTGGCTGGGCTATCTCAGCCCCGAGCAGTTCGGCCTGCATCTATCCTTCGAATTGCTGATGCTGGTCTTCGTCGGCGGTGTGCGCTCGCTCGCCGGCGCGCTGTGGGGGGCGGTCGTGATGGTCGCGCTGCCGCAGCTGATCGCGGCGCTGAGGGCCGCCATGCCGGCGCTCGAACTCGGCGCGGCGGGGCTGGAACTGGCGCTTTTCGGGCTGGTGCTGGTGGCGATCGTGCTGTGGCGCCCCGCCGGAATGCGGCGCGACGCGGGATAATCGATGCATGCGGAGCAGCGGAGGGATGGCGTGAGGGCAATGCTGAGGGCCTTGTGGTTGGCGACCTGCCTGCTGGCGGGGGCGGCGTTCGGCGCGACGCCGGGCGTGAGCGGCGACGAGATCCGGATCGCCACCGTGCAGGACTTGTCCGGACCGATCGCGATCCTCGGAGCGCCGATCCGCGACGGCATCGTGATGCGGCTGGATGAGGAGAACGAACGCGGCGGCGTGCATGGCCGCCGGCTCTCCATCGCGGTCGAGGACAGCGGCTACGACCCGAAGAAGGCGGTGCTGGCGGTCCGCCGGCTGCTGTCCGGCGGCGACGTCTTCGCCTTCCTCGGCGACCTCGGCACGCCGGTCGTGATGGCGACGATGCCGCTGATCGTCAACGCCGGCCGGCTCCATCTGTTCCCGTTCTCGCCGCACCAGGCCACCTATCTGCCGACCCACCCACTCAAGTTCCAGCTCTTCGCGCCCTACCGCGACTACATGAACGCGGCGGTACGCTACATGGTCGGGCGCAATCACTATCGGCGGGTCTGCCTGCTCTACCAGGACGACGACTACGGCCTGGAGGTCGGGCGCGGCGTCGAGGCCGGTTTGGCCGAACTGGGGCAGACGCTGCTCGAACGCACCGGCTACAAGCGCGGCGCGACCGATTTCTCGAGCCAGATCGCGCGGCTGCAGGCGGCCGATTGCGACCTGGTGGTGCTGGCCACGGTGGTGCGCGAGACCGTCGCGGCGGTGCGCGAGGCGCGCAAGATCGGCTGGAACGTGGACATGCTGGTGACGGCCTCCGGCTATTCGGCCCAGACCCACGAGCTCGGCGGCGAGGCGGTGGAGGGCTTGTACGGCGTCAGCGTGATGCCGCATCCGTATCCGGGCGCGGACACCGCCAAGCGCCTGGGCGAGTGGATCGAGTCCTACCGCACCCGCTACGACGCCGATCCGAACGTCTGGAGCGCGATGGGCTACGACGTGGCCGACGTCTTCATCCAGGCCTTGCGGGCGGCCGGTCGCGAGCTGACGGTGGCGGGCTTCGTCGCCGCGATGGAGCGTCTGGAGACCCCGCGCGGCTTTCTCGGTGGGCCGAGCTATCGCTTCGCGCCCGACGACCACCTGGGCAACCGCTACGGGCGCATGGCGCGCGTCGTCGATGGCCGATGGGTGCTGATCAGCGACTACCTGCACTAGCCGGCGGCCCGCTGCCGGCCATGCCCGGGCGGCCGCCGCAAGGCCTTCCGCGGCGGTTTGGCGGGCCGGGCCAGCGGCGCGCGAGCATGGCGGCATTGCGCAGCAATGGTTTAGGCTTGTTCCATTGCCCCTTCGGCGGACATCCATGAACAAGCCGCAGATCGTCGCCGTCGCGCTGACCGGAGCCTCCGGCATGCCCTACGGCATCCGCCTGGTCGAATGCCTGCTGGCGGCCGGACGCACGGTCTGGCTGCTGTACTCCCAGGTGGCGCAGATCGTGGCGCGGCAGGAGATGGACCTGGCGCTGCCGGCACGCACCGACGAAGTCGAGCGCCTGCTCGGCGAACGCTTCGCTGCCGCGCCGGGGCAGTTGCGCGTGTTCGGCCGCGAGGAGTGGTTCGCGCCGCCGGCCTCGGGCTCGAATCCGCCGCACGCGATGGTGGTCTGCCCGTGCACGATGGGCACGCTGGCGTCGATCGCCGGCGGGCTGTCCGACAACCTGATCGAGCGCGCCGCCGACGTGGTGATCAAGGAAGGGCGCAAACTGGTGCTGGTGCCGCGGGAAACGCCCTTCTCGGCAATCCACCTGGAGAACATGTTGAAGCTGGCGCGGCTCGGCGTATGCATCCTGCCGGCCAACCCGGCCTTCTATACACGCCCCGATACGGTGCAGGCGATGGTGGATTTCGTCGTCGCCCGGATCCTCGACCAACTCGCGGTCGAGCATTCACTGTTGCCCCGATGGGGCGAAAGTGTCTGACAGAATTAACAATTTGTGCCTTGCAATAGATATTTCATTTCCCGGACCCGGATTTGGCATCGATTCTGCTAACGGTACCCGGTGCGCGGGTGAATGGGGCCGATGCAGCCATTCGAGGCATTCATGTTGCATGCGCACATACGCGCTGGATCGGCGCCGCGGAGCCGGCCGCGTCAGGGTTTTCCACAGCGGCGCATGCGTTGTAAGCGGGCGATTCAGTTGTTTACATTAGTGCGGTGCCCGGTTCCCGTGCCGGCGCCGCCGTTGTCTGGCCGCCGGCCGGCGCGGCGCAGATCGGTTGATCCGACGATTCCTTGAGGAGGAGAAATAATGAACTTTCAGCGGATGTCCCTGGTTGCGGCGACTGCCCTGGCCGGCTTGATGGCGGCCGGCACGGCGAGCGCCGGCGCCACTTTCGACGCGGTCAAGAAGAAGGGATTCGTTCAGTGCGGTGTGACGACCGGCCTGTCCGGTTTTTCCGCGCCCGACGAGAAGGGCAACTGGACCGGCATCGACGTGGACACCTGCCGCGCCGTCGCCGCTGCGATGTTCGGTGATGCGCAGAAAGTGAAGTTCACCCCGCTCAACGCCAAAGAGCGCTTCACGGCACTGCAGTCGGGCGAGATCGACATGCTGTCGCGCAACACCACCTGGACCTATACCCGCGACACCAGCCTGGGCCTGAACTTCGCCGGTGTGAACTACTACGACGGCCAGGGCTTCATGGTCAGCAAGAAGCTCGGCGTCAAGAGTGCGCTGGAGCTGTCCGGCGCGGCGATCTGCATCCAGGCCGGTACCACCACCGAGCTGAACCTGGCCGACTACTTCCGCGCCAACAAGATGGAATACACCGCCATCACCTACGACACTTCGGAAGAGACCATCAAGGGCTTCGAGGCCGGCCGCTGCGACGTGCTGACCTCCGACCAGTCCCAGCTCTATTCGCTGCGCATCAAGCTGCCGAACCCGGACAGCGCGATGGTGCTGCCCGAGGTCATCTCGAAGGAGCCGCTGGGCCCGGTCGTGCGCCAGGGTGACGACGAGTGGTTCAACCTGGTGCGCTGGTCGCTGTTCGCGCAGCTCAATGCCGAAGAAATGGACGTGACCTCCAAGAACATCGACGAAAAGGCCAAGAGCACCGACCCCAACGTCAAGCGTCTGCTCGGTGGCGAGGGGGTCTCCGGCTCCTTCCTGGGGGTCGGCGACAAATGGGCCTACAACATCATCAAGCAGGTCGGCAACTACGGCGAGATGTTCGAGCGCAACGTCGGCCAGGGTAGCCCGCTCAAGATCGCGCGCGGCCTGAACGCGCTGTGGAACAAGGGCGGCATCCAGTACGCACCGCCGGTCCGATAAATCGGCAAGAGGGCTGGCAACCGTGAGGTTGCCGGCCCTTCTCGTGTCCACCTGTCCAATTCCGGGGGCATATCCATGAGCAGTTCCGCGAACCTGGGGACGACGCCCGCCGCCAAGCCGAAGCTGACAAGGGATCCGAAGTTCCGCGCCTTGGTGTTCCAGATACTTTCGGTCATCACGGTGGTCGCGTTCTTCATCTACATCGTGCACAACACGCTCCTCAACATGGAGGCGCGTGGCATCTCGACCGGTTTCGGATTCCTCGATCGCGCTTCGGGCTTTGCCATCCTGCAGTCGCTGATTCCGTACAGCGAGACCTCGACCTACGGCCGCACCTTCGTCGTCGGCCTGCTCAACACCATCCTGGTGTCGGTCCTGGGGATCTTCTTCGCCACCATCGTCGGCTTCCTGGTGGGGGTGATGCGCCTGTCCAAGAACTGGTTGATCAGCAAGATCGCGATGGTCTACATCGAGATCTTCCGCAACGTTCCGCTGCTGTTGCAGGTCGTCTTCTGGTACTTCTCGGTGGCGTTCAACCTCCCCTCGCCGCGCCAGTCGCTGGCTGTCGGCGATCTGATGTTCCTCAACAATCGCGGGATGTACGTGCCGGCCCCGGTGTTCGGCGAGAGCTTCTGGATGACCGTCGTGGCCTTTGTGGCTGCCGTCGTGCTGGTGTTCTTCCTCGTTCACTGGGCGCGCCGTCGCTTCGAGGCCACCGGCCAGCCGTTCCATACGGTCTATGCTTCGCTCGGCGTCCTCGTCGGGCTGCCGCTGCTGGTCTTCTTCGCCACGGGTTCGCCCTTGCACTGGGACATGCCGGAACTCAAGGGCTTCAACTTCCGAGGCGGCCTGGCGGTCATTCCCGAACTGTTTGCGCTGACGCTGGCCCTGACCATCTACACCGCGGCCTTCATCGCCGAGACCGTGCGCAGTGGTATTCAGGCGGTGTCGCATGGGCAGACCGAGGCCGCCGGCGCGCTGGGCCTTTCCCACGCCAACACGCTGCGCCTGGTGGTGATCCCGCAAGCGATGCGGGTGATCATTCCGCCGCTGACCAGCCAGTACCTGAACCTGACGAAGAACTCGTCGCTGGCGGTGGCCATCGGCTATCCGGACCTGGTGGCGGTGTTTGCCGGCACCACCCTGAACCAGACCGGCCAGGCGGTCGAGATCATCGCCATCACGATGGCGGTGTATCTGTCCCTGAGCCTGATGATTTCCCTCTTCATGAACTGGTACAACGCCCGCATGGCGTTGCGGGAGCGCTAAGCGATGTCCAACACCTTCGTTCCGCTGCCGGACCAGTCGCCCCCGCCCGCCTCGGTGGGTGCCATCGGCTGGATGCGCAGCAATCTGTTCTCGAGCTGGATCAATTCGATCCTGACCGTGATCGCCATCTACCTGCTTGTGACCGTTCTGCCGCCGCTGCTCAACTGGCTGTTCGTCAGCGCAGACTGGGTCGGCGACGGCAGGGAGGCGTGCGACTCGGGCGGCGCCTGCTGGGTATTCGTTGCCCAGCGCTTCCAGATCTTCATCTACGGCTTCTATCCGCTCGATCAGGTGTGGCGGATCAATCTGATCTTCGTCGGCCTGGCGGCGCTCATGGTGCCGCTGTTCCTCAAGCACTTCCCCTACAAGTTCCAGCTGGGCGGGTTCATCCTGTTCATCTTTCCGGTCATCGCCTTCTTCCTGATGAGCGGCGGCGTGTTCGGGCTCGAACACGTCGAGACGGCCAAGTGGGGTGGCTTCACGCTGACCTTGCTGCTGGCCGCCGTGGGCTGCATCGGTGCCCTGCCGCTGGGGATCCTGCTGGCCCTCGGGCGCCGGGCGAGCGGGATGCCGGTGGTCAAGTCGCTGTGCGTGCTGTTCATCGAGCTGTGGCGCGGCGTGCCGCTGATCACCGTGCTGTTCATGTCGTCGGTGATGCTGCCGCTGTTCCTGCCCGAAGGCCTGAGCTTCGACAAGCTGCTGCGCGCGCTGATCGGGATCACGCTGTTTCAGTCGGCCTACATGGCCGAGGTGGTGCGCGGCGGCTTGCAGGCGATCCCGAAGGGGCAGTACGAGGCGGCCGATGCGCTGGGGCTGGGCTACTGGCGCAAGTACGGGCTGGTGATCCTGCCGCAGGCGCTGAAGATAGTGATCCCCGGCATCGTCAATACCTTCATCGAGCTGTTCAAGGACACCACGCTGGTGACCATCGTCGGCCTGCTCGAACTGCTGGGCATGGTCAAGTCGGCCCTGGGCGATCCGGCCTGGCCGGACGTGTCGAAGGAGGGCTACGTGTTCGCCGCCTTCCTGTTCTGGATCTTCTGCTTCGGCATGTCCCGCTACAGCCAGTGGCTCGAGCGCAAGCTCCACACCGGACACAAGCGCTGAGGCGCCCCACTGATTGAAATGACGGAGTCCGCCATGACGGCAAATGCACAACAAGCCACCGACAGCGAAGTGATGATCCAGTTGGTGGGCGTGAACAAGTGGTACGACAAGTTCCACGTGCTCAAGGACATCAACCTCGAGGTCAGCAAGGGCGAGCGCATCGTGGTGTGCGGGCCCTCCGGCTCGGGCAAGTCCACGATGATCCGCTGCATCAACCGGCTCGAGGAGCACCAGAAGGGCCAGATCATCGTCGACGGCATTGAGCTCACCAACGATCTGCGCAACATCGAGACCATCCGCAAGGAAGTCGGCATGGTGTTCCAGCATTTCAACCTGTTCCCGCACCTGACGGTGCTGGAGAACTGCGTGCTGGCGCCGATGTGGGTGCGCAAGATACCGCGCCGCGAGGCCGAGGAAACGGCGATGGACTTCCTCTCGCGAGTCAAGATCCCCGACCAGGCCAAGAAGTACCCGGGCCAGCTCTCCGGCGGGCAGCAGCAACGCGTGGCGATCGCCCGCAGCCTGTGCATGAACCCGCGCATCATGCTGTTCGACGAGCCCACGTCGGCCCTCGACCCGGAGATGATCAAGGAAGTGCTCGACACGATGATCTCGCTGGCCGAATCGGGCATGACGATGATGTGCGTGACCCACGAGATGGGCTTTGCCAAGACCGTCGCCGACAAGGTCATCTTCATGGACCGCGGCCAGATCGTCGAGAGCAACGCGCCGCACGAATTCTTCAACAATCCTCAGAACGAGCGCACCCAGCTCTTCCTGAGCCAGATCCTGAACCACTGAGGGCGCGGCGCAGTGCGCCGCGCGACGCGATGAGCGACACCGTCCTGCTGCCGCTGTTCCCGCTCAATACAGTGCTCTTCCCGGAAGGGCGGCTGCCGCTGCGCGTCTTCGAGGCGCGCTACGTGGACATGGTCAGCCGCTGCCTGCGCAGCGGCGATTCGTTCGGCGTGTGCGCGATCGCTGCCGGCCAGGAGGTGGGCGAGCCGGCCTTGCCGCGCCTGGTCGGCACCGAAGCGCGCATCGAGAACTGCGATGTCGGCGAGCCTGGCATCCTGAACGTCGTCACCCGCGGCGAGCGGCGCTTCCGCATCCTCGACCACGAGGTGCAGGCCGACGGCTTGCTCACCGGCTCGGTGGAATGGCTGCCGGAGATCGCCCATGAACCGGTGCCGGAGGCCCAGGCCGAACTGGTGCCGCTGCTGGCCGGCATCCTGGGCGAACTCGGCGAACGGGTGGCGCGCCCGCACCGGCTGGACGATGCCGCCTGGGTCGGCGCCCGCTACTCGGAGCTGCTGCCGATTCCGCTCGCGGCCCAGCAAGCGCTGCTCGAACTGGACGACGTGGTGAGTCGGCTGGAGATCATCCAGACCTACCTGAAACAGCACCAGCTGCTGCCGCAGGACTAGGCAGCGATTGCAGGATGCGCCGCACCGGCGTCGGCAGCGGCAGTTCGGCCAGCTGGCCGGGATCGATCCAGCGCTGCTCGGCTTCCGCCACGCGGCTGGCCGCGCCGGCGGTGTCCGCCAGCAATGGCAGCAGCAGCAAGGTGAAGTGGGTGAAGCCGTGCTCGAGCGCCGGCAGCGGCGACACCGCGCCGAGCTGCAGGCCGTAGCGGCGTTGCAGCGCCTCGGCCAGCCCGCCGGCCTCGCCCTGGTACTCGGGCAGCACCCACAAACCACCCCACAGGCCGCTCGGCGGGCGCTGCTCGAGCAGGATCCGCCCTTCGCGGCGTACAACCAACACTTGTTGCTGCCGCCGCGGGCGCGTCTTCCTGGGGCGGGGCTGGGGCAGTTCGCCGACCCGGTCCGCTGCCAGCGCGACGCAGCCCTGCCGCAGCGGGCAGCGCTGGCAGGCCGGCCGCGAGCGCGTGCAGACCGTGGCGCCCAGGTCCATCTGGGCCTGGATGTAGGTGGCCACCTCGCGCTCCGGCAGCAGCGATTCGGCCAGCGCCCACAGGCGGGCCTCGACGTCGCTTCGACCGGGAAAACCCTCGATGCCGAAATGGCGGCACAGCACGCGCTTGACGTTGCCGTCCAGGATCGCCGCGCGCGCGTCGAAGGCGAACACCGCGATCGCCGCGGCGGTCGAGCGGCCGATGCCGGGCAGCGCTGCGATGGCCTCGGGCGCGGCCGGAAAGCGGCCGCCGTGCTCGGCCGAGATCCGGCGCGCGCAGGCGTGCAGGTTGCGCGCGCGGGCGTAGTAGCCGAGCCCGCTCCACAGCCCCAGCACCTCTTCGAGTTCGGCCGCGGCCAGCGACGCGATGTGCGGGAAGCGCTGCAGGAAGCGGCGGTAGTACGGCACCACGGTGTCCACCTGGGTCTGCTGCAGCATGATCTCGGACAGCCAGATCCGGTACGGCTCGCGAGTTTGCTGCCAGGGCAGGTCGTGGCGGCCGTGCCGGCGCTGCCAGCGCATCAACCGAGCGGCGAAATCGGTCATCGTCTTCGGCTCGTCGCAAAACACCGATTGTGCGGCCAAACTCGACGCTGCGCCTGAACGCGCGCGATAATGACCGATCCGCCGCTGCTGCAGCGGCACTGCCGCCTCGGGCGGCGCGAACGACAAGAATGAGTCATCACTCCCAGCACTTCACGCGCGAGCTGCGCAACGCCCTCGGTTGCTTCGCCACCGGCATCACCGTCGTCACGGCGCGCGATGCGGATGGGCAACCGGTCGGCCTGACCGTCAATTCGTTCAACTCGGTGTCGCTCGAACCGCCGCTGGTCGTCTGGAGCCTGGGCCTGCAGACCAAGGTGCGGCCGGTGTTCGAGGCCTGCAGCCACTATGCGATCAACGTGCTGGCCGAGGACCAGGTGCACATCTCGCACCGCTTCGCCTCGCGCGACCCGGACAAGTTCGCCGGCCTGCACCTGACCGACGGCATCGAGGGCGTGCCGCTGCTGGACGGCTGCTGCGCCCGTTTCGAATGCCGCAACACCGTTCGCCAGCCGGGCGGCGACCATCTGATCTTCATCTCCGAAGTGGTGCGCTTCGGCAGCAGCGACCGTCCGCCGCTGCTGTTCCACGCCGGCGCCTACCGCAAGCTCGCGCCGCGCGACTGATGTCGTCGCGCCGCTGGATCGAGGCCGGCGGCGGCGATCGCGTGCTGGTGCTGCTGCACGGCGTGTCGGGCCGAGCCGAGGTGTGGCGACCGTTGCTGCCTGCGCTGGCCGCCAGCGGCCGTCGCGTGCTGGCCTGGGAGATGCCCGGCTACGCGGACCCGTCGGAGCCGCCGTGCACGGACTTCGATGGTTGGCGTGCAGCCCTGGCCGAGGCGCTCGACGAGGCCGGCGTGGCCCGCTGCGCGCTGCTGGGCCACAGCCTGGGCGGCATGATCGCGCTCGATTTCGCGGCAGCGCTACCGCAGCGCGTCGAGGCGCTGCTGCTGGCGTGCACGACGCCCAGCTTCGGCGCCTCTTCGGGCGCCGCCCAACAGGCCTTCCTGCGCCACCGACTTGGACCGCTGGAGGAGGGCGGCACGATGGCGGCGCTGGCCGAGGCACTGATTCCGTCGATGGCGGCCGAGGCCGCGCCGCACGAGATGCTCGCGGTCCATCGCCGGCTGATGGCCGCCATTCCGGCCGACAGCTACCGGGCGGCGATCCGCGCGCTGGTGCACTTCGACCGGCGCGCCGCGTTGCCGGGCATCGAGTGCCCGGCGCTGTGCATTGCCGGCGAGCAGGACCGGATCGCGACGCCGGCCGTGATGCAGGCGATGGCCCGCCGCCTGCCAAGGGCCGAATTCGAACCGCTGCCGGCCGCCGGCCATCTGGCCCCGTTCGAGCGGCCGACGGCCTTTCTCGCCCGGCTGCTGACCTTCCTCGATTCGCTCGACGCGGCCTGAGCCTGACGGCGCGGCGTGGTCGTGTCCGTCCATGCCCGCAAGCCCTCATTGTTACCTTGCGGTAACCATGCTGCGTTGCGGCAGGTTACCTGCTGCGGATGCATTGCCTGGAGTGCGTTCGTAACTCATTGAAATTGATTCGATTGTCGCCTGGCACAGGTTTCGCGTAGCTGACGCAGGCTTCGTGATCCGCGAAGCGGCGGCGTCTGCCCCGGCAGTGGACCGTCGGCAACGGCAAGGAGACATTCCCTATGAGCGAAGAACTGAGGGTGTCACCCATCGAGACGCGCGGCGTGAAAGGCCTCAAGCGCTACGCGATGGTCATCGACACGCGTCGCTGCATCGGCTGCATGGCCTGCCAGGTGGCGTGCAAGGCCGAGTACGACACGCCGCTCGGCGTGAACCGCACCTGGGTGCCCTACAAGGTGGTCGGCACCTATCCGAACGTCAAGAAACACTTCCTGCCGCGCTTGTGCAACCACTGCGACGATCCACCCTGCGTGCGCAACTGCCCGGTCGAGGCGACCTACAAGGTGGAGGACGGCGGCTTCGTGCTGCAGCGCTACGAGCGCTGCATCGGCTGCCGCTCGTGCATGGCCGCCTGCCCCTACAACGCCCGCTTCATGCTGCCGAGTTCTCGCACCTATACCAGCGTCACCAGCGTGGTGGACAAGTGCACCTTCTGCTTCCACCGGGTCAGCCAGGGCATCGTACCGGCCTGTGTGCAGACCTGCATCGGGCGCGCGCGGGTATTTGGCGACATCAACGATCCGAACAGCGAGGTCTCGTACCTGATTGCCCACAACGCGACCCAGGTGCTGCGGCCGGAGCAAGGCACCAAGCCGCAGGTGTACTACATCGGCGCCGAGCGCAAGCACACCGAGTTCGGTCGCGACGCCTACCAGCACATCGACGTCCTCGATGACGACCGCAAGGCCATCGGGACCTTCTTCAAGGCATAAAGGAGCACGACATGGGCGAGTATCAAGCGATCCACGACGTCTCGTGGCATGCGACCTACGCGATCTATTTCTTCGTCATCGGCATTGCCGCCGGGCTGTTCTTCTTCACCTTCCTGTCCTGGCACGACGGTGCACTGCGGCCGCTGCGCTGGACGACCGCCTACCTGTCCTTCGCGCTGCTGGCGGTCGGCGGGCTGTTACTGATCGGTGACCTGTCGCAGCCGCCGCGCTTCCTCAACATCCTCAACCCGGCCTACCTGAATTTCGCCTCGCCCTTGGCCTGGGGAGCGCTGAATCTGCTGTGCTTCGGTGCCGTCTCGCTGGCCTACCTGGTGCTGATCGGCAAGAGCAGGGGCAGCGGCGAGGCGGGGCCGGCCAGGCTGCTCGCCGCGATCGGTGCCCTGTTGGCGCTCGGCCTGCCCATCTACACCGGCTACGACCTCACCGTGCACCAGTCGCGGCCGGTATGGAATTCGGCGCTGATGCCGGCGCTGTTCGTCGCGCTGGCGATGGTCTCCGGCGCGGCGGTGGCCTCGTTGCTGGCGATCGGCGACAAGGCCGCGCTGAAGGCGCTGCACCCGTACATGTTGTGGTCGGCGGCCGCGGTCGGCGTCTGCCTGTTGTCGCTGATGGGGACCACCCACTACGGCGGTGCCGGCGAGGAACTGACCTTCATGCTGATGACCAGCGGCACGATGGGGCTGCTCTTCGTCGGTCTCGGTGTCCTCGCCGGCACGCTGGCGCCGATCGCGCTGATGCTGGCGCCGGCCGGGCACAGGCAGAGCGGGCTGGCACTGTCCGCGGTGCTGCTGCTGGCAGGGGGCGCGGCCTTGCGCTACGTCCTGCTGATGGCCCCGCAGCAACTGCAGACGCTGTTCTGACCAGGAGATCGCCATGGAACAAGCAAAGATCACGCGCCGCACCTTCCTGCAAGTCAGCGGCGGCACGGCAGCCGCGGTGGCGGTGGCGCCGCGGGTCCTGCAGGCGATGGAGCAGGACCTCGGTGGCAAGGACTTCGACCCGGCCTCGCTGGCCGAGCGCAAGGCGGTGCCGGTCACCTGCCACGTCTGCAACATCCAGGACGGCGCCATCGCGTACGTCGAGAACGGACGCATCGTCAAGCTGGAGGGCAATCCGGAGCACGTGTCGACGCGCGGCCGGCTGTGCGCCAAGGGCAATTCGGGCATGTGGTACACCTACAACCCGGACCGCATCCTGTACCCGTTGAAGCGCGTCGGTGCGCGCGGCGAGGGCAAGTGGAAGCGGATCTCGTGGGACGAGGCCCTGGCCGAGGTCGCGGCAAAGGTCGATGCGGCGCTGGCGGCCGATCCGAACTCGGTGATGCTGAAGTACGGCCGCGACCGCACCGGCGGCGCGATCGGCCGTTTCATGAAGACGCTGGGTTCGGCCACGGTGCTCAACCACACCTCGGTGTGCGAGTCGTCGAAGAAGATCGGCATGGAGCCCACCTGGGGGCCGGACATCGAGACGCCGGACTTCGCCAATACCAAGTACGTGCTGAACTTCGGCTCCAACATCCTGGAGGCGGCCTACTTCCACAATCCTCTGTCGCAGCGCATCGCCGAGGGTCGGGTCGACAACCAGATGAAGATCGTCACCTTCGACAGCCGTTTGTCGAACACGGCGGGCTTCTCGGACGAATGGATTCCGATCTTTCCCGGCACCGACGGCGCGGTGGCGCTGGCGATGGGCCACGTCATCCTGCGCGACGACCTGCAGGACTCGGACTTCATCAACGACTGGGCCAATGTCGGCGTCGACGAGTTGAAGGCCCACTACCGCGATTTCACGCCGGAATGGGCGGAGCGCATCTCCGGCGTGCCGGCGGCGACGATCGAGCGGCTGGCACGCGAGTTCGCATTGACCAAGCCGGCCACCCTGTTCACCTACCGCGGGCCGTGCAAGCACCTGTACGGCTCGTACAACGAGAAGTCGTGCATGATGCTACCGATCATGACCGGCAACGTCGAGCGCCGCGGCGGCTACTGCCTGCCGCGCGGCATGGGCTACAACCAGCCCGCGCCGATGCCGCCCGGCGCGCCGAAGCCCTCCTACCTGGCGGATCACCCGGACTACCCGCTGGCCGGCCACAAGGTCTCTCACCTGGCGCCTTTCTGGATCGCCGACGGCAAGCAGAAGGTGAACGTCTATTTCACCTACATGGACAACCCGGTCTATACGAACCCCGGTGCGAGGGCCGTGTGGGGGCGGATGTTCAGGGACGAGAAGCTGATCCCGTACTTCGTCTCGATCAGCACCGTGATGGGCGAGGAGACCGCGCTGGCAGACCTGATCCTGCCCGACTGCATGTATCTCGAGCGCTGGGAGCCGGAATCGATGCCGAACTCGCTGTGGCCCTGGCTCGGCATCCGCCAGCCGGTCATCGAGCCGCTCGGCGAGACGCGCGAGACCCGCATGATCCTGCGCGACATCATCCACAAGCTGGACCCGGACGGCTCGCGCGGCATGAAGCAGTACTGGGACTTCAAGGACGGCGAGGACTATATGCGCCGGCAGTTCGAGGGGCTGCCCGGCCTGAAGGAAGCCGGTGGCCTGGACTTCCTGAAGAAGCACGGCGTGTGGCCCATCTACGGGCGGCTCGATCCGCGCAGCGGAAAGGTCACCGACAAGACCGGGCGCGAGATCCAGGCCGAGTACGGGCTGTACAAGAAGGAACTATCCGCGGCCCAGATGGCCGGTGCAGAGGTCGACGCGCAGGGCAGCATCATGAAGAACGGTGCGGTGATCGGTGTGCGGCGCCATGGCCGCAACTATGTCGGGTTCGGCACGCCGAACCGGCTGATCAACGTGCGGGTCGAGGAGTGGGCGAAGTATGGCTTCAATCCGATGCCGGCCTTCAAGCGCATTCCGTGGCACGAGTCGATCGGCGCGGACGAGTTGGTGATGACCACCCACAAGTTCAACGTCCATGTGCAGTCGCGCACCGCATCGGTCAAGTGGTTGGCCGAGATCGCTCACGCCAACCCGGTCTGGCTGAACAGCGCGACCGCCGCCCGGATCGGCGTCGCGACCGGCGATCTGGTGCGCATCGAGAGCCGGGTCGGCCACATGGTGACCAAGGCCTACGTCACCGAAGGCATTCATCCCGGGGTCTGCTCGATCGCCACCGGCTGCGGGCACTGGGAATACGGCCGGCTCGCGACCTTGAAGCTCAAGGAGGGTCCGCAGTTCGGCGGCGGCGAGGACGCCGACATGAAGAACGTCTGGTGGGACGACAAGGGGGTCCATCCGAACGACATCATCCCGGTGGTCGTCGATCCGATCGGCGGCTCGCAGGGCTGGATGGATACCGTCGTCAAGGTCGCCAAGGCCGGGCCCGACGACAAGTACGGCGACGTCGTCGGCGACTGGGACAAGCATTACCAGGCCTACAAGGAAACCCTTCGCTACGCCTACACCGGCGATCTGCACCGCAAGATGCACCCGGAGATGGCTTCCTGGCCGGGACCGGAAGGCGTGCAGAGTGCGCCGGCCGGCGGGCAGCATGGCTGAGGGTGCGTCGCGCCGGCAAGGTTGGGCCCGGTCCGCGGCGCATGGAGCGGGCGCGCTTGGAGATACGCGATGACGATTGGGCCGGCCCGCACGGCGCAGGCAACACAGGTCGTGGCGGCGCCCACCTGGCCGCAGTCAGAGGAATTGGCGGCGCGGGCGCACCTCTACCGGCTGTTCACCGGGGTCTTCCTTGAGGAGCCGACGGCCACATTCATCGAGGCCATGCGCTCGCCCGGCGCACTGGCCGAATGGGGCGAGGCCGGCGTGCGCTTCGGCGCCGATTTCGTCGAAGCGCCGCAGCAGGCCCTGCTCGAAGCACTGTCGGCCGAGTACGCGACGCTGTTCTACGCGGCCGGCGGCCTGCCGCCGGTCGAGTCGGTGCGCCTGACCGGCCATCTGCAGCAGCAGCCCTGCATGGCCGTCCGAGCGTTCTATCGGCGCCTGGGGTTCGCGGTCGGGCGTGCTCGTTTCCATGTGCATGAGGACCAGCTCGGCGTCGAGCTCTCGTTCGTCGCCGAGCTGCTGGACCGGATGCGCTGCGCGCTCGAGCGCGGCGAGGCGGCCCAGGTGCGCCAACTCGAGCGGGAAGTGAAGCGCTTCTGGAGCCAGCATCTGGGGCGCTGGGTGCGCGGCTTTGCGCAACTCCTCGCGTGGGCGGCCGAGCATTCCTACTACCGCGAGATGGCCGGCTTCCTGGCGCGCTTTGCCGAACAGGAGATCACGGCGATGGGCTTGCGCATCGCCGACGAGGACCGGGCCCGGCCGGTCGTGCCGAAGCTGCAGCCGACCCTCGAACAGAATCCGGACGAGCCGGTCTGCAACGCCTGCGCCGGGCGCGGCCGCCTCGCCGACCTGGAGATCGGCCATGGCTGAACTGATCGATCTGACGGCGCAGCTGGATGGGGCGGCCCCGGCTCGGCACGACGGCGGCTTCGACTGGGTCGAACTGGCTGCGCTGTGGGACGCCAACCGGATGCGCGAGGCGCACGACTGGCTGACCGAGCGGTGGTCGCGCATCGTCAGGCAGCGGCCGGGCGGCCATCGGGATCCGGACGCCTTGCTGCTGCAGGGCCTGGCCTTCGCGGTGAACGCGCTCCACTTCGCGCAGAACGCCAACCAGGAAGGGGCGTTGCTGATGCTCGACGACGCGCTGCTGCTGCTCGGCCGATTCCGGCCGGCCTTCCTCGGCGTCTCGCTCGAACCGATCGTCGAAACGCTGCAAACGCTGCGGCCGACGATCGTCGCGCTCGGTCCCTGCGACGAGTTCCCGCTGCAGCCCTTCGTCTATCGCAAGTTCGAATTGCGCGGTTCGGCGCCATGTCTGCTGACTTGAACCATACCGAGCCCGCGCAGCAGGCGCCGCGGCTGTCGTGCGAGTGGATCTCGCCGCCAGCCGGGACCCGGCACGACACCCCCTTCCTGCTGCGCCTCGATGACTGTGACGACGCGGCGGCGACGCGCCACCTCGGCGTCGTGCTGCTCGGCGGGGCCGGCGAGGCGCGCGCGCGAGAACTGCTGCAGGCCGGTTTCGCCGGCGTGCTGCTGGGCGATGCCGTGCTATACGACCTCGACGTGGTCGATCGCCTGACGTCCCGCTTCGGTGCCGAACGCGTCGGCGTCGCGGTGAGCGCGGCACGACTCGAAGTGGCGTGGTCGCTCGACGCCGAGTCGAACGCGGATTTCCGGATCATGCGGCCGAGCCACGCACTGCCCGACTGGGAAGTGCTGCGCGAGGATGGCGCGCAAAGCGGCGTGCTGCTGTCCTGGTGGCTCGGCCGGGCGTTCGAGCGCGGTGTCGGGCGGGCGGTGGTCGGCGTCGACATCGTCGATGACGCCGATCTGAACATCCTGGCCGGTCTGATCGAATCTTTCGGCGCGCGGCTGGCGATCGAACTGCGGCAGTCCGTGCAGGCGCGCATCGACGACTGTATCCGGCTGGCCGGTGTGCGGCACCTTGCCGCCGACTGGGCGTGGCGCGAGCGGCTACCCGAAGCGCTCGGGCAAATGATCGACCCGCGACCGCTCACGGTGCCGGCGGGCTAGGCCATGAAGGCGCTGAAAGGCTCGTTTCGCCCGCTGTTGCTGGCCGTTCTGGCGGCGGTCGGCGTCGATGCGGCGGCCGGCGTCGAACTGGTCGGCGGCGACAGGCTGGCGGTGGTCGTCGAGCGGATCGGCTACTGCTGCGTCGTCGATGCCCGCGGCGCCGCTGCTCGAAGCGAAGCCCCGATCGAGCAGGCGATCGCCTGGCGTGGGGATCTGACGCTGACGCCCGAGGCCGCGGTGGTCGTGATCGGGACCAGTGACGAGGCAGGCTTGCGCGTCGGCGATGAAATCGCCCGGCGCTTCGCGGCGCGCGAGGTGATCGTCGTGCAGGGCGGGGAAGGGACTTGGCGCGCCTTCCTGCAGGAGCTGGCCGCCGGCCCGCCGTCCGGCATGGACTTCATCGTGCCGCGCAATACCTGCGAGCCGGGGGCCGCGGTGCTGGAGCTGAAGGGCGAGTGAGAGGCGCCGCACCATGGTCCAGGCCTTCCCCTCCATCCACCCTTCGGCCTGCACGCGCTACCGCTACCGCTACAGCGAATGCCGGCGCTGTGCCGATGCCTGCCCGCACGAGGCGATCCGCCTGCATGACGAAGGTGTTTCGATCGACCCGGCGAGCTGTCGCAACTGCGGGCTGTGTGTCGGCGCATGCCGCAGCGGAGCCCTCGGCAGCGCCGCGCTGCGGCCGGTCGAGTGGATTCGGCAGGGGGTTGCCAGCGGCAGCCTCGCCTTCGCCTGTCCGCAGGTCGAGAGCGAGCATGCGATCCGCGTGCCCTGCCTCGGCGCGCTGGATGCGGCGCTGCTGGCCTACCTGGCATTGCGCGCCGTGCCGACTGAACTGCTGGGGGCCGACCGATGCGGACAGTGCCCACACGGCGAAAAGGGCGCTGCTCTGCTGGCGCTGAACCTCGAGGCGGCAGCGCACCTGGCCGCCACGCCGGATACGGGCCGGCCCAACACGATACGGCTGCGCGACACGGACCGTGCGGCCCGCGACGTGCAGCCGGCGCGCCGCCAGCTCTTCCGTCGCCTGATCGGGCGCGGCATCGATGCGTTCACCGCGCCCGATCTGCCCGCAGAGGCATTGCGCGCGCCGCAGCAGGGCATCCGTGCCGGCGCCTACCATCTGCCCGAGTC
>JBNLET010000218.1:0-3244 GCA_050305135.1 Rhodocyclaceae bacterium | reverse complement strand
TCCTCGAGTTCGGCCACCCGCAGCCGGTCCCCCTTGCCGCGGCGCCCGAGCAGGAAGCCGATCGCCCCCGCCATGATCACCGCCACGATCCCCACCAACCACCAAAGTTGTTGCGTCATTGCTCGCTCCCTGCCTTTGCTTTCATCCGGCGCCGTTCCACGGACCGGTCCGACGCGCGTGCTGCACCTTGCACTCGACTGCAACTAGGATACCGCCGCAGCCGCCCAACCGCCGATCGCCCGCATGCCCGTTGCTAGGCGCGAACGCAGCGCTTGTTGCCATGCATCGAGCCCTGCCGCGGGCTTCGGACGGATCCTGCCGGCGCGGGGCGCGATCCGGCCGGTCGCGCTTCTTCGATCAAGGCGGGAGAAGCCGGCGGTGGAAGAGAGGAAGCTGTTCGAACGGATCGCGCGGGAACCGACGGAACGCACGATGGACGCCCGGCTGCGCAGGCGTCGTCGTGCGCACAGTGCGGTGCTTATGGGTTTGGCAGGTATCGACCGTCCGGGGCCGGACGGATCCGGCCCAACCCGGCCGGCCGGCTATTTCAGTTGTTCGCAGAGGGTGGCTCCACCATTCAGCAGCCGAGTCAGACTGATCGTTCCACTGACGCCCAGATTGTCGAACTGGTACGAGAAGCTGCCCTTGGTGCAGGACTCGAAGCTGATCGTCGCGGTGCCGATCTCGGTATTCGTGATGTTGCCGGAGTTCTCGTCGAACAGACCATCGCTGGTGAGCAGAAGACGGAACTGGGCGTGGTCGTCCACGTAGGCATCGCCACCGCTCAACCAGAGATGACCCGGACTGGTCGAGCCGCCGCCGGTCGGCAGGTCGTAGGTAAACCAGGCCACGAAGATGAACGGCAGGGTCGGATCGACGTCGATCAGGAAACCCTGGCCGGGATTTGCGCTGTCATACCAGCTGCCGGAAATGCCCTGGTTGATCTGGAAGCTGGGGGCCGGCGTCGGCGCCGCCGCGACGGTGATGCGCGCGTTCATCTTGGTGTTGATGTCGGCACCGGGCACGCTGTGCACCGAACAGTAGACGCGCACTTCGCCGGCTGAATTGAATGTCTGGCTGAAGCTCCAGGCCGTGCTGGAGGCACTGTTGCCGAAACTTCCGTCGTCAGCCGTGACGTTGTGGAAGCCGCCCTGGTTGACGAAGGTGACCGTGTCGCCGACCTGAATCGCCAGGTCGTTCGGGTCGAACTCGAAATTCCTCAGCGCCACGGTGTACTCGGCCGCCGAGCCGGGCGTCGCCGACAACGACAGCGCCGCGGCCATCGCCGCAAGTATCAAACGTTTCATGACCTCTTCCTCTTGTTGGGGCAACGCCTTAATGTTCCCTAAGAATAGTCCGCCGGCATCGTTTGGTAGACGCCGAAGAGCAACCGTAGAGAGGCCATGCGAGCGGGATGGGCATGGCTCGCCCATGTCTTAGACTGAAGCTCCGGACCAAGCCACGCGAGCCACGATGAAAGCAGTTGCCTCCCTCTGCCTGGGCCTCGCCATGACGATGGTCGCGCCCCCTTCGGCCCTCGGCCAGCAAGTGTTCGAGGACGACCAGCAGGTCGGTGGCGATTCGCCCGAAGCCTGGGCGATGAGCTACGTCACCTCGTCGACGCTGCTGACGGGACTCGGCGGGCCGCCCGAACTGGCGCCGGGGGCGTGGATGCTCGGCGCCGAGCTGGCGAGCATCCCGCGCCTGGAGGAAGCCCAGCGGTCGGTGGGCTTCGGCGGCGAAAAGGCCGAGGATCTGAACAAGTCGCCGGTCTTCGGCCGCCTGCGCGCCTGGTTCGGGCTGCCCGCCGGCATGGTCGGAGAAGTCGCCTACACACCGGACATCGAAATCGGCGACGTGCGCGCGAAGCGATTGTTCGCGCTTGGCGCCGGCCGCAGTTTCGGGCTGGCTGCCGGCTGGCGAGCGAGTGCCCGCGCATTTCTGCAGCGCGGCCGGGTGCAGGGCGACATCACCTGCCCGGCCGGCATCGCCGGCAACACGGATTTCGCGCGCAATCCGTTCGGCTGTACGGCACCCTCGTCCGACGAGATCTCGCTGCGCTACAGCGGCGCGGAACTGGGCGCCGCGTGGCAGGGCGCGCCGCAGGCGCTGCGCTACCAACTCGGTGCCGGTCTGGCGCGCCTCACCCCCGAGGTCCAGGTGGACGCACCGCTGATGCCGGACGCGCGCGACCGCAGCCGGTTGCATGCGCGCCGCTACGTGCGCTTCTTCACCGCCGGCATCGGCCAGGACCGGCAAGACGGCCTCGGCTGGGCAGCGGAGCTCCTCTACGTACCGCTCGAGGTGCGGCGTGATCCAGCCGCCTCACGGGAGAACGATCCCTATTGGAGCCTCCGGCTGATGCTGCGCTGGCAGCCGTCGGCCCTCGACTGAGCAGCGGCGACGCTCAATTGTCCCAATAGCCCGGCCGGCCGTAGATCGTCTTCAGGTGCTCGACGAAGAAGCGCACCTTGGCCGGGATGTGGCGCTGCTGCGGATACACCGCACGCACGTCGTAGTCGGGCAGCGCGAACTCGTCCAGCACCGTCAGCAGTTCGCCGCGGTTCAACTCGCGCTGGATCTCCCAGGTCGAGCGCCAGGCCAGACCGAGGCCGGCGCGGGACCAGCGGTGCAGCATCTCGCCGTCGTTGCAGTCCGGGTTGCCGCGCACCCGGATCGTCGCCGGCTTGCCGTCCTTGTGAAAGCTCCAGCCGCCGCTCTGGCCGCCCTGCGGCGTGAACACCAGGCAGTTGTGCTGCTGCAGGTCCGACAACTGGCGCGGCACGCCATGCTTCGCCAGGTAGGCCGGCGCCGCGCACACCGCGCGCCGGTTGGCAGCCAGCCGGATCGCCACCAGGTCGGTGTCGGCCACCGCACCGATGCGGATGCCCAGGTCGTAGCCCTGGCGCGCCACGTCCACCACCTGGTCGGTGAGGTCGAAAGACAATTGCACCTTCGGGTTGTCGGCCATGAAACTGGCCGCATGCACCGCCACATGGCGGCGCCCGAAGCCGGCCGGCGCGGTGACGCGCAAATGCCCCACGGCCGACTCGCGCGAGGTCGTCATCAGTTCCTCGGCCAGTTCCAGTTCGGCGAACACCCGGCGGCAGCGCTCGAGAAACAGCAGGCCCTCGTCGGTCAGCGTCAGGTGGCGGGTCGAGCGGTGCAGCAGCCGGACACCGAGCCGCCGCTCCAGCGCGTCCACCCGCCGCCCCAGCATGGCCGGCGAGACGCCGACCGCCTG
>JBNLET010000217.1:0-27511 GCA_050305135.1 Rhodocyclaceae bacterium | reverse complement strand
GACGCGATGAGCGGGCTCACCTCCCAGCCGAACCTGGGTTCGATCGCCGCCGCGCTGGCCGGCTCGGAGCGCGACAGCGGCGTGGATCTCGCGGCGCTGCAATCGCTATCGCAATACTGGGAGGGCGTGCGGCGCGCCTACGCCCCGTTCGAGGCCGACATCCGCAGCGGCACCTCGGACGTGTACAAGCACGAGATGCCCGGCGGCCAATACACCAATCTGCGCGAGCAGGCCCGCGCGATGGGCCTCGACCACCGCTGGCCCGAGGTCTCGCAGGCCTACGCCGACGTCAATCGGCTGTTCGGCGACATCGTCAAGGTCACGCCGACCTCCAAGGTGGTCGGCGACATGGCGCTGTTCATGGTTGCCAACGATCTGACGCCCGCCGAGGTGCTCGATCCGGACAGGGAGATCGCCTTCCCCGAGTCGGTCGTGTCGCTGTTCCGCGGCGAACTCGGCTTTCCGCCGGACGGCTTCCCGAAGGCGCTCGAGCGCAAGGTGCTGAAAGGCGCCGCGCCGCTGGCGGGCCGCGCCGGCGACTTCCTGCCGGCGGTCGAGCTTGAAGCCGCGCGGGCCGATGCGGCCGCCGCGATCGGCCGCCAGGTCTCGGACACCGATCTCGCCTCGTGGCTGATGTATCCCAAGGTCTTCAAGGACTACGCCGCCCACCAGGCGCGCTTCGGCGACGTTTCGCTGCTGCCCACGCCGGTGTTCTTCTACGGCCTGAAGGACCGCGAGGAGATCAGCGTCGAGATCGAGCGCGGCAAGAGCCTGATCGTGCGCCAGACCGGCAGCAGCGACACGCCGGACGAGGAGGGCCGCGTCAAGGTCTTCTTCGAGCTGAACGGCCAGCCGCGCCTGCAGCGCATCCCGAAGGCCGGCGCCGCGCCGACCGGGCGCCGCCATCCGAAGATGGACGAAGCCAACCCGAAGCACGTCGGCGCGCCGATGCCCGGCGCCGTCGTGACCGTCTCGGTGCGCGAGGGGCAGCGGGTGGCCAAGGGCAGCCCGCTGGTGTCGATCGAAGCGATGAAGATGGAAACGGTGCTGACCGCCGAGCGGGACGTCGTGGTGGCGCGCGTGGTGGTTGCCGCGGGGGACCGCGTGAACGCCAAAGACCTGTTGATCGAGTTCGCGTGATCACGACGATGTACCGTCCGGACGATGCCGGCCGGCCACGGCAGCCGGCGCCGCGCCTGCGCTTCGACTTTCCCGCCCGGGGCGCGGACGAGGGCCCGCTCGTCTTCGAACAGCCGTGCGAGACGATCGAAGCCCACGACGCGTCGCAGGTGCGCGCCGCGCTGATGCGCGCCGACGAGGCGGCCCGCGACGGCAAGTGGGTCGCCGGCTTCGTCTGCTACGAGGCGGCGGCGGCCTTCGATCCGGCCTTCCGCTTCGGCGGTCGCTGCGCGCTGCCGCTGGTGTGGTTCGGCGTCTTCGACGCGCCGTCGCCGGCCGCCGACCGGACGCCGGCTGCGGCACTGCCGCCGACGCATTGGGCGCTGACCACGGATCGCGCGCAATACGAACGGGAGATCGCCGACATCCTCGCGCACATCCGCGCCGGCGACGTCTACCAGGTCAACCACACGCTGCGCCTGGCCGGACGCTGGCGCGGCGACTGGCAGGCGCTCTACGATCGCCTGCGGCAGCGTCAGGCGGGCGGGTACTGCGCCTGCATCGAGTTGGGCGCGCAGCGCGTGCTGAGCGTTTCGCCGGAGCTGTTCTTTTCGCGCGACGGGCAGCGCCTGAGCTTCAGGCCGATGAAGGGTACGGCACGGCGCGGCGCCTCCGAGGAACTGGATCTGGCGCTGCGCGACGCGCTCCTGAGTTCCGACAAGGAGCGGGCGGAGAACCTGATGATCGTCGACCTGATCCGCAACGACGTGTCGCGCATCGCGCTGCCGCATTCGGTGGCGGTGCCGCGGCTGTTCTCGGTCGAACGGTATCCGACCATCTGGCAGATGACTTCGACGGTGACCGCCGACATCGGGCCGGAGATCGGCCTGGAGCGGATCTTCGCGGCGACCTTTCCGTGCGGATCGGTCACCGGCGCGCCGAAGATCGAGGCCATGAAGATCATCGCGGAACTGGAGGCCGACGCGCGTGGAATCTACTGCGGTGCGATCGGAATGATCCGGCCCGGCGGCGACGCCGTCTTCAATGTCGCGATCCGGACGCTGGCACTGGACACCGCGACGGGCGAGGGGATCTACGGCGTCGGCGGCGGCATCACCGCCGATTCGGTCGCCGGCAGCGAATATGACGAGGTGCTCGCCAAATGCATCGTGCTGCGGCAGCCTGCGGCCGCCGAGCGATCCCCGGGCCGGGACGAAGCGGCGGCCGGGCGCGTGCCCGCCGTCGTGTAGCCCACGACGGACCGGGCGGACGAAAGTCCGACTCGCAGAACGATGCCGACGATCAGCCGATGGACGCCTTTCTCGAATGCCCCGCGTTTCGCGCGCGGCATCTTTCTCTCTTCCCCAACGATCCGAGCAGCGCCGGGAGCGTAGCGTGGCCAGAAATTCCGCCAGGAAACTGAAGCAGTCGTTCGCCGAGGCGCAGGACGAGGTGCAGCGCAGGGAAGCGGCGCTGGAACTGCTTCGTCACAGCCTCGATCTGGGGCACAGGAAGTTGTCGCTGAAGCGCCTGGAAGACGCCGTCAACTGCGGTGCGGCGCTCGAAGACGAGGATCTGCACCGCTGTGCCGAACTGGCCTTGCGGGTCAGCGACGCGCGCGTCCATGCCCGCCTGGCGCGCCTGAGCCGGCAGCTCGCCGAGGCGCGCCCTCCCTCGTCGTGAGCCGAGCTGCCGGCTTGCTGCGGTTCGATCGGTCGGTCGGGCGCCGTCCGGGCGCGATCGTCGCCTACGCCGCCTGCTCGTGCGCGAGACGTTTCTTGCGCTGTCGTGCGGTGTCGCCGTCCTGCGGACGGCGCTCGCTGCTGGGCGGCTTGCCGAACAGCGCGCGGTAGCACTTGCTGAAGTGGCAGGCCGACTGGAAGCCGCAGGCGACCGTGATGCTGGTGATCGACATCTCGGTCTGCAGCAGCAGCTCGCGGGCGCGGCGCAGGCGCAAGTCCAGGTAGTAGTGGCTGGGCGTGACGTGCAGCGCCTCGCGGAACATGCGCTGCAGATGGCGCTGGGAGAGGCCGGCCAGATGCGACAACTCCTCCAGTGACAGCGGCTCCTCGATGTTGGCTTCCATCAAGGCCGCCACGTCCACCAGGGCCTTGTGGTTGCAGCCCATCCGTGCCGCCAGCGGAATGTGCTGGCGGTACTGGCTGTCGCGCACCCGCTCGACGATGAATTGCTCGGAGATCTCCGCCACCAGCGTCTTGCCGCAGCGTTCGCGCACCACGGCGAGCATCATGTCCATCGGCGCGGTGCCGCCGGTGCAGGTGATGCGGTCGCGATCGATGACGAACAACTCCTCGACGAAATCGACCTTGGTGTGGGCCTCGCGCAGCGCGCTCAGGTTCTCCCAGTGGATGGCGGCCCGGTATCCGTTCAGCAGCCCGGCCTTCACCAGCGCGTAGCTGCCGGTGCATAGACTGCCGAGGATGATCTTGTCCTGGGCGATGCGCCGCAGCAAGGCCAATATCCCGTCGTCCACGAAGCGCGTGACGTTGGTGCCGCCGCAGACGAACAGCAAGTCGATCGGCTTCGCGTCTTCGTAGGTGCTGATCGGGGTGGGGGCGAGGCCGTTGCTGGCGTACACCGGCTGGCCGTCGGGCGTGATCACGGACCAGCTGTACAAGGGCTTGCCGCTGGCGTGATTGGCCATGCGCAGCACCTCGATCGCGCTGGAGAAGGAGATCATCGTGAACTCGCTCAGCACCAGAAAGCCGACGCGCGTTACGGACGAGAGTTTGTCGGACACCTTGTCCCTCCGATCTCCGAGTTTGGCATTCGCAAACGATCAGCTGCGGCGGTAGCTGCTTTGCCCCGGCCCGATTGCCCGGGCGGGGCGGGCCTCGTGCCACGATGTCAGCTTGGCCTAGAGCGCCCTCTCCGGCAAGGGTCGCGTGCCGTTCGTCGGAGCTGCCGTCCCCGGACTCGACGATAGCGCCTTCCGCCGGCTTGCGCCAGATCCCGCTCGCCCGTCTGCGGCGGGGCTGTCGCGGGCAGGCGGGTATGGGTCGCAAACAGGCTGACCGCGGGCCTGGCGAGCACCAATAATGCCGAGGTGAGGCTAAAGGGAAGGGAAGGGGAGGCATCGTGAATCCGCAACGTCCCGTGGACCGGCATCGCAGTGCCGGCCCGGCAGGCACGGCGCGCAGTCCACTGCACTACGTGCCGCCGAGTTCGCCCGAATTCGGCTACCAGGCGGTCGAGCTTGCGCTGGGCTGCGAGAAGTATTCCGAGATCCTCTACCACGCCAGCTACAAGTCGGCCCGCTACTGGTGCGACAAGGAGGCCAGGGCCCGCGGCCTGGCCGGCATCGCGATGTTCGAGTATTACCTGCGCCGCCTGTCGCTCCGCGGCTGGGGCCGCTTCAGCCTCGTCGAGGCCGATGCGGCGAGCGGCTACGCGGACGTCCGCCTTGACTACTCGCCGTTGGTGATGGCCCAGGGCGAGGTCTGCGCGACCAAGACCTGCTTCAGGTTCGCCGGCTGGTTTGCCGGAATGATGGACTGGGTCGGCGAGAGTTCCGGACGGCCGGTCAAGACCAGCTGCCGTGAGATCCAGTGTGGCGCAGACGGCCACAGCCACTGCATCTTCAGCATCCGGCCGAAGGCTTCGAACTGAGCCGGGCGCTGCAGGCGCCGACGCCGACCTTTGCGCCCGACGGCGCCGGCGTCGATGCATCGCGTGGCCCGCCTGCCGTCAGCGGGGCGGCCAGTGGTCAAGCGCTGTGGGACCGGGTTCGTTGCCGGTCAATGCCGGCCCGCCGTGTGCGGCCGGCGACTCCGGCCCCCCGCCCGAAGGATCGGACGCGCGGCCGGTGCTCCAATATTCGACTGCACGGCCCAGCAACTCGTAGTCGATCGGCTTGGCAAGGGAATCGTCCATGCCGGCCTGCAGGGCCTTCTCGCGATCTTCGGGACGTGCGCTACCGGTCAGGCCAATGACGATGATGCGATGGTGGCGGTCCGCCGACTCCGGCGTCTGGATCTCGAGCGTTGCCTTGTAGCCGCCCATCTCGGGCATCTCGCAGTCCATCAGAACCAGGTCGTAGTGCTTGGCGGCGAGCGCGCGCACGGCCTCGGGCCCGCTGGAAACCGCGTCGGCGGCATGGCCGAGGCGCGCGAGCATCTTCACGAGGAGCTTGCGCTCGGTGGCGTTGTGTTCCGCCACCAGCATTCTTGTCCTTGCGGTCGCCTCGGTCGGCGAGGCATCGGGGCGCGCGCACGCCGGGGCGGTCTCCGGCACGAGGTCGAGACCGCCGGCGATCTTCTCCAGGCACTGTTGCAGCTGGGCCGGCTTGACCGGCTTCGTCAGGCAGGCGGCAAATCCGACCTGCTCCGCCTGCGTCCTGAGCCCTTGTTGCGCGACCGGAACGAGCAGCACCAGCGGGATCGCCGGCAAGCCGGAACGTGCCTGGATCGAGCGCCCGACTTCGATGCCATCCATGTCGGGCGCCTGCATGTCGAGCAGCGCCGCCGCGACCTCACGCCCGGCCGCGTCTTCAGCGGCCAGCAGCGCCAGTGCTTCGGTCGCGTCGGCTGCGGCGAGCGGCCTGTACTGCCACTGCCGGAGCAAGCTCTCGAGCAGCTGCCTGGTGGTGGAATTGGCGACCGCCAACAGGATTTGCCCGTTCGCGCCGGCCGCCTTGGTTGCGCGGTCTTGCGGCAGGCGTTGACACGGGAGATCGATGGCGAACGAAAAGGCCGAGCCCGCGCCCTCTTCGCTGACGACTTCGACTTGCCCGCCCATCATCTCGACGAGCCGCCTGCAGATCGTCAGCCCCAGTCCGGTACCACCGAACCTGCGGGTCATGGAAGCGTCCGCCTGCGTAAACGGATTGAACAAGGCGTCGACTTTGTCCGCCGCGATCCCCATCCCGCTATCCCGCACCTCGAAGCGCAGCCGCACCGTGTTTCCGTTCGCGGCCTCAGCGCTGACCTGGACGGATACTTCTCCCGCGGACGTGAACTTGATCGCGTTGTCGATCAGGTTGATCAGGACCTGTCGCAGCCGTCCCCGGTCGCCGCTCGGCCGCGCGGGGACGCCGGGATGCGCGAAGCAGTTGAATTCGAGGCCCTTCTGCTGAGCACGGAGGGCCATCAGATCTCCCACTTCTTCGAGCATGTCGTACAGGTCGAACTCGACGCTTTCCAGTTCGATCTTGTCGGCCTCGATCTTGGAGAAATCGAGGATGTCATTGATGATCGACAGCAATGCTTCGCCGCTGCTCATGATCGTCTGAGCATAGTCGCGTTGTTTGCGGTCCAGCACGGTTTCGAGCAACAGGCTGGTCATGCCGATCACGCCGTTCATCGGCGTTCTGATCTCGTGCGACATGTTGGCGAGAAAGGCACTCTTCGCCTTGTTGGCCTCCTGGGCCTCGTCGCGCGCCTGCATCAACTCTTCGGCCAGCGCTTGTTGCTCGATCCCCAGACGGATCGCGCTTTCCATCGAATGGAAGAAGGCTGCCGAACTGCGCAGCATCGCGAACAGGAATAGCAGGCTCGATGCGCAGAGTGTCCATTGCAATGATGTCGACGCCAGCAACGCCATGACCAGGAAGGTGGAGCCGACTGCGACGCACGCGAACAGGCGATACGCGGCGGGAATGGCGGAGAGTACGGGCAAGCCGCCGGCAACCACCCCGGATACCATGAACGCGGTGAAGAACTGCTGGCTTTGCGGTGCCCCCCACATGTAGATTACGGTCGCGGCTGCCCAGCCGATGCCCGCCACTGCGGCACCGAGACAGCCCGCCTGTGCCCACCGCGGGTCCAGCTGCACATCGGCTCCGGCCTTTGCGAAGCTGCGCGCCAACCAGTAACGTGCTCCCGAAAGCAGCAACATCGCTGCGAACCAGGCATTGGCTGCTGCCGTGAAGTCTGATTCGCACGCCAACGCCAGTAGGCCGGCAAGCAGCGGCGTGAGCAATTGGCCCAGAGCCGCATTGCTGAAGAAGATTCGAGTGAGTTGGAGCCGGATATCCGCTTCCAAGGTGATCGACGCACTGTTCAAGATCATCTCCTGCGGGCCGGTCGCATGCGTGCAATGGGATTCAGCATACCGCTCGGCAGCGTGGCCGGCGAATCCCGCGGCTGGACGCGCCCCGGTTCGACTGCAAAACCACCCGTATCGACTCGGATGCCGGGCCGGGCCGAGGCGTTGGCGCTGCGGGTGCTGCCGCCGCATCGATGCCGGACTCGGATCTCGGCATCGCGCGGCGAGGCAAACCGTACTAAAGGACGCAGGCACGGCTGTCGATAGTAAGACACGTGTAGAGGCGTGTGGGTGTTGGCGTGCTCGGAATGCAGGATGCCGAAATGCAACGCAGCCCGAGGCAATCGATGAACTTTCAGTCATTTGGGACGCCACCGGCCGAGGTCGGCGACTCGCTCCGCGCGATCGCCGGCGCGATCGAGAAATTCACCGACGAGGCCGCGTGGGCCGAGCATCGTGATGAGCTGGAGAGGGCGCTGCAGCGGCTGCAGCACCACTTCGAGGCTGTCCGGCCCGTCGCCCTGCTGTGCAGTGCCCTGCGTCAAGCGCTGGAGGCCGCCGGGCTGCGCGGGAGTTTCGACGCAAGCGATCTGGCGCACTTGAGATTCGGACTCGAGTGCTTGTTGAGGGATGCCCGCAAGGCGGCGCTCGAATCGGGGAGCGCGGCCGGCTCCCGGGAACTCGCCCGTGCCGCACGAGCGTCGGAAGCCGATCCCCGGCTTCGGGATCTGTTGCTGGCGGCCCTCGACGACCACGCGATCGTGAGTGTCGCGAACGAACGCGGCGACATCATCTACGTCAACCAGCGCTTCGCCGAGGCCAGCGGCTACCGAGCCGACGAATTGATCGGGCGCAATCACCGCATCGTCAAGTCGGGCAGCCATCCACCGGAATTCTACGAGGCGCTCTGGCGCACCATCACCGATGGTCGGATCTGGCGCGGCGAGATCTGCAATCGCCGCAAGGACGGATCCACCTACTGGGTGTCGGCATCGATCATGCCCTTCCTCGGCAAACGGGCCGAGGACACCCGCTACGTCTCGATCCGGACCAACATCACCGACGTCAAGAGGCTGGAGCAGGAGGCCCGCCAGGCCAGCAAGGCGAAGTCGGAGTTCCTGTCGAGCATGAGTCACGAGTTGCGTACTCCGATGAACGCGATTCTCGGCTTCGCACAGATCCTGCTGTTCGACGACGGGCTCAACGTCGAACAGCAGGACAGCGTCAAGGAAATCGCCAAGGCAGGACAGCACCTGCTCAGCCTGATCGACGACGTACTCGATCTGGCCCGTATCGAGTCGGGTCGCATCCAGCTGTCGATCGAAGCCGTCCCACTGTGGGAGCTCCTGGCCGAATGCCGGGACTTGATGGTGCCGATCGCCGAGAAGCGCGGCATCACGCTCAAGCTGCCGGAGTGTGGCGGACATGCCGTCAGTGCGGACCGGGTCCGCCTCAAGCAGGCGCTTCTCAATCTGATTTCGAATGCGATCAAGTACAACCGTGAACAGGGATCGGTCCACATCAGCGTATCCGGACTGGAGACGACCGGACTGAGGATCGCAGTGACGGATACCGGCCGCGGCGTCGCCGATTCGAAGAAGCCGATGCTGTTTCAGCCGTTCAATCGCCTCGGTGCGGAAAGCAGCGAGATCGAGGGCACCGGCATCGGACTATCCATCGTGCGTTCGCTGGTGACGAAGATGGGCGGATCGGTCGGTATGGAAAGCGACGAGGGCGTGGGCAGCACGTTCTGGATCGAGCTTCCGCGGGCCGCCGACGTCGAGCCGGGCGACGGTGACGATGCCAGGAACGGCTCCGTCGGCAATGGCGGCGCCAGCGACCACAAGCACACGGTGCTGTACGTCGAGGACAACCCGACGAATCTGCGGCTGGTAAGCCAGATTCTGGCCAAGCGCGAACACGTTCACCTGATCACCGCGCACGAGCCGCTGCTCGGGCTCGAACTGGCCGCCACCCACGTGCCGGAACTGATTCTGCTGGACATCCACATGCCGAATCTCGATGGCTATCAGGTCCTCGAGAGACTGCGTGCCGATCCGGCGCTCAGCCACATTCCGGTGGTGGCGGTGACAGCGAGCGCGATGCCTGGCGACCTCGAGCGCGGCAGGCGCGCGGGATTCGACGACTACTTGACCAAACCCGTCAACATTGCCCGTCTGCTGGCGCTGGTGGATGCACTGAAATGACTCCCCCGTCGCCCGATTCGATCGCGAGCCGGCGTCCGGCTCCGCCTCCCGAAGCGCGCCGCCGGGGCCGGCCGAACGCGCATCGCCGCCTCAAGTGCCGCCGCTACGCAGTGGATCCCGACCTGCCGGCACCCAGTGGCCGTGAGCCGCTCGTCGCCAACGGAGGCCCGGGCCATGGCCAATGACTGGCGCTTCGATCCGGGCCGAGCCCGCATCCTGATCGTCGACGACGAACCCACGAATCTGAAGTTGCTGGCCCGAATGCTCTCGGGTACCGGCTACCAGAACCTCACTCTGATTCGGGATCCCCGCGAGGTGCTGACTCAGTATCGAAAGCAGCGCCCGGACCTGATCCTGCTCGACCTCAACATGCCATACCTCGATGGTTTCGAGGTGCTCAAGCAACTGCGGGATCTGAACGATCCGCTGCAGCCGCCGGTGATCATACTGACGGCACAGACCGGTCGCGACTTCAAGCTGCGATCCCTCACGGAGGGTGCGCGAGATTTTCTCAGCAAGCCCTTCGACCTTCCGGAGCTTCGGGCCCGAGTGCGCAATCTGCTCGACGCGCATCTGGGCCAGCTGCTGATGCACGACCAGAAAAAGGTGTTGGAGGAATTGGTGCAACGGCGCACCGCGGAGCTGCGCGCCACTCGCTTGCAGGTGATCCGGCGGCTGGGCCGCGCGGCGGAGTACCGGGACAACGAAACCGGTCTGCACATCGCTCGCATGAGCAGGTTCTCCGAACTGATCGCAAGGGCCCTGGGCTGGCCGGAGGCCGAGACGGTCCTGATCCTTGAAGCGAGTCCGATGCACGACATCGGGAAGATCGGCATCCCGGATCACATTCTGCTGAAGCCTGGCCGTCTCGACAGCGGCGAATTCGAGGTCATCAAGCGCCACCCGGTGATAGGCGCCGAACTGCTCGACGGCGACAACTCGGCGTTGCTCACGATGGCTCGCGAGATCGCACTCACGCACCACGAGAAGTGGGACGGTAGCGGCTATCCCCATGGGCTGCACGCCGGGGACATTCCATTGGCCGGCCGCATCGTGGCACTGGCGGACGTATTCGATGCGCTGACGTCGGCGCGACCCTACAAGGCCCCCTGGCCGACCGAGAAGGCCGTGCAGTACATCGAGAGCAATGCCGGGCTGCATTTCGACCCCGACCTGGTGGCCTGCTTCCGTCGCGTACTGCCCGGGATACTGGAGATCATGGAAAATTTCCGCGATGTCGAGGCGTGACAGCGCGAGTCGTGCGTGCCGCGGGCGCACCGGTATGCGGCAGGACCCCGGGGACGCAAGGCCATGGTCTTGGCAGAGCGAGCCATGCCCCAGGGCCTGACCGCAGTTGCACTTGATCAACGGGGTGCTCGAAGCAGACGGCAGCTCGCGCCGGCGGCGAGCGCCGGGCGCACGGGCGGAGTATGCTCCGTTCTCCAGCGTCCGCCTCAACCGCCTCCATGACTTTCCGCATCGCCATCAACGGCTATGGCCGCATCGGCCGCTGCTTCCTGCGCGCCCTCCACCAGTCCGGCCAGCGCGAAGAGCTCTCGATCGTTGCCATCAACGAGCCGGCCGAGGTCGACAGCATGGCCTACCTGACCCGCTTCGACTCCACCCACGGCTGTTTTCCGGCTGCGGTCGAGGTGCGGGACGGGCAGTTGCGGATCGACGGCGCCGAGATCGTGGTCACCCACGCGGAAACGCCCGGCGCGGTGGATTGGCGCTCGCTCGGCCTGGATCTGGTGATCGAAGCATCGGGACGCTACCGCACGCGCGCCGAATTGGAGGCCTTTCTCGAAGCGGGCTGCCCGCGCTTGCTGCTGGCGCACCCGGGACACAGCGCCGACGACGTCGATCGCACCGTGGTGTTCGGCAGCAATGAGGAGACCCTGGGCGGCGACGAGCGCATCGTGTCCGCCGCCTCGTGCACGACCAACGCGGTGGTGCCGGTCCTCGAGGCGCTCGACCGGACCTTCGGCATCGAGCACGCGCTGGCGACGACCTTGCATTCGGTGATGAACGACCAGCCGCTGATCGACGGCTACCACCACACCGACCTGCGCATGACGCGCTCGGCGATGCAGTCGATGATTCCGGTCGACACCGGGCTGGCCCGGGGCGTGACGCGCATGCTGCCCGCGCTCGAGGGGCGGATCGTGGCCAAGTCGATCCGGGTGCCGGTGCCCAATGTCTCCGCGATCGATCTCGTCGTCACGCTGGGGCGGCCCAGCAGCGCCGACGAAATCAATCACGTGCTGCGCGAACTGGCGGTCGCCGACCGATTCGGCGTCGTCGCCTATTCCGGCGGCCCGCACGCGTCGGTGGACTTCAATCACAACGGCTACTCGGTGATCATTGACGCCAGCCAGACGCGCAGTTCCGGCGCGCACCTGGTCAATCTGCTGTTGTGGTTCGACAACGAGTGGGCGTATTCCTGCCGCCTGCTGGACGTCGCTGCCTTCTGGGCATCGCGGCTGGGGCGCGGCAAAGGGCCGCAGCCGTTGCGCTAGCCCGTCTTGGAGTGGTGCACGGATGATTCCGATGCCGCGCTTTGCCCGAGGACACCAAGGGATCTCTGAATGGCCGTCCGTCCCGTGCGGCCCGGCCCGTCCGGCCACCCGACAGGTCGGGCGGCGGCATGGCATGGGCATAGACTGCGTTGGCGAGGCATTCGTACTAGTTCGGACGGGCTAGTGTCCTGTGGCAGTTGATCCGCTAGTCTGCACCGCTCTCGAATCAGTCAAGGCACAGGAAGAAGCCGCGATGCAGGAAGCATTGCAGGGTATTACCGGCACGCGTGTTTCATCTGGGCGGTGGCCCGGATCAATGGCGTCGACGACGATTTCGACGCATCCCTGGCCGAGCGCCAACGGGGGGTTTTGCGGCGGCGATGGCGACGTGCGCGGGCGGTGGCTGGCGTGAGTCTGCCGGGGCTGCGCGGATGGCGGCAGTTTGCTCCGCTGGGGGTCGTGCTGTTCGTGGCCGGCATAGTGTTCTGGGGCGGTTTCAATTGGGCGATCGAACTGACCAACACACAGGCCTTCTGTGTATCCTGTCACGTCATGCGGTCGACGGTTTATCCGGAATTCAAGCGCAGCGCGCACTACGCCAATCGCAGCGGCGTCCATGCCGGTTGCCCGGACTGCCATGTGCCCAGGCCGTGGGTGGCCAAGATTCTGCGCAAGGTCGCGGCGAGCAACGAAATCTTCCACTGGCTGCGAGGCACGATCGACACGCCGGAGAAGTTCGCCGCGCGGCGAAGCGAGTTGGCGCGGCGCGTTTGGACGACCATGAAGGCCGGCGATTCGCAGGAGTGCCGCGCCTGTCACGACGTTCTCCATGCCTCGCTGGAGAAGCAGTCCGCCAGGGCGCGCCTGATGCACGGCCTGATCGACGAGGGCGGCTTTTCCTGCATCGACTGTCACAAGGGTATTGCGCACCGACTACCGGTCGGGGGCGAAGCCGAACTCGACGCGGCGCTGGATCGCGCGCACGAGTTGCTCCGGGCGCAGGCCGTGGCCTGCCACGATTGCCACCGCGACATGGCGGCCGCACCGCCGGAAGACGAGTGGCCGGACGAGGATGGGAACCGAGGGGAATCGACACAGGACGGGCGGGCGAGCCGTCCTGCAAACTGATGCTGTAAGGAACGGAGGATTGGCGAAATGTTGATTGATAAGAAGTGGCATGGCCTGCGGACCGTGTCGCGCGCGCTTGTTGCCGCGGCGTCGGCCGTGGCCGTGGCGAGCGCGTTTGCGCAGAGCCAGGAGGCCAGCGGCGGAGAGGCGCTGTTCAACCAGAACTGTGCGGTCTGTCATCAGGCGGACGCGATCGGCAAGCCCGGCTTTGCGCCGTCGCTGCAAAACCCCGAGCTGCAGAGCATCGGCTCGGACAAGTTCTTCGAGAGCACGATACGCGACGGCCGGGCCGGCACCGGCATGCCGCCGTTCGGACATCTGGGGCGCGCGAAGATCCAGTCCATCGTGGCCTATCTGCGCTCCATCCACCCGGTCGAGCAGCGTGCGGCCGACGTCGATGCCCAGCCCGATGCGCACGGCGACCCGCGTCTCGGCAAGGAATGGTTCGACAACATCTGTTCGACCTGCCACGGCGTGGACGGCAACGGCTACCAGGCCGGCGGCACCGGCACCGCGATCGGATATCCCGGTTTCCTCGGCAAGGTCAGCGACGGCTTCATCCGCGAAACCATCAAATATGGCCGCTCCAACACCCGCATGCGCGGGTTCGCGGGCCCCGACGGGCTGGCCAATCTGTCCGAGCGCGAGATCGACGACATCATCGTCTATCTGCGCCAACTCGGAAAAACCCATCAGCAGACGAATTGAGAGAGGCGTGTCATGAAGCGGATCAAGAATGCATTTTCCCGTCGCGATTTCCTGAAATCGAGTGCCTTTCTCTCCTCGGCCACGACGCTGATGGTCGGGGCCAACCCGGAACTCGAGGCGGCGGTCGCCGAGCCGGCCGCCGCGGGCGTCGAGCGGACCACCGCGATCGCCCAGTGCCCGTACTGCGGCGTCGGCTGCGGCACCGTCATCCAGGCCGAGAACGGCAGGATCGTCTCGATGCGGCCGGACAAGGATCACCCGACCAACTACGGCTTGCAGTGCATCAAGGGCCTGACCGCGGCCGAGCCGATGTATGTCGACCGCATGGAAGGCGACGCCTACGTGCGCAAGGACGTGTGGGACGAATGGAACAAGCCCGGCCACGGCGATCTGGAGTTCATCACGAAGACCAAGGGCTCGTTCGACGAGGAGCACTTCGTTCGCGTGCCGTATGAGCAGGCCTCGGAGATGGTGGCGCACAAGGTCGCCCACCTGGCCAAGAAGTACGGCGGCAATTCGATCGCGCTGTACGGTTCGGGGCAGCTCACGGTCGAGGGCCAGTACCTCGAGAACAAGTTCATGAAGGGGGTGCTCGGCTCCAACACCATCGAGGCCAACGCACGGATGTGCATGACCTCGGCGGTGACCGGCTATTTCGCCACCCTCGGCTCGGACACGCCGCCGCTGGCCTACGAGGACATCGAACTGTGCGACATGATCATGCACTTCGGCCACAACGCCCGCGAGTCCCATCCGATCATCTTCTGGCGCGCCGCCGACCATAAGAAGAAGGACGACATTCCGACCGTGGTCGTCGATCCGCGCCGCACCGGCACGGTGATGGGCTACGAGGACATCAACCCGGACAACACCGTGCATGTGCCGATCCTCAACGGCGACATCAGCTTCCTCAACTCCATTGCGCACGTGCTGCTGAAGGACCACGACGACGTCATCGACTGGGAGTTCATGAAGGAGCACGCCAACGGCTGGGAGGAATACGTCAAGGGCGTGCGCGAGAACTACAGTCCCGAACAGGTGCAGGACCGCATGGGCGGGCCCAACCACGACGTCAATCCGGCGCTGATCCGCCGCGTCGCAGGCATGTTCGCCGACGCCACCCGCAAGCGCCTGGCCCGCAGCAAGGGCAAGCAGAGCGGACAGGGCTACGGCGGCGTGATCATCATGTGGGGCATCGGCTACAACCAGCATGTCCATGGCCAGCACAACGTCATTTCGATCATCAACCTGCTGACCTTGACCGGCAACCTCGCCAAGCCCGGCTGCGGTCCGTTCTCGATGACCGGCCAGCCCAACGCGATGGGCGAGCGTTTCACCGGCGGCCTGACCGGACGCCTGCCGTTCAACGAACCGCTGAAGAACGACAAGCACCGCAAGCAGATGGCGGCGGCCTGGCGGGTGCCGGAGAAGAACCTGGAGAACGCGATGAATTCGCAGAATCCGGGCTACGCCGTGGGAATGATGGAGCGGGCGCTGAAGGACGAGGTGAAAGCCATGTTCCTGGTCTACGCCACCCACATCGACCTGCCGGACAGCTACAACCTGGTCCGCCCGGCGCTGACCAAGACCTTCAACGTGGTGCAGGAGATCTACCGCCACGCGCCCAACAACCTCTACGCCGACGTGATCTTCCCGGCGGCGACCTGGGGCGAGGTCAACGGCGTCTACATCAGCTCGGAGCGCCGCATCAACCTGTGCGAGCAGGGCGGCATCCCGCCCAAGGGCTGCCGCCCCGACATGGACATGGTGATCGACAAGGGCAAGGAGATCGCCGATCTGCTCGGCCTCGACGGCGAGCACATCTTCCCGTACAAGAAGCTGGCCGACGGCACCTACGACGCCGAGGAGGTGTTCCGCGACATGTGCCAGGCCTCGGCCGGCACCGACGCCGATCTCACCGGCATCCTCGAGGTCGAAAAGGTGGACGGCAAGTCGCCCTATGCGTTGCTCAAGGAACTGCGCGGTATCCAGTGGCCGGCACCGAGCTACGAGGTTGCCAAGAACGGCGGCACCAAGCGCCGCTACATGCTGCAGGAAGGCGATTGGAAAAACCGGCCCTACGGTTACTTCCGCACCAAGGATGGCAAGGTGCACATGAAGCTGTGCCAGCAGGACTACTCCAATCGCAAGGAACTGACCGAGAAGCTGATGCGCTTCGGGGTCGAGGAAGGCCTGTACACGATCGACCACCAGGATCTGATCAAGGAGGCGCGCGACAAGGCGGTGACGCCGGACCTGCCCGACGAGGACTTCCGCGGCCGCAAGTGGCAGGACATCCCGAAGGACAAGTATCCGTACTGGATCGGCCTCGGCGTGGTCTACGAGCACTTCCACACGGCCAAGTCCAACCGCAGCCCGACCACCCGCCGGCTGGTGCCGGAGATGTATGTCGAGATGCACCCCGAGGATGCCAAGGATCTCGGCATCGAGGACGGCGACAAGCTGCGCGTGATCACCCGCCGCGGCTCGCTGGAGGCACGCGCGCAGGTGGGCTCCAACAGCCTGGTCAAGCCGGCGCGCAACAACGTGCCGCGCGGCTACATGTTCGGACCTTGGAACCTGTCGGTGGCCGACAGCGCCGATCCGAAGAAGAACAAGTGGCTGGCCAACGGCATTACCAGCCGGATCTGGGATCCGGTGTCGGGACAGGTAGACTTCAAGAAGGGTGCCTGCCGGATCGAGAAGATCTGATCGGTCCGTAAAGGCGGCGGGCGGGGATTCCCGCCCGCCGATTGTTCCGCCCGTGAGGCGGAAGGTTTACTAGAGATGGAACGCAGAACCTTTGTCGCGACACTGGTCGCGATGGCGGCAGAGCTTGCCGTCATGCCCGCCCGGTCCGCGTCCGGTGGCACGGAGATCCGCTATCTGCGGCCGCCGGGCGCACTCGACGAGGATGCCTTCCTCGCGCGCTGCATCCACTGCGGCCAGTGCGGCGAGGCCTGTCCGAACCGCTGCATCCGCTACTTCGGCCTGGAAAACGGCAGTGCGTCGCTGGACACGCCCTACATCGTGCCGCGCGACAAGGCCTGTATCCTGTGCATGAAGTGTGGCGACATCTGCCCGACCGGGGCCATCCAGCCGCTCGAGCGCGAACTGCAGAGCATTCTCGACGGCGTCAACATGGGACACGCCTGGGTCGACGAAAGCATCTGCCTGTCCTACCAGGGCAAGACCTGCGGGGTGTGCTACCGGGCCTGTCCGTTGCAGGACGTGGCGATCACGGTCGGCCGGCTGGAGCAGCCGCACGTCACCGACCAGTGCGTCGGCTGCGGCCTGTGCGAGCGCTCGTGCATCCAGATGCCGCAGGCGATCCGCATCGCTCCGAGCCATGCCTGAGGGGGGTGGAGATGAGTAACGTGAATTCCGATGGTCGCGGCTTCCTGCTGCGCCGCCACCTCAACAAGCTGCGCTGGGTGAGCCTCCTGGTGGTCTTCGCGATGCTGGTGCTGCTGCCCTTCCTGCACGTCTACCAGACCTACGCTGCGGCCCACGGCTACGACCTGCTGGGCAGCGACGAGAAGATGCTCTACGACGTCATGGAGGCGATCACCTCGCCCTTCGTCGACGACCCGGCCGAGACGCTCGATGCGATCAAGGGCAACACCTGGTCGGGCACCTTCTGGGGCTTCAAGATGTCCGACCCACTCGCCGTCGTCGGGCAGATCGCCGCCGGTCACGGCGTGCACTGGCCGTTCGTGCTCACGATCGCGGTACCGCTGCTGGCGACACTGTTGTTCGGCCGCTTCTATTGCGGCTGGATCTGCCCGGCCACCTTCATCTACGAACTGACCTCGAATTTCGCCGCGCTGCTGAAGTGGGCCGGCATCGACGTCGGCCGCCGGCGCTTCGACCGCCGGCTCAAGTACGGCGTGCTCGCGTTCGGCCTCATCGCCTCGGCGGCGACCGGCTCGATCCTGGTGGCCGCGGTCTATCCACCGGCGATCATCGGCCGCGAGCTGTACTACGCCATCGCCTGGGGCGGACTCGGCGCCGGCGCGGCCTTCTTCGCCGCCACGCTGCTGTTCGACCTGCTCGTCGCGCGACGGGGCTTCTGCCGCTACCTGTGCCCGGGCGGCGCGCTCTACTCGCTGCTCGGCCGCTATCGCGCGGTGCGCCTGCGCCGCACCGTGGAGACGTGCAACGACTGCGCGAAGTGCAACGGCGTGTGCGAATTCGGCCTCGACCCGATGCGCGACGGCTTCGGCCAGGAGTGCAACAACTGCACCGCCTGCGTCGCCGTGTGTCCGACCGACGCGCTGGTGTTCACGTTGAAAGTGGTCGACGTGGCGCCGCAGGGGCCCGGTCATCTCGGCCGCCGCTATCGCCAAGGCGAAGCGTCGCCGGGCACGGCGCCGTCCATGGAGGCGGAGGAGGCGGCGGCATGAACCGGCGCGGTTTCCTGCAGAAGGCGATGGCCGGCGGCACGATGGCCGCCTGCGCCGGTGCACCCTACGGCCTGTCGGCCTTGCTGGCGCCGGCGGTGAAGCCACCGCTGCGCAACCACGTGCCACTGCCGGGGGCCTTGCGTGATGCCGCCGCGTTCGCGGAGGCGTGCATAGGTTGCGCGCTGTGCGGCGAGGTGTGCCCACCGCGCTGCGTGCGTTTCCACAGCCGCGACGGCGGCGGCGCAGTCAATACGCCGTACATCGATCCGACCGACCGGGCCTGCATCCTGTGCGGCAAGTGCATGGAGGCCTGCCCGACCGAGGCGCTGACGCCGACGCCGGTCCGCGAGGTCGACATGGGCGTGGCGGTGATCGACCGCATGGCCTGCTACCCGTGGGTGGACCGCGGCGTCTGCGGTGCCTGCGTCAGCGTCTGCCCGCTCGGCGAGCGGGCGATCGGCTTCGATTTCGCCAACATGTACCGGCCGGTGGTGGCGGACGGCTGCGTCGGCTGTGGCCTGTGCGTCGAGGTCTGCCCGCACCCCAGCCGGCCGATCTGGATCGTCGATCGTGCGCTCGCCTGATCCGCGCGCACGTCAGTAGGAGTGATAGCACCATGATGTTCCGAAATTTCCGCATGCTGGCCGGCGCCTTGCTGGCCGCCGTGCTGTGCTCTGTTCAGCCGGCGTCGGCGCACCACGTGCTGGGCCGGCCCAGCTACGGCCTGGACGCCGACACCACCGAAACATCGAGCATCGAGATGGATGCCGAGATCGGCGACTACAACGCCACCTTCATGCTCTATCCGTCGCTGCCCGAACCGGGTGACCATGGCCGCATCAACCTGTTCCTCGCCCACGTACCCGGATCGCCCGATCCGGACGGGCCGATCACGTTCTTCCTCCGCCGCGACAGCTGGATGGCGTATTTCGGCCTGCTGGGCGCGAAGCGCGAGATCGGGCAGCAGCGCCCGGACGATCGCGTCTACCGGCAGGCGATGACGATTCCCGACGAAGGCCGCTACGTGATCCTGGCCAGCTTCACCTCCGGCGGAAAACCCTACGAATTCCGCTTCCCGGTGCAGATCGGCGAGCCGGCCGTGGCAGGGCCGGCCGAGATCGGCGCGGTGGTGCTGGTGCTGGCGCTGCTGCTCACCAGCGTGGCGATGCGCCGCCGGGTGCTGACCGGCAAACTGCGCGGCAACCACGGTTAGGAGCGCGGCCGTGGACGTGAAGCGGAGGCTGTTCCTGCGCTCCGGCGTGCAAAAGGTCGCCAAGGCGACCGTCGACGTCGCGGCTGCACAGCTTGCGGCGCCCCCGAGGAATTGCTTCCGTCCGCCATTCGCGGCGGACGAATGGAAGTTTCTCGAACTGTGCACGCGCTGCGACAAGTGCCTGTCGGCCTGTCCTCACGAGGTCTTGTTTGCGCTGCCGGCGCGCCACGGTCCGCGCCTGGAGCGCACGCCGGCGATGGATCTGCTGAACAAGGGCTGCCACCTGTGCGCCGACTGGCCGTGCGTGGCCGCCTGCGAGACCGGTGCCCTCGCGCTGCCGCCGCCGCCCGCCGCGGCGACGGGCGAGGAAACGCCCGAGGCCCAGCCACCGACGCCACCCGTGCTCGCGCAGGCGAGCATCGACACCTCCGCCTGCCTGCCCTACATGGGACCGGAATGCGGCGCCTGCGCCCATGTCTGCCCGCTGCCCGGCGCGCTGCACTGGCAAGGCCCACGTCCCTACATCGAGCAGGACACCTGCGTCGGCTGCGGGCTGTGCCGCGAAGCCTGCATCGTCGAGCCCAAGGCGGTGCGGCTGGCCGTACCGGACGCCACGCCGGCATTCTGAAGATGGCGCGATCGATCGCCGCCGCGCTGCTGTGTCTCGCGCTCGCCTGTCCGGCCTGGGCGGCGCCGGCTCTGGCGCAGGCGACCAGCCCCTACCTGCGCCTGCATGCCGAGGACGGCATCGACTGGCAGCCCTGGGGCGAGGCGGCATTCGAGCGGGCGCGGCGCGAAAACAAGCTGATCTTCGTCTCGGTCGGCTACGCGTCCTGCCATTGGTGCCATCTGATGCAACGCAACACCTTCGCCGACCCGCGCGTCGTAGAACTGCTCAACCGGCGCTATGTGGCGATCCTGGTGGACCGCGAGGCGCGGCCCGACGTCGATGCGCACGTGATCGACATCCTCGAAGCCATGAACGGGATGTCGGGCTGGCCCGCCAACCTGATCCTGACGCCGGACCAGGTGCCGCTGTTCGGCTACACCTACATGACGCCGGAGGCCAAGGGCGGCGCCCCGGGGCTGCTGACGGTGGCCGGCGAACTGGCGGCATCGTGGGCCGGCGGCGATGCCGCACTGGCGGCCAC
Source organism: Rhodocyclaceae bacterium (assembly GCA_050305135.1). Taxonomy (GTDB): domain Bacteria; phylum Pseudomonadota; class Gammaproteobacteria; order Burkholderiales; family Rhodocyclaceae; genus Cognatazoarcus. The sequence continues at coordinate 7,054 of JBNLET010000217.1, read as the reverse complement.
CGCGGACACCATCCGCGAACAGATGGCCGAGATGTCGCGCCGCCTGCTGGCGGTCGGCAAGAGCGACGGCGGCGACCCTCGCCCGGCGGCGCTGGCAGCGCTCGAGCAGCGTCTCGACCGCCAGGCCGGCGGCTTCCGCGAACATGGGCAAGGGCGCTTCTTTCACGTTACCGCGCTGCGCTTCCTGTTGCACGAGGCCGTGCGCGGCGGCGACGCCGAACTGCTGGCGCTGCTCGGCCGTACGCTCGACACCATGGCCGCGGGGGCGGTCCGCGATCAGTTGGGCGGGCTGTTCCACCGCTACACCGTCGACCGAGAATGGCGGGTGCCGCACTTCGAGGTGATGCTGGAGGACAACGCCCAACTGGCGCGCCTCTACCTCGAAGCCATGCAGGCCACCGGCAATCGACGCTATGGAGAGGTGGCGCGCGGCATCCTCGACGCGCTGCTGGCAAGCTTGCCGCTGCCCGACGGCGGGTTTGCCGGTTCGCTGGATGCGGAATCCGGCGGCGGCGAGGGCCTCTACTACACCTGGAGCGCGGAGGAACTCTCCGCGGCGCTGGGCGAGCGGGCCGAGGCCTTCGCCGCGGCGTGGTTCGACCCGCTGATCGGCCGCGCCGACCGTCGCGGCGTGCTGCGCTTGCGTGGCGCGGCGGAACGTCGGTCGCAGATCGCGTCGGCTTTCGCGGCGGATTTCGACGTGCTGCGCGTGAGGCGCGCCAAACGAGCGCCGCCGCGCCGCGACGACAAGGCGGTGACGGCGTGGAACGCGCTCGCGGTCAGCGCGTTTGCGCTGGCCGCGCGGCAACTCGACGAGCCGCGCTATCTCGCGGCGGCACAGCGCGCGATGGCGGCCATCCTGGCCGGCGACGGCACCGGGCGGCTGGTCCGCTACCGCTATCTGGGCCATCCTGCCGGCGCGGCCTTTGCCGCCGACTACGCCCTCAGCGTCGAAGCGCTGATCGACCTGTACCAGTCCGACTTCGACGCCCGCCACCTGGATCGCGCGGCGGCGCTGGCCGACGAGATGCTGCGTCTCTTCCAGCCCGCGGCCGGCCAGCCGTTGCGCCTGGCGCCGGTGGCACGCGAGGGAAGCGCGGGCTTGCCGCCGCGTCCGGCACTGGCCGAGGACAGTGCGCCGTCGGCCAATGCCGCGGCGCTGTCCGCGCTGCGCAGGCTGGCGCTGTACAGCGGCGCGTCGTCGCACGAGTCGGCCACCGCGGCATTGGCCGACGGTCTCGCGGCAAGGCTGGCCGACGATCCGGCGGCGATGCCGGCGCTGGCGCAGTCGTGGGGTTTCCGGCTCGACGAGGCGCGCGAGGTGGTCATCGTCGGCCGGCGTGGTGGCGCCGACACGCGCGCGCTGCTGGCGGAAGTGCAACGGCATCTGCTGCCCGGAACGGTCACGGCATTGCTCGATCCGGCAGTCGATTCACGCGAGCACGCCGACGACTGGCTGCTGCTCGCCGAGCGGCCGCAGCTCGGGGGCCGCGCTACCGCCTACGTCTGCCACCGCCGGGCCTGCGACCTTCCGGTCAACCGGGTCGCCGAGCTCGAGTCGCAGTTGGCGCGTGGCGCGCGCCGCCCGGCGGCAGCCCCCGGCGGCTGACGGCCGGGCTCGCCCGCGGCACCACGTCCGTGCTAGCTCGGATGGACTAGTGCCCGCGGCAACGCGAACCGCTACGCTATCGACCGGCCAGATCATTGGAAATCCAGGAGGATGCCTCAATGCGCAACGCGGCTTCCGGCCTTGCCGGGGACCTGGCGAAGATTGTGCTGTTCGAGGGGCTGGACGGCGATACGCTGGAAGCGCTGGCGTCTGCCGCGAGCCACCTCGCGGTACGCGGCGAGGAGCGCATCTACTGGCAGGGCGAGTTTCCGAACGCCTACTACCATGTCGTGTCCGGCCACGTCCGGCGGTCGCTGGCCTCACCCGAAGGGGACGAGAAGATCATCGACGTAGTGTCGGCCGGACAGGGGTTCGGCCTCGTGGAGCTGTTCGGGCAGGCGCCGTACGTCTCGTTTGCCGCCGCCACCGAGGAGTCGCTGCTGCTGTGCATCCGACGCGAAGTGATGATGCAGGCGATTGCCGCGAGTCCGGCGCTGTCGCTGCGCGTGATGGCTGCCGCGGCACACCGCCAGGCAGCCTTCGAACGGGACGTGGCGGCCAGTTTCTTTCACTCGGGCTGCCGCCGGCTGATCGACTACCTGTTGCGGCAGGCCGGCAAGTCTTTCGACCCGAAGGGTGAGACCGTTCTTCAGCTACCGATCACCAAGCGACTGATCGCCGCCAGAATCGGCGTGACCGCCGAGACGCTGTCGCGCGCGTTCCGCGAATTGTCGGAAGCGGGCCTGATCCGGGTGCGCGGCAAGGAGGTGACCCTCCTCGGCAAGCTCGCGGCATGCCGCGCGGCCGACGCGACGGAAACCGGCCGGCGGCATGCGCAGCGTCCGATGCGCAACCGGCGGGCGGGCGAATCGTGGATCGAGTGCCCCTCCCTCGCTCACCCGCCTGGCGGCTCGCGCGCCTGGCTTTGATCGCGAGGTGGCGAAGCGTCGGGCCGGCGGCACGGCGCAGTGGACGTATGCGGTGGCGGTCGCGCGGCGGCAAACTGCGCAACAATGTCGGCTCGTGGCGGCGGTCGCCGCCGACATGCAGGTGAGCCCGCCGCTTTGCCGATGCCGCGCAGACTAATTTCCAGACTGGCCGATGGCGTGATGGGACGCAAACTCTCCGCCCGAATCATGGGAATCCTGTTGCTGTTCTTTGCCGTGACCCTGCTGGCGGTCGGTCTGACGCTGTATTGCTCGTGGCACCTGGAGGGCATGGCCGCCGCGATCAACGACGCCGGCAGCCTGCGCATGCGCAGTTGGAAGATCGCCCATCTGGTGACCGGGCTGCCGACGGAGGGCGTGGCGCGGCTGCGCGGGCTCGATGTCATCGGCGACGAGATCGTCGCGCTGGAGGCCGTGCAGGCAGGTCTGGTGCGTGGCGATCCCAGCCGTCCGCTGTTCATTCCCCGCGACGAGGGCATTCCGCTGGCAGTGGAGGACCTGGGGGCCGAATGGCGGGTGCGGATCCGCCCGCTGGCCGATCGAGCCATCGCGGCGCGGGATGCGGCGGACCGCAAGGCGTCGATGGCCGACTTCGACACGGCCACCGCAAACTATGTCGGCAAGATCGACGCGGTGGTGGGGCAGATGGAGCGGAGCTACGCGCGCAGCACGAAGCTGCTGCGCAGCCTGCAGATCATTCTGCTGGGCGTGGCGGTGGCCGGCGCACTGATCCTGATGCGCTTCTTCCTGGTGGCGGTGATTCGTCCGGTGCGCGAGTTGCAGGCCGGCATGCAGCGCATGGAGCGGGGCGACCTCGATGCGCGCCTGCCGGTGCTCACCGGTGACGAGTTCGGCGAGCTGGCGGAAGGCTTCAACAGCATGGCCGAGAGCCTGGAAAGCATCCATGCGACGCTGGAGGAACGGGTCAGATCGAAGACCCGCTCGCTGGCCGACAAGAACCGCGAGCTGAGGATTCTCAACGACGTCAGCCGCACGCTGCGCGAACCGGCGATCGTCGAGGAGCATTGCCGGCGCTTCCTGGAACGCATCAAGCTGACCTTCGATGCCGCCGCGGCCTCCGTCCGGCTGTTCGATCCGGCAGAGGAGAATCTGTTCCTGGTCTGCCAGGTCGGTCTGCAGCAGGAGTTGCTGACGCACGACTCGGCGCAGAAGTGCAGCGAGTGCCTGTGCCGCCGCGCGGCTCGGGCCGACCTGGCGGTGGTGAGCGTCACGAGCGAGATCGAGAACATCCCGATGGCGTCGGCCTGCGCGCGGGCCGGCTACAACACCGTCGCCGCCGTCCCGGTCAATCACAACGCGCACCGGCTTGGGGTCTTCAACCTCTATTTCTCGAGCCGCAAGATGTTCAGCGGAAGCGACCTGGAACTGCTGCAGACCCTGGGCCAGCATCTCGGCATGGCGATCGAAAACGCGCGGCTGAAGATGCGCGAACAGGAAATGGCGGTCTCGGAGGAGCGCAACATGATCGCCCGCCAGCTCCACGATTCGATCGCCCAGGGCCTGGCTTATCTCAATCTGCAGGTGCAGATGCTCGAGCAGGCGCTGGACGATGGCGCGTCGGACGACGCGCGCGCGACCGCGGCATTGATCCACCAGGGGGTGCAGGAAAGCTACGCCGACGTGCGCGAGCTGCTGCAGCATTTCCGTGCCCGTTTCGATCCGCTGGACCTGTCCGCGGCCCTGCACTCGGCCCTCGACAAGTTCACGGAACAGAGCGGTGTGCCGGGAGAGTTTCGCGTGCACGGCATGGGCGCGCCGTTCGGCGCGGAGATCGAGACCCAGGTGCTGTACATTGTGCAGGAGGCGCTGTCCAACATCCGCAAGCACGCGCGTGCCGAACGGGTGCGCATCGAACTGTGGCGCGAGCGTGCCGGGATGCGGTTGGCGGTCAGCGACGACGGGGTCGGCTTCGAGCCGGAAGGCCGCGAGGACGGCGGCGGCGGAGAGCACATCGGCTTGCAGATCATGAGCGAGCGGGCGCTACGCATCGGCGGCGTGCTGGAGATCCGCTCGCGTTGCGGCGCCGGCACACGCGTGGCGCTCAGCGTTCAGCGAGCCGATCTTGAGCAGGAGGCGCAGTGAGCGAACGAATCCGCGTGCTGCTGGTGGACGACCACGCGTTGTTCCGCAGCGGCATCAAGCTGCTGTTGCAGCGCCATCACGACTTCGAGGTGGTCGGGGAGGCCGGCGACGGCCTCGAAGGGGCCAAGCGGGCCAAGCAGTTGTCGCCCGACGTGGTGCTGCTGGACCTCAACATGCCGGGCATCTCCGGTCGCGAGGCTTTGGCGCTGATCCTCGGTGACGCGCCCGACACCCACGTGCTGATGCTGACCGTGTCGGAGGATTCGGACGATCTGCTGTTCACCTTGCGCCAGGGTGCCTGCGGCTATCTGCTGAAGAACATCGCCGCCGAGTCGCTGACCGACGCGGTGCGCATGGCCTCGCGCGGCGATGCGGTGATCTCGCCGCTGATGATGGAAAAGCTGCTCGACGGCGCGCAGCGCGGCGCTCCCTGCGCGGGTGCGCCCACCGCCTGCGCCAGCATGGACGAGGCGGACAAGCTGTCGCGGCGCGAGCGTGAGACGCTGCTCTTCGTGGCCCGCGGTCAGAGCAACAAAGAGATCGCGCGCACGCTGCATCTGGCGGAAAACACAGTCAAGATCCACGTGCAGAACATCCTCAAGAAACTCGGGCTCAACAGCCGCGTCCAAGCAGCCGTTTTCGCGGTGGAGCACGGCTTGGTACAGGATCCGGCCGGCGACTAGCTGCGCCCGGTCGCCGGCCGCCGTCGCGTCAGACTGGGCCGATTGCCTGCCGGTAACTCTCCGTCTCGCCTTCGAGCCAATCGCGAAACGCGCCCAGCGCCGGGTTTTCGGCCTTGTGCTCGGGGTAGATCAGGTAGTAGGAGCGGTCGCTCCGGTAGCCGCCGTCGGCGAGTCGGACCAGTCGCCTGCTCCTGATCTCCTGTTCTGCGACGAAGTGCGGCAGCAGCGCGATGCCCATGCCCTGGACGGCAGCCTCGGTGAGCATCGAAAACAGTTCGAAGCGCGGCCCCGCCATGTCCCGCACGACCTCGATGCCGCGCCAGGCAAACCACTGCCGCCAAGCGTAGGGCCGGGTGCTCGGGTGCAGCAGCGTGAAGCGCTTCCAGTCCTCGGCGGCGAGCGATTTCAGCGGCGCGATCAGGCTGGCGGCACAGACCGGAATCAGCGTCTCGTGCATCAGAAAGCGCCCCTCGGTGCCCGGCCAGGTCGCTTGCCCGGCGTGAATCGCCGCATCGAACGGCGTATCGGCGAACAGGAACGGCCGGGTACGGGCGCTGAGATTGACGGTGACGTCCGGATGTCGGGCCGCGAAGGACGGCAGGCGCGGCAGCAGCCACTTGACCGCGAAGGTCGGCACGATGCCCAGTTCCAGCACGCCTCCCTGGCCGCGCCGGGCCATCAGTTCGAGCGTGTCGCGCTCCATTTCGTCGAGCCGCGCCGTCACCAGCCGGCTGTAGCTGGTGCCGGCCTCGGTCAGTACCACGCCGCGCTTGCTGCGACGAAACAGCTTCAGGCCGACGTAGTCCTCCAGCGTGGCGATCTGGCGGCAGACTGCGCTCTGGGTCACCGCCAGTTCGTCGGCGGCCTTGGTGAAGCTCTGGTGACGGGCGGCAGATTCGAAGGCCGTCAGGGCGGAGGTCGAGGGAATCTTGCGGCGCATCGCGGCGGCTCCGTGTCTTCGGCCCGGCTTCGTTGAGCACTTCGCACGAGCCGGCGCATGAGAATCGCTCGTGTCGCGCCATCGCCCTTTCTGGGGTCGGCTGACCCGAGCGGAGTCGAGGGATTACGGAATGAGCGTTTCGCACAAGTATGCCGACTTGCCGCCGGTCGATCCACTGCTCTCCGGGTGGCGGCGTACGCAGGGCGAGTGGGGCGTGGAGGCAGGGCGGCGCTGCGGCCAACCGCGATCACGGACGACCACGGCCGCGCTTGCGTTCTCGTCGTCGCCGCGCGGCGAGGCGCTCGGGGCCACCGGCCTCGAACAGCTGCCCGACCACCTGGCGGGACTGCACCCGGCCGGCGGCGAACCCGCCCGGCTGGCCGGCTTCCGGGTCGCCGGCGAGGTGGGTGCAATCCGCGCGCTCACGCCGTGCGACGACAATAAGGCATTGAAATCAGACGCCTGTGGTGCATCTGGAAACGGGGTACAATGCCGGCCAACCCGGATGCTGCCGGTTCGCAAGCGGCCGATCGCCGGTTCGATTCGGGCCGCCAGCGTCGCGAAGGATCGGCCGGGACATGGCAGCCTGGTTTCGCTAAACAGGTGCATCGAACGCCCGGTGCGCCTTTTTTTTTGCGTCGGCACGGCTGCGGCCGTCCGGCGCCGGACGTCTGGTGAGCGATCAATCCTGCTATCACTGCGGCCTTCCCGTGCCCGAAGGCGTGCACATCGAGGTGCCGATCCTCGGCGAACCGCGACAGATGTGTTGCGT
>JBNLET010000216.1:0-6031 GCA_050305135.1 Rhodocyclaceae bacterium | reverse complement strand
TTCCGGGTTGATCACGTTCTTGATCAGGTCGTGCGAGATGGCGGCGGAAATGGCCAGCAGCAGACCGGCAGCGGTCGACAGGGCGGCGGCCAGACCACCGGCTGCGACCAGCGCGATGACCCAGTTCGGCAGCTTGGCGATTTCCGGGTTGGCCAGCACGATGATGTCGCGGTTGACGTTGAGCTCCGCACCCTTCCAGCCGGCCGCCGCGGCCTTGGCGTTGAATTCGGCGTCGGACGACTTGTCGTTGTAGTACTGGATGCGGCCGTCGCCGTTCTTGTCCTCGAACTTCAACAGGCCAGTCACTTCCCAGCGCTTCATCCACTCCGGACGCTTGTCGTACTCGAGTGCGGCATCCGGCGCGAAGATGTCGCCATGCGTCGCGACGGCGCTGTTCACGGTCGAGTGCAGGTTGTAGCGGGCCATCGCGGCCACGGCCGGCGCGGTCGTGTAGAGGATCGCGATGAACACCAGCGCCCAGCCGGCGGAGCTGCGGGCATCGGCCACCTTCGGCACGGTGAAGAAGCGCACGATGACGTGCGGCAGGCCGGCGGTACCGATCATCAGCGAGACGGTGTAGACGAACATGTTCAGCGTGCTGCCGCCCGGCACCGAAGTGGTGTACTCGCCGAAGCCCAGTTCGGTGACGACCTGGTTCAGCTTGTCGAGCAGCGTCACGTCGCCGCCGACGAGGTCGGAACCCAGGCCGAGCTGCGGCAGCGGATTGCCGGTCAGGTTGAGCGAGATGAAGATCGCCGGCACCGTGTAGGCCAGGATCAGCACGCAGTACTGGGCCACCTGGGTGTAGGTGATGCCCTTCATGCCGCCGAACACCGCGTACATGAACACGATCGCCATGCCGATGTAGATGCCGGTCTCGTTGGAGACGCCCAGGAAGCGCGAGAAGGCCACGCCGACGCCGGTCATCTGGCCGATGATGTAGGTCAGCGAAGCGGTCAGCAGGCACAGCACCGCGACGGTGGAAGCCGACTTCGAGTAGAAGCGGTCACCGATGAACTGCGGCACCGTGAACTTGCCGAACTTGCGCAGGTACGGGGCCAGCAGCATCGCCAGCAGCACATAGCCGCCGGTCCAGCCCATCAGGAACAGGCCGCCGCCGTAGCCCATGAAGGCGATCAGGCCGGCCATCGAGATGAAGGAGGCGGCGGACATCCAGTCGGCGCCGGTCGCCATGCCGTTCAGGACCGGGTGCACGCCGCCGCCGGCCACGTAGAACTCGGAGGTGGAGCCGGCACGCGCCCAGATTGCGATCCCGATGTACAGCGCGAAGCTCGCGCCGACCACCAGGTAGGTCATGGTTTGAAGATCCATTGATTTCGTCCCCTCGCCTTATTCTTCGTGTACGTCGAACTTGCGGTCTAGCTTGGCCATGGCGCTGGCGTAATAGAAGATCAGCGCCACGAACACGTAGATCGACCCTTGCTGGGCAAACCAGAAGCCCAGCGGGTATCCGCCCAGGTGGATGGTGTTGAGAACCGGTGCCAGCAGGATGCCTGCACCGTACGAGACCACGAACCACACGATCAGGATCTTGGTCAGCAGACCTAGCACCGCCTTCCAGTAGGCTTGAGCGCTCCTGTCCATATCGCCTCCTCTTGTAAGTTGATTTCGGCTCGCGGCCGTCCGCGAATGCACTGCGGACGGCTCTTCGAATCAGCCGTGGGCGGAGTATAGGGAGGCGGATCTTACTCGTTGCTTACAACCTTGCTTACAAACGAGACAGTCGACGACAGGGCGTCGTCACAGCGCGGGCTCGACCAGGCGCCGGTAGAACTCGTGGAAGTGCTGCATGCCGTCTTCCATCGGCGACTGGTAGGGGCCGGTTTCGTTTGCGCCCTGCTTCAGCAAGGCCAGCCTGCCGCGGTCCATGCGCTCGGCAATCTCGTCGTCCTCGATGGCGGTCTCCATGTAGGCCGCCTGCTCGGCCTCGACGAAACCGCGCTCGAATTCGACGATCTCTTCCGGGTAGTAGAACTCAACGACGTTCGTCGTGCGGTTGACGTCCTCCGGGATCAGCGTACTGACGACCAGCACGTGCGGATACCACTCGACCATCACGTTCGGGTAGTAGGTGAGCCAGATGGCGCCCTGCCTGGGCGGTTCGCCACCGCCGTAGTCGAGCACCGCGCGGTGCCAGCGGCGATAGGCCTCCGAGCCGGGCTTCGCCAGCGTCGTAGCGCCCACGCGCTGGACCGAGAACCATTCGCCGAACTGCCAGGAGAGATCGTCGCAGGTGACGAAGTTGCCGAGCCCCGGGTGGAACGGCGCGACGTGGTAGTCCTCCAGGTAGACCTCGATGAAGGTCTTCCAGTTGTAATTGCAGTTGTGGATCTCGACGTGATCGAGCTTGTAGCCGGTGAAGTCGAGATCCTTCGCCACGCTCATGCCGGCCAGGTCGGCGCTCGGCGAGCGCGGCCCCTTGAACAACAGTCCGTTCCAGCTCTCGAGCGGCGTCCGTCTCAGATTGAGGCACGGCTTGGCATCGAAGTGCGGCGCACCGAGCAGTTCGCCGCGCTTGTCGTAGGTCCAGCGGTGCAGCGGGCAGACGATGTTGCCGGCCTTGCCCGAGCCCTGCAGCATGATCGCCTGCCGGTGCCGGCAGACATTCGACATCTCGTGGCAGCCGTCCTCCGAGTGGATCAGCAGGCTGGCATGGTCCAGCCACTCGAGGGAACGGTAGTCATCGACTTCTGGTACCATCAACCGATGCCCGACGTAGCCGGGACCGGCATCGAAGATCAGGCGCTTCTCCAGTTCGAATATGCGGTCGTCGAAATACCACGAAACTGGCAATTGGGAGGTCGCCGGTGCGACCTCGAACCGGGAAGCAATATCGGACATCCCCGAACCTCCTGAAGAAGAATAGAAATCCGGAAAGAGGGCCGGGCAGTATAGCCCAAGCGCGAGCCGCGGCCATGCCTTCCGGCCCCCTACAAGCGAATCACCCGTCCATCCGCAAGCATGGCCAAATCCGCCCGACCGCAGGAAAGCTTCGAACAGGCCGTCGCCGAACTCGAGCAGATCGTCCGCCAGATGGAAGAAGGCGAACTGGGCCTCGAACAATCCCTCGACCACTACCAGCGCGGCATCGCCCTGGTCAGGAAATGCCGACAGGCACTGGACGGCGCCGAGCAGCGCATCCGCCAGTTGCAGGACGGTGAATTGGTGCCTCTCGGCCCCTCCGCCGACGAATCCGAGTAGGGAAACAGAGATGCCCGATTTTCAGGCCTGGATGACGCGCGTCCTGAAACGCACGGAGGAGGCGCTCGAAACCTCTCTGCCGGCCGCATCGCTGGCCCCGCAGCGCCTGCATGCGGCGATGCGCTATGCGGTGCTCGGCGGAGGCAAGCGCATCCGGCCGCTGCTGGTCCATGCCGCCGGCGGCATTTCGGGCGCACAGCCGGCCATACTGGATGCGGCTGCCTGCGCGGTCGAGCTGATCCACGCTTATTCGCTGGTCCATGACGACATGCCGTGCATGGACGACGACGTGCTGCGGCGGGGAAAACCGACCGTGCATGTGCAGTTCGACCAGGCCACGGCGCTGCTGGCCGGCGACGCCTTGCAGACCCTGGCCTTCCACCTGCTGTCGAAACCCGGGCTGCTCGACGATGCAGAGACGCAGGTCGAGATGCTGCACGATCTCGCGCTGGCTTCCGGCTCGCGCGGCATGGCCGGCGGCCAGGCGATCGATCTCGCCTCGGTCGGCCGGCAGCTCGATCGCAGCGAACTGGAATTCATGCACATCCACAAGACCGGCGCGCTGATCCGCTGCGCGGTGATGCTGGGCGTGCGCTGCGGCCGGCAGGTGGAATTGCCGGATCTGGAGCGGCTGGACCACTTCGGCAAGCTGATCGGCTTACTGTTCCAGGTCGTCGACGACATCCTCGACGCCGACGGCGACACTGCCACGCTGGGCAAGACCGCGGGCAAGGACGCGGCCCACGACAAACCCACCTACGTCAGCCTGCTCGGCTTGTCGCGTGCCCGGCAACTGGCGAACGAGCTGCTCGAAGAAGCGCTGGCGGGCATCGCGCCGCTCGAGGGCCGCGAGCGGCTGGCCGACCTGGCGCGCTTCATCGTGCATCGGCGCTTCTGACCCCCAACGCCCCGCCCAAGAGCCGAAATGTCCGATTACTCGCTGCTGCAGACCATCGATTCGCCCGACGACCTGAAGCGCCTGGAGCGCCGGCAGTTGCCGCAGTTGGCCGACGAACTGCGCCGCTTCCTGATCGAGTCGGTGTCGAAGACCGGCGGGCACCTGTCCTCCAACCTCGGCACCGTCGAGCTGACGATCGCACTGCACTACGTCTTCGCCACGCCGGAGGATCGGCTGGTGTGGGACGTGGGGCACCAGACCTACGGCCACAAGGTGCTGACCGGACGGCGGGAGGCGATGGCCGGCCTGCGCAAGCTGGACGGCATCTCGGGTTTTCCGAAACGTTCCGAGAGCGCCTTCGACACCTTCGGCACAGCCCATTCATCCACCTCGATCTCGGCCGCGCTGGGCATGGCGGTCGCGGCGCGCGAAGCCGGCAGCCGGCGGCACAGCATCGCGGTGATCGGCGACGGCGCGATGTCGGCCGGCATGGCCTTCGAGGCCTTGAACAACGCTGGCGACACCCGCGACGTCCGCTTGCTGGTGATCCTCAACGACAACGAGATGTCGATCTCGCCGCCGGTCGGGGCGCTGACCAAGATCTTCGCCCGGCTGATGTCGGGCAGCACCGTCACCGCCGCACGGCGGGCCGGCGGCAAGGTGCTCGGCGTGGCACCGCCGATGCTGGAACTGGCGCGCAAGGTGGAAGAACACGTCAAGGGTATGATTGCGCCGGGCACGCTGTTCGAGGAGTTCGGCTTCCATTACTACGGTCCGATCGACGGCCACGACCTCGACGCACTGGTGCCGACGCTGCAGAACCTGCGCAAGCTGGAGGGGCCGCAATTCCTGCACGTGATCACCCGCAAGGGACAGGGCTACAAGCTGGCCGAGGCCGATCCGGTGCTCTACCACGGCGTGTCGCGCTTCGATCACACGGCCGGCATCGAACCCAGCGCGCCGAAGCCGCCGGCACGACGTACCTACACCCAGATCTTCGGCGACTGGCTATGCGACATGGCCAGCCGCGACGACAGGCTGGTGGCGATCACGCCGGCGATGCGCGAGGGTTCGGGCATGGTGCGCTTCGCCGAGAGCTACCCGGAGCGCTACTTCGACGTCGGCATCGCCGAACAGCACGCGCTGACCTTCGCCGCCGGCCTGGCATGCGACGGCCGCAAGCCGGTGGTGGCGATCTACTCGACCTTTCTGCAGCGGGCCTACGACCAGTTGATCCACGACATCGCGCTGCAGAACCTGCCGGTGGTGCTGGCCATCGACCGTGCCGGACTGGTCGGTGCCGACGGTGCCACCCACCACGGCGCGTTCGACCTGTCCTACCTGCAGTGCATTCCGAACATGCTCGTGATGGCACCCGCCGACGAGAACGAGTGCCGCCAGATGCTGTACACCGCCTACTGCCACGACGGCCCCGCCGCGGTGCGCTACCCGCGCGGCCACGGCCTCGGCGTGGCGGCGCGGGCCGAGATGAGCGCCTTGCCGCTGGGCAAGGCCGAAGTCCGACGACAGGGCCACGGCGTGGCGATCCTGGCCTTCGGCAGCATGCTCGGGCCGGCGCTCGAAGCCGGCGAACGGCTGGACGCGACGGTGGTCAACATGCGCTTCGTCAAGCCGCTCGACAGCGGGCTGATCCTGCAACTGGCGGCCAGCCACGACCTGCTCGTCAGCGTCGAGGAGAACTCGGTAGCGGGCGGTGTCGGCGGCGAGATCGCGCGCTGCCTGGAAGCGGCCGCGCGGCGGCCGCGCACGCTCCAGCTCGGCCTGCCCGACCATTTCGTCGACCACGGCGAGCAAAGCCAGTTGCTGACATCGATCGGGCTCGATGCGGCCGGCATCGAACGGCGCATCCTGGCAATGAAGACCCTGCTCGAATAATTGAGTATTTTTGTC
>JBNLET010000215.1:0-4905 GCA_050305135.1 Rhodocyclaceae bacterium | reverse complement strand
GCTACGACATCGGACGACCTTGCGGTCATCCTTGTCTGCCATGTTGGCCAGACGCCGCGTCGGGCTTACCGCGTTCCACACAAGTAACAGAGTTGGGAAGGTCCCGTCATTCCGCCGGTGATCGTAGCGTCAGCGTGTCCGCACCAAGCAAGCGGACAACCGATCACATGCCTTTTGGCAGAGCCCGATACTGCAAGTTGCGTTTGGCTCATCACAGCTTGACGACGTTTATCAACGGTTCACTTACGTTGACCGACCAACTCAGCCTAGCGCCTCATCCGGGTGCAACTCCCGAAATCACACCAAACCCCTCGCGGGATCTGGCGTACCCCGCAAGGTGGCTACATTGTCAGAGCGCTTGGCACCCCACCGTTACCAGTGACGCACCGCTCCTAGACTACAGGGGGCTGAACCCCTGGATCAGTCATCCCTGGCGGGATGCGGATCAATTACTTGTGCAGCCTTCGCTGCATAGGTCGAACCAGACGAAGCCGGTTCAAACATGGGCCGCGTTTCACGACCCCGGACCTGTGGCTCTCGGATTCAGCGTACCGAGTAGGCCAGGCACCTATGCGACTCGCGTCGCACGCTTGGGAAGCTGAGGTAATGCCATTATACGACACCCGCATATCCGCGCCGGACAGGCGACCCTGCCCGGTGGCGAATTGTAGCGGGGCGCACCCGCGACGCGCAACGTGACCGCGCAGTGGCCCCGGCGGCGCTCAGAAAGCCATGCGCAGCGAGGCCGACAGCCGGTTGTCTTCGAGGTCGTCGTTGCCGAGGACCGAGGCCAGGTCGATGCCGAGCTGCAGGCCGCTGCCGAAACGGCCGAGTACGCCGACATTGGCGGTGGCGTAGCTGTCCGCGGTGGCGGCGGCATCGTACTTGACCATCGCCGGCGAGACGCTGGTGGCGGCCTTGATCCGGCGGTCGCCGCCCTCGGCGTCGTGGCTCAGCACGACGCTGCCGTAGGGCGTCCACTGGCCGGCACTGGCGAAGATCTGCCAGCCCACCGACATCAGCGCCGAGCGGCGGCGCTGCTTGTCGAAGGTCATCGTGGTCGAGGTCGAGCCGTCGCTGGCGGTTTCGGAAAAGGCCTTGACCGACACGTCCTGCAGCAGCACCGAGAACAGCGGGCCGTGGTGCACGCTGCCGACCTGCAGTGCGTAGCCGGCCTGTACGCCGAGGGCCGCCCGGTTGCCGTCCGGATCGCCGGACAGGCTGCGGCTCGCCGCACCGAGGCGGAGCCGGCGGTCGGTGTCGTAGTCGGTGCTGGCCAGCGTCAGGTGGCCGCTGACCGAGGCGGCGCCGTGCCGCCAGCCGAGATAGGCCGACAGCGCTACCTCTTTTGCCTCGAAGCCGCCGCCTTCCTGCCAGTCGGGCTTGCTGCGGTCGAAGGACAGCGCGCCGCCGAGCACGGTCGAGCTGCTGACGCGGCGGTCGATGCCGATCGCCAGCCCCCACGGCGTGGCCTCGTCGCCGTCGAGTTCGAGCTTGCCGCCCTCGAGGCTGGCCCAGGCGCCGTTGCTGTCCGGCGCGGCAGTGGACAGTGCCACTTCGGCGGTCCGCCACAGCCGGCGCGACAGCGCCACCTGGCTGCGAATCGGCGTCTCGGCCAGTTGCGAGATCTGTGACGGCGCGCGCAGCACGCTGGCGGCGTACTGGGCGAGCACCGCATGGCCGGCGGTGGTCGGATGCACACCGTCGGCGAAGACGAAGCTCTGGTCGGCGCCGGGCGCGATGAAGCTGGCCTCGGTGCACAGCAGCGATGGTGTCGTGCCGCAGGCCGGCAGGCTGGCATTGGCGAAGCCGTAGCGGGCCGGGTCGCCCTGCACCTCGCTCAGCAGCGCGAAGCTGTCGAGCTGGACGACCGGCACGCCGGTGGCCGCCAGACCGACGGCGAGCAATTGGTTGTAACCGGCTGACAATTGCGTCAGTCCGGCCGAGCCGGCCGCACCCGCGGCCACGCCGGCCGGCGTGGCGCCGATGTCGGGCAGATTCCAGACGATGATGTGGCGGGCGCCGGTGGCGGCCAGGCGGGCCACCTCGGTGGCCAGCGCGCCGGCCGTGGTCTGCAGATAGGCTTGCGTGGCGGCCGGATCGGAGGCCGCGCTGGGGGCGATCGTGAAGATGTCGTTGGCGCCGGCCCACACCGAATACAGCGCGTCGGGGTCGGAGACGCCGCCGCTGCCGGTCAGATAGTTGGCGACCTGGCTGGCGATCGGCGTCGCGTTGCCGGTCGGCGGCGAATCCGGGAAGCCGGGCAGCTCGCTGACCCGGGCACCGCCTTCGGCGTAGTCGGTGCCGCCCTGGTTGGCCGGTGTGATCGTGAAGCCCAGTTCGGCGCCCAGCACTTCGGCCCAGATCGGCCCGGGATTCGTCGTGAAGCGTCCGGTACCCGGCGGCAGGGCCGGGGCGAAGCTGCCGGCATCGGACAGGCTGTCGCCAAAGAAGATCGCGTCGGAATAGTCTGCGGCATGGATGGGGGCGCAGCAAAGCGCTCCGATTGCCGCGCCGACAAGGCGCAGATTCGGCATCGATGGTCTCCTCGTGGTGTCGTTACCCGCCAATGCCCCCCTGCGGCAAGAGCGGTGCGCTGATGCTGGCATGCTCGGCGCGGAGCCGCAAGCACCGCATGTTAGAATCGATGCCTTCCCGCAGCATTCGACGAGCACTCCGCCGCCATGATCCGTGTCACGCTGAACGGCCAGACCGAGGAACTGGGTGAGCCCATTTCCATCGCCGCGCTGCTCGACCGGCGCCAGTTGGCCGGCAAGCGCCTGGCGGTCGAACGCAACGGCGAGATCGTGCCGCGCAGCCGGCATGCCGAGACCCGCATCGAGGACGGCGACCGCCTCGAGATCGTGGTCGCGGTCGGCGGTGGCTGATCCACTCCTGACGGAAACAGACATGAACGATTCGCTGCTTATCGCAGGCAAGTCCTACGCTTCGCGCCTGCTCGTCGGTACCGGCAAGTACCGCGACTTCGAGCAGACCCGCGAGGCCATCGAGGCCAGTGGCGCCGAGATCGTCACGGTCGCCATCCGGCGCACCAACATCGGCCAGAACGCCGGCGAGCCGAACCTGCTCGAGGTGCTGCCGCCCGATCGCTTCACGATCCTGCCCAACACCGCCGGCTGCTACAGCGCCGACGAGGCGGTGCGCACGCTGCGCCTGGCGCGCGAGCTGCTGGACGGCCACGCGCTGGTCAAGCTCGAGGTGCTGGGCGATTCGCACACCTTGTTCCCGAACATGCCGGAAACCCTCAAGGCGGCCGAAACCCTGGTCAAGGATGGCTTCCAGGTGATGGTCTATTGCGCCGACGATCCGATCCAGTGCCGGATGCTGGAAGACATCGGCTGCGTCGCGGTGATGCCGCTGGCCAGCCTGATCGGCTCGGGCATGGGCATCCTGAACCCGTGGAACCTGAAGCTGATCATCGAGCAGGCGCGCGTGCCGGTGCTGGTCGACGCCGGCGTCGGTACCGCCTCGGATGCAGCGATCGCGATGGAGTTGGGCTGCGACGGCGTGCTGATGAACACCGCCATCGCCAAGGCCGGCGACCCGCTTCGCATGGCGCGGGCGATGCGGCTGGGTGTCGAGGCGGGACGCGAGGCCTTCCTGGCCGGCCGGATGCCGAAGAAGACCTATTCGGCCAGCCCGAGCTCGCCCACCACCGGCGTCATCGGCAGTTGACCCGATTATTCCTGTGACGACCCGCGGGCGCTTGCAGGCGCCCGCCCGCCAGCGCATGACCGAACCCGCAGACTCGCAGCGACTGACATCCCAGTCGATCCGCAGCTTCGTGCTGCGCCAGGGCCGCATGTCGCCGGCCCAGACCCGCTACCTGGAACGGATGATGCCGCTCGTCGGCATCGGCTACCGTCCCGGGCCGATCGATGCGGCCGCGATCTTCGGCCGCAGCGCGCCGCTGGTGGTCGAGATTGGTTTCGGCATGGGGGCGGCCACGGCCGAGATCGCCGAGGCCCGTCCGGACGAGGACTTCATCGGCATCGAGGTGCACGCGCCGGGGGTCGGCAACCTGTGCAAGCTGATCGACGAACGCGGCATCGGCAACCTGCGCATCGTCCAGCACGACGCGGTCGAGGTGTTGCGCGACATGGCCGCGCCGGCCTCGCTGGCCGGCGTGCACATCTATTTCCCCGACCCCTGGCCGAAGAAGCGCCACCACAAGCGCCGCCTGGTGCAGGCCCCGCTGGTGCGGCTGGCGGCCGAGCGGCTGGCGCCCGGCGGCTACCTGCACTGCGCCACCGACTGGCAGGAATACGCCGAGCAGATGCTGCAGGTGTTGTCGGCCGAGCCGCTGCTGCACAACACGGCGGACGGCTTCGCGCCGCGGCCGGATTTCCGCCCGCTGACCAAGTTCGAGCAGCGCGGGCTGCGCCTCGGCCACGGCGTGTGGGATCTGCTGTTCCGGCGCGGCGGCTAGGGCGAGTTCTTGTCCGCCTTGCGCGCGAACAACTTGTCCATCATCTCGACCGGCACCGGGAAGACGATCGTCGACGAGCGGTCGCCGGCCACCTGGGTGAGCGTCTGCAGGTAGCGCAACTGCATCGCGGCGGGTTCCCGCGACAGCATCTCGGCGGCCTCCATCAGCGCCTGCGCGGCCTGCTTCTCGCCGTCGGCGTGGATCACCTTGGCGCGCCGCTCGCGCTCGGCCTCGGCTTGGCGGGCGATGGCGCGCACCATGGTCTCGTTCAGGTCCACGTGCTTGATCTCGACGTTGGTGACCTTGATGCCCCAGCCCTCGGTCTGCGCGTCGAGGATCTTCTGCACGTCCAGGTTGAGTCGTTCGCGCTCGGACAGCATCTCGTCCAGCTCGTGCTTGCCGAGCACCGCTCGCAACGTGGTCTGGGCGAGCTGGCTGGTGGCGACCATGAACTG
>JBNLET010000214.1:0-6225 GCA_050305135.1 Rhodocyclaceae bacterium | reverse complement strand
GAAGCGGCGCAGCTACCTGCTACTGGTGATGGAAGACATCACGGCCCACAAGCGCCGCCAGGAAGAGCAGCGCATCAGTGCGCTGCGCACACTGCTGGCCGAGGGCGAGCTGAACCAGAGTTTGCGCGAGGCCATCAACGGCGCGATCTACCAGTTGCAAGGCCCGGTCAACATGATCGAGGCCGCGCTCAACATGCTGACCCGGCGCGGCGTGACCGACCCGGCCGCACTGGCCGGCGTGTTGCGCGAAGCGCACCGGGCCGGCGAGGAGGCGCTCGACAAGCTGCAGACCAGCCTGCCGTCGGAGGCGCAGGAATCGGCCGCGCCGCTCAACCTGAACGAGTTGCTGCGCGACGTGCTGTCGGTGTCCACCTCGGCGCTGCTGTCCGCGGGCGTATCGGTGGAGTGGCGGCCGGCGCAGGTGCTGCCGGCCATTCCGGGCCGCGCGACGGCGCTCAGGACGATGTTCAAGCAGTTGATCGACAACGCCTTGGCGGCGATGGTGCGCGGTCGCAGCACGCTGCGCGAACTGCGCGTGATCACCGAGGCGACGGGCGAAGGCGTGCGGGTGCTGGTGGAGGATACCGGTCCCGGCGTGGCCGAGGAGCTCAGGCACAAGATCTTCGAGCCGTTCTTCAGCACCGCCGGGCCGGCCGGCCGCAACGCCGGCATGGGGCTGGCGCTGGCGCAGGAAGTGGTGGCCCGCCATGCGGGCTCGATCAGGGTCGATCCGGCCTACCACGACGGCTGCCGTTTCGAGGTCTTCTTCCCGCTCGGCAGCCGGGAGATCGAATGATGATGGGCGGCAGGAACCCGGTGATCAGCGAAGGGGCCCGCATCCGCGACCTGGAACGGGCGCTCGACACGCTGTACGAGGTCGGGCGGGTGCTGTCGCGCTCGCTCGATCTGCGCGAGACGCTGGGCGGCGTACTGCAGGCGATGCAGCAGGGCGGCCTGTACGGCGGCATGGTGACGCTGCTCGACCCCGACACCGACGAGCTCGTGGCGGACGTGGCGATCGGGCTGGAATCGCGCAAGCCGGTGCGCTACCGGCCCGGCGAAGGGGTGCTCGGGCGGGTCGTCGAGAGCGGCCGCGAGCTGGTGCTGCCGGTGATCGAGGACGAGCCGGCCTTCCTGAACCGCAGCGGCCTGTACGACCCGGGCGGCTCGTTCATCGCCCAGCCGATCCGGGTCGGCGGCGATCTGGCCGGCGTGCTGGCCTGTCAGCCGGAGAGCTGCAGCAGCGCCGGACTGGAGGAGCGTGCCCACCTGGTGCGGATGATCTCGCAACTGGTCGGCCAGGCGGTGCAGCTGGCCTGGCAGGTGCGCACCGAAAAGGCCGACCTGGAAGAGGAACGCGACGGCCTGCGGCGCGCGGTGCGCAACCAGTACGGCTTCGACAGCATCGTCGGCCACTCGGCCCGCATGCAGCGCATCTTCGAGCAGGTGCGCCAGGTCGGCAAGTGGAACACCACGGTGCTGATCCGCGGCGAGACCGGCACCGGCAAGGAGCTGATCGCCCACGCGATCCACTACAACTCGCCGCGCGCCGACGGCCCGTTCGTCAAGCTGAACTGCGCGGCGCTGCCCGAGAACCTGCTCGAATCGGAACTGTTCGGCCACGAGAAGGGCGCCTTCACCGGCGCGGTCAGCACCCGCAAGGGCCGCTTCGAGCAGGCCGACGGTGGCTCGCTGTTCCTCGACGAGATCGGCGAGGTCTCGCCGGCCTTCCAGGCCAAGCTGCTGCGCGTGCTGCAGGAGGGCGAGCTGGAGCGGGTCGGCGGCACGCGCACGATCAAGGTGGACGTGCGGCTGGTGGCGGCGACCCACCGCGACCTGGAGCGGGCGGTGGAGGAGGGCGCGTTCCGCGAGGATCTCTACTACCGGCTCAACGTCATGCCGATCAAGCTGCCGCCGCTGCGCGAACGGATCGAGGATCTGCCCGAGATCGCGCGCTTCCTGGTGGACAAGATCGGCCGCCAGCAGGGCCGGCCGCTGTCGATCGAGGACGATGCGCTGCGCGTGCTGACCCACCACGACTGGCCGGGCAACGTGCGCGAGCTGGAGAACTGCCTCGAACGCGCCGCGGTGATGAGCGCCGACGGCGCGATCGGCCGCGACGACGTGCTGGAGCTGGGGCTGGAGGAGAAGGTCTCGGAGCTGCGCGGTCCGAGCGTCGTGCGTTCCTCGGTGCGGTTCGACGACCCGAATTTGGACGAGCGCGAGAAGGTCATCGCGGCGCTCGAACAGGCCGGCTGGGTGCAGGCCAAGGCGGCGCGGCTGCTGAACATGACGCCGCGCCAGATCGCCTACCGCATCCAGACGCTGAACATCCGCGTCAAGCAGTTCTGATCCGGCCGCCGCTGCGTTTGCACGCCGGGCGTGATCGGGCGATCGAACGGGAGTGGAAGAGCGGGGCCCGGCGTTGCGCACTACCCGACGGTTTTCCGCGTGAGTTCGGTTCCTGCGAAAGGAGTTGTCCGAACGCGTCGCCAGCGCCCGGAAACGGCGTTCGAGGATTCGGGGCCGTCGGCAAAAGGGATCGCAGGCTCAAGGTCGGTGGTCGTGAGACGAGACCCCGTCTTCTTTTCCACCAACCCCGTTTCCCACCAAAGGCCAGCTTGCCATCACCATCCAGACCGATGGCCACTGCATCGTTTCCGTTCAGTCCTTGCGCTCGAGTTGCTTGCCGGCGGGACTTGGGCCTGGGCGACGAGACAGAGTGATCTCCAATGCCGTTTCCAAGCGGATGACACGCTCGGTCAGATTCTCGATCTTCATTTGCTGAGTCTTGATCGTGCCGGCCATGCGCTCCACCTTGTCATTCATCTTGATCACCGTGGTGATGGCATCCCACATCTTGTCGGTGATGCCCATCAGCGCGCCGAACTCCCGGCTTCCATCCTTGCGATCCGCTCGTTTGACGCCTCGACGAATGCCAGGGCGTCATCGATCGCGGCGTTTGCCTGGGCTGTCGTTTTCAACATCTGTTCGATCATGCCTTCCAGCATGGCTTCATTCTCGTTCGGGCGGAAAGAAGATGCCGCCCGGCGCAGAAACTCACCCATCGACAGGTGGGCTTCTTTCGCCATCTTGGCGATCATGGCCTTTTCCTGTGGGGTTACGAGGACCGGGATTCGCTCCGTAGCCGTTGCCATATGATTATCCTGAACATGTGCAGCACATGTTCAGGATAGGGGCGCACGGTGAGTCGGTCAAGAGCCGCCAGGGGCAAGCCCGGCAAGCGGAAAAACCTCACGGCGGGGGTGTCCGGTACCGCGGGAAAGGGATCCTCAGCGATGGAGGGCAAGCAAGGAGATCAGGCTTGCCGATAGGCGTTTCCCACGAATACCGTGCTGCAAACGCGGCTGAGCGCTTCATTTGTTCGGCATGCTGGCGTGTGAGGCCGCGGCCACCCGCAAGGAACGTTTGTCTCCTCGGAGGTTCAGAAGCAGGCCTCTGATCGGAGCGGTTGTCCAAAGCGGCGGCTCGGTGAGAACTCCTCGGCCGTAGGAGCCATTCCAGACTTCCACTTCGACGGGCCGACTGTGCATTCGGCTACAGGTTGCCGTAGCACAGATATTTCGTCTGAAGGTATTCGTCAATGCCGTAGCGTGAACCTTCACGTCCGATGCCGGATTCCTTGATGCCGCCAAAGGGCGACACTTCGTTCGAGATGATGCCTTCGTTGATTCCGATCATGCCGTACTCGAGCTGCTCGGCAACGCGCCAGACGCGGCTGATGTCGCGCGCGTAGAAGTAGGAAGCCAGGCCGTAACGCGTATCGTTGGCCAGTCGCACAGCTTCATCCTCGGTCTTGAAGCGGAATAGCGGCGCCACCGGGCCGAAGATCTCCTCCTGCGCCACCGCCATGGCCGGCGTGACCTCGGTGAGAACGGTCGGCGCGTAGAAGTTGCCGCCCTTGGTGTGGCGGGCGCCGCCAGTCAGCACGCGAGCACCCTTGGTCACGGCGTCGGCCACCAGGGCCTCGACCTTGCTCAGCGCGGCAGCATTTATCAGCGGGCCGATCTGGCTGCCGGCCTCGAGTCCGTCCTCGACCTTCATCGCCGCCACGGCCTCGGCCAGCTTTGCCGCGAAGGCGTCGTAGATTCCGTCCTGGACCAACAGACGGTTGGCGCATACGCAAGTCTGGCCTGCATTGCGGTATTTCGAGGCCAGCGCGCCGCGCACCGCCATGTCGATATCGGCGTCGTCGAAGACGATAAAGGGGGCGTTGCCGCCGAGTTCCAGCGAGACGCGCTTGACCGTGTCGGCGCATTGCGCCATCAGGCGCTTGCCGACCGCGGTCGAGCCGGTGAAGGAGAGCTTGCGCACGATAGGACTGGCGGTAAGCTCGCCCCCGACGATGGCCGGCCGGGCGGTAGTGACGATGTTCAGCACGCCGGCCGGGATGCCGGCGCGCAGTGCCAGCTCAGCCAGTGCCAGGGCCGACAGCGGCGTTGCCTCGGCCGGCTTGACTACCGTGGTGCAGCCGGCTGCCAACGCCGGTGCAACCTTGCGAGTGATCATGGCGATCGGGAAGTTCCACGGCGTGATGGCCGCGGTCACGCCGACCGGCTGCTTGAGCACCACCAAGCGCTTGTCGGCGGTGGGTGCAGGAATCACGTCGCCATAGACGCGCTTGCCTTCCTCGGAGAACCACTCGATGAACGAGGCGCCGTAGGCAATCTCGCCGCGCGCTTCGGCCAGCGGCTTGCCCTGCTCAAGGGTCATCAGCACCGCCAGGTCTTCCTGGCTCGCCAGGATCAGGTCGTGCCAGCGGCGCAGCCGACCGGCCCGGTCTTTGGCCGAGCGCGCGCGCCAGGGCGGCATTGCGGCGTTGGCGGCGGCGATGGCGCGCCGCGTCTCAGCGGCGCCAAGGTCGGGCACGCGGGCGATCTCTTCGCCCGTGGACGGATTGTGCACGGCATGGGTGGTGCCGTCGTCGGCCGCAGTCCAGGCGCCTTCGATGAAGGCCAGGTCCTTGACCAGCGAGTTGTCCTTGAGTCGCATTTGCGGGCTCCTTTCAGAGGGTTTGAACAAGCAGCGGGGCGAGCACCTCGCGCGTAGCTTCGGGCACCGCCACCGGGCGGCCGCTACGGCGATCGACATAGACATGCACGAAATGTCCCGAGGCGGCCACTTCGTCTTCGTCATTGCGGAACAAGCCGACTTCGTAGCGGATACTGGAATTGCCGATGCGTGCGACGCGTATGCCGGCCTCCACGGTGTCGGGAAAGGCCAGTGGGCGGAAGTACTTGCACGAGGTCTCGACGACGAAACCGACCACCTCGCCCTGGTGGATGTCCAGCACGCCGCGCTCGATCAGGTACTGATTCACGGCCGTGTCAAAGTAGCTGTAGTAGTGCACGTTGTTCACGTGACCGTAGATGTCGTTGTCCATCCATCGCGTCGGGATGATGCGGAAGTGGCGGTAGCTGGCGCGGGTCTGCTGACGGGCGATCATGATGGTTCGACCGTTCAATACGCTTCTGCGTACATCGCCAGCGCGTCGTCGTAGGCGACCTCGCGCGGGTTGTTGACCAGCAGGCGCTGCACGTTCATGGCGTCACGCGCGAGCAGCGGCAGGTCGTCTTCCTTGACGCCGGCCTCGCGCAGCTTCTGCGCGTAGGGCATTGCGGCCACGCGCGCGCGGATGGCGCCGACGAAGGCGGTCGCGGCTTGGTCATCGCTGCGGCTCGCCAGTTCGGGCAGAATCGCGCGGCCAAGCTCGGCGTACAGCGGCTGCGCCTGCGGCAAGTTGAATGCCAGCACCGGGCCGAGCACGAGCGAGTTGGTCAGCCCGTGCGGCAGGTGGTAGTGCCCGCCGAGTGGATAGGCCAGCGCATGGACCGCGCCGACCGGGGCGTTGGCGAAGGCCATACCGGCGAGCAGCGAGCCGAGCAGCATGTTCTCGCGCACCGTCGCGTCGGTACCCGCTTCGACCGCCGCCGGCAAGTTCGCGTAGAGCAGCTGCAGCGCCTTGACCGCCAGCGCGTCGGACAGCGGGTTCTTCTTCAGCCGCGTGGTGAACGCTTCGATGGCATGGACCATTGCATCCACGCCGGTCATCGCCGTCACCGCCGGCGGTAGGCCGAGGGTCAGGCGACCGTCGAGCAGGGCCACATCCGGATAGAGCAGCGGCGAGACCACGCCCTTCTTCTCGTGGCTGGGCGTGGTCAGGATCGAGATGGGTGTCACTTCCGAGCCGGTGCCGGCGGTGGT
>JBNLET010000213.1:0-7465 GCA_050305135.1 Rhodocyclaceae bacterium | reverse complement strand
GCCGCGGCCGACGCCGCCGAGAGTTCGAGCGAACGCATGTAGCGGCCGGCCCGGATCAGCTGCGCTTGCGGCCGGCCGCCTCCACCTCGGTGGCGCGCAGCACCGTCGCCATGCGGTCGAGCACGCCGTTCACGAAGCGGTGCCCCTCGCTGCCGCCGAAGGACTTGGTCAGCTCGATCGCCTCGTTGATGACGACCCGGTACGGCACCTCGACGTGGTGGGTCAGTTCCTCGGCCGCCAGCAGCAGCACCGCGTGCTCGACCGGCGACAGCTCGCTCACCCGGCGATCGATGTGGCGGGCGATCTCGGCGTCGTGCGCCGCGGCATTGCCGATCGCGCCGCGCAACCGGTCGGCAAACAGCGCCCGGTCGGCCTTGTCGAAGTCGTCGGCCTGGGCCACGTGCTCCTCGATCAGCGCGACGCCGTTGCCGGACACCAGCCACTGGTAGATGCCCTGCAGCGCGAACTCGCGCGCCCGTCGCCGGGCGGATTGCCTGCTCATGCCAGGTCCTTCAGCAGGTTGGCCATCTCGATCGCGGCCTCGGCGCACTCGCGCCCCTTGTCCTGCATGCGGGCGATCGCCTGGTCGTCGCTCTCGGTGGTCAGCACGCCGTTGGCGATCGGGATGCCGGCATCGAGGCCGACGCGGGTGATGCCGCTGCCCTGCTCGTTGGAGACCAGTTCGAAATGGTAGGTCTCGCCGCGGATCACCGCGCCCAGCGCCACCAGGGCGTCGAAGCGGCCGCTGCCGGCCATCTTCTGCAGCGCCAGCGGGATCTCCAGCGCGCCGGGTACGGTCGCCAGCGCGACGTTCTCGGGCGCCACGCCGAGGCGCAGCAACTCGTCCACGCAGGCCGACAGCAGGCCTTCGCCGATGTTGCGGTTGAAGCGCGCCATGACGATGCCGACACTGAGCCCCTGGCCGTCGTGGCGGGGGGCGATTTCACGGATGCGGTCGAAACGGGCGCGGCCCCCTTCCTGCGTGGGGGACGTGTCGTCCGCGTTGCGCTCAGTCGTTTTCGGGCGAAACATAGCCACAGATCTCCAGGCCGAATCCGGCCATGCTCGGAATCTTGCGCGGGCTCGCCATCAGGCGCATCCGCCCGATGCCGAGTTCCCGCAGGATTTGTGCGCCGACGCCGAACAGGCGCGGATCCCACTTCGTCGCCGGCTTCGGCAGCGCCGGGTCGTCGGTCAGCGCCGCCAGCAGCTCGCGACCGCTCTGCGGCCGGTAGAGCATGATCACCGCGCCGTGCCCCTGCTGCGCAATCGCTTCCAGCGTGGCGTCGATCGGGAAGCTGTGCCGGTCGCTGCCGGCGTCGAGGAAGTCCACCACCGACAGCGGCTCGTGCACCCGCACCAGCGTCTCCACCTCCGGCGTAAGCTCGCCACGGGTCAGCGCCAGGTGTACGTCGCCGCTGGTCTTGTCCTCGAAGGCGGTCAGCTGGAAGCGGCCGTGGGCGGTATCGACATCCTTCCGGGCGACCTGCTGCACCAGGCTCTCGGTGGCGGCGCGGTATTCGATCAGGTCGCGTATCGCGCCGATCTTCAGGTCGTGCTCGCGCGCGAACTCGATCAGGTCGGGCAGCCGCGCCATCGTGCCGTCGTCCTTCAGGATCTCGCAGATCACCGCCGCCGGCTCGAGCCCGGCCAGCATCGCCAGGTCGCAGCCGGCCTCGGTATGGCCGGCGCGGATCAGCACGCCGCCGCGCTGCGCCATCAGCGGGAAGATGTGGCCAGGCTGCACGATGTCCGCCGGCTTGGCGTGGCGTGCCACCGCGGCCTGCACGGTGCGGGCCCGATCGTGCGCCGAGATGCCGGTGGTGACGCCCTCGGCCGCCTCGATCGAAGTGGTGAAGGCGGTGCCGTGGGGCGAGCGGTTGTCGCGCACCATCAGGCCCAGGCCGAGCTGCTGGCAGCGTGCCTCGGTCAGCGTCAGGCAGATCAGGCCGCGGCCGTAGCGGGCCATGAAGTTGATGGCTGCGGCGCTGACGAATTCGCCGGCCATCACGAGGTCGCCCTCGTTTTCGCGATCCTCTTCGTCCACCAGCACGACCATGCGTCCGGCGCGGATCTCGTCGATGATTTCCCTGATGGGCGCGATAGCGGTCAACTGTGCTCTCCTGGGGCAGCGGGGGCGGCTGCCGCAGCCCACGTCGAACCCGGCAGTGTACCTTTCCGGGCGCCATGCGGCCAGCCGCGAAGCTGCTCAAAAGCGACGTGTGAACGACACCAGCACGCTGCGCCGCCGCTGCGGCAGGCGGTCCTGCACGTGCTCGACGGTGGCCGGCAGATCGTAGCGGCGGTCGAGCAGGTTGTGGATGCCGATCGCCCACTGGCTGGCGGCCGCAGCCGATTCGCCCGACAGGTTCAGGTTCAGAAGCGCATGGCCGCCGGTGCGGGTGGCGACCTGGGTGTCGCGCCCGCCTTCGTAGCGGGCCTCCAGGCCGGCCCGCCAACGGGCGCCGAGCGGTACGATGGCATTGAAGTTCGCCAGCAGGCGCGGCGAATTCGGCAATACCTCGCCGCTGTCGCCATCGGTGGCGTGCTGCGCCGTCAGGCTGGCGCGCAGCCGCGTGCCGGCGGCGAACGCGAATTCGCCCTCCAGCTCGGCACCGCGCACCTGCGCCGAGGCACGGTTCTCGAAACGGATCAGATCGCCTTCGAGGCCGACCAGTTCGATCAGGTCGGTGATGCTGGAGCGGAACAGCGATGCGGCCAGGCGGAAGTCGCGCCCCTCGCGTTCCAGAGTCGCCTCCAGCGTGCGCACCCGCTCCGGCTTCAGGTCCGGGTTGGCGAGCGAGTAGTCCTCGATCGCGTAGAAGCGCTCGAAGGCGTTCGGGCTGCGGAAGGCGGAGCCGTACAGCAGCTTGGCGGTGGTGTCGGGGCCGGCCTGCACGATCAGTGCCAGGCGCGGGTTGGTCGAGGTGTCGCCGGTGTTCAGGCGGTCGTGGCGCAGGCCGAGATCGAGCAGCGTGGCCTTGCCGAGGGCGATCTCGTCCTGCACGAAGAACCCCCAGGCGTGCTCGCTGCGGTCGTCGTCGAGGTAGGTCGCGGGCGGATCGAGATCCCGGTTCACCATCCGCATCGTCGCGTCCAGCGTGTATTCGGCCCAACCCGACACGACGTGGCCGTCGAAACGGCGCGTGCGCAGCCGGGCCTCGGCGCCGTAGCGTTCGCTTTGGGCGAAATCGTGATTGACGACCGCCGGGTCGTCGTAGGGATAGTCGCCACGGAATTCGTAGCGGTTGTAGTAGAGCTGCAGGCCGGCCTCGGTACGCTGCGGCAGGTCGAACTCGCGCTGTGCGGCGGCCTGCACGAAGCGGTCGCGCTGCTGCGTGCGAGGATCGTTGAACGGCGTGCCGAACGGCGCCGAAGGGTCGGTCTTGACCCGGTCCGAGGCCAGCAGCCGGAACTGCCAGCTCTGCGTGTCGAGACGGGCGAACAGCCGGCTGGCGGCTTCCGAATCCATGTCGCGCGCGATGCCGTCGCTGACGCCTTCTTCGGCAAAGGCCGGGAAGCGGATGTGCGGTCCGCTGCGGTAGTCGCGATTGACCGACAGCAACAGCCGCGCCTCGTCGCCGACCGGCTGGTCGAACGTGAGCCGCCCCTGCGCCTCGCCGTCGCTGCCGGCCGCCAGGCCGATCTCGCGCCGCGGCGCCCACGAGGGCTTGCGCGTCACGACGTTGAGCACGCCGAAGAAGGCGTTGTTGCCGTAGGCGGCCGAACCCGGCCCGGGCAGGAACTCGACCCGTTCGATCATTTCCAGGTCGAGCGGGAACTCGTTGCCGACCGGACCCTGCGAATAGATCGAGTCGGTGATCCGGATGCCGTCGATGGTTACCAGCAGCCGGGTGTTGTAGTCGCCGGACGGCGCCACGCCGCGGGTGCCGGCGATTTCGTAGCTGCCGTCGTAGCCGGTGTGCAGGCCGCGGATGAAGCGCACCACGTCGGCCAGGTTGCGGTGCCCGTAGGCGCGCATCTCGTCGGCCGTGACGATGCTGACGCGCGACGGCGCCTCGGACAGCTTCTGCGGAAAACGACCGGCGGCGGTGACGCTGCGGATCTCGCTCAGCTGGCCCAGGTCCATCGTCAGCAGTCGGGCCATGTCCGGGTCTTCGGCGGCCCGCGCGGCGGACGCCGTGCCGAGCAGCAGCGCGAGCGCCGCCGGCACGGCGCGCAGAGCGCACCGGCGGGGAGAGTTTCGAATCTTGCGGCCGGAAGGCGGAGGCGCGCTCACGGGTGGCGGATCGGTAAGGTCACGCCTACGGTATCGGCCCGCCCCGTCTTGTGCTTGAGGGCCGCGGCTGCTAGCAGCTGGATTCCTTCTGCCAGGCCAGCATGCGCTCGACGTAGCGGGCGATGATGTCGATCTCCAGATTGACCCGGACGCCGGCGGCGAGGCGCTTCAGCGTCGTCACCTCGACGGTGTGCGGGATCAGGTTGATCCAGAAATCCGTCCCGTCGACCCGATTGACCGTCAGGCTGACGCCGTCCACGGTGATCGAGCCCTTGCGCGCGATGTAGCCGGCCAGTGTGGCCGGCGCCCGGATCACCAGCTCGTGGCTCTCGCCGAGCGGCGTGAACGACAGCACCTCGCCGACCCCGTCCACGTGGCCGGTGACGATGTGGCCGCCGAGCCGGTCGTCCACGCGCAAGGCTTTCTCGAGATTGACTTCGCCCGGCTCGCCGAGGCCGACCGTGCAATTCAGCGTCTCGCGCGAGACGTCGAAGCTGGCGCGGTTGCCGTCGATCGCGACGACGGTCAGACAGACGCCGCTGTTGGCGATGCTGTCGCCGATGGCGACGTCGTCGAGGCCCAGGGCCCCGACGTCCACGGTCAGGCGAACCCCGTCTTCGAGAGGTTCGAGATCTTCGATGTGGCCGGTGGCGGCGACGATTCCGGAAAACATGGTGGTTCGTTCGGCTGGTTCGGAAGCCCCGATCTTAGGCGATTTTGCGCTGCAGCGCGCGCCCCTGCCGAAGCCAGCGGGGGAGCGCTCCGCGGCGAGTCCCAGACGTAGCCAGGGGTGGGGGCGCATGTTCCGGCGGTAGGCAGAAATCAGTGCCGCGAGTGCAGCCCGATGCGGTTGCCCTCGCTGTCGATGAACAAGGCCATGTAGCCGATCTCCGGCGCGATCTGCGTGCGCTGCAGCACCACCTGGCCGCCGGCCGCCTCGACCCGTGCCAACAGCGGCGCAAGGTCGTCGCCGGCGTTCAGATAGGGCAGTACGCCGTCGGCCGAGGGCTTCAGGTCCTGGTGCTTGAACAGGCTGCCGCCGACGCCGGACTCGCCGTAGGGGAAGATCGCCATTTCGCCGCAGCCCATCGATTCGCGCCGCAGGCGGACTTCGAACACCCGCTCGTAGAAGGCTGCGGCGCGCTCCAGATCGCTGACCGGGATTTCGAACCAGTTGATCGCATTGCTCATGTCGTCGTTCTCCGTGGGTTGGACACGGCGCCAGTGTGCCGATCCTCTGCTGACAGCATGGTGTCAGCAGTGATCGGCGATACTGGCGGCAGGAGGATCGGAGCGATGAGACGTGCCGACCGGCTGTTCAGGATCGTGCTGCTGCTCGGTGGCGCCCGCGTGATGACCGCCCGTGCGTTGGCCGAGGCGCTCGAGGTGTCGCAGCGGACGATCTACCGCGACGTCGCCGACCTGATCGCCAGCGGCACGCCGATCGACGGCGAGGCCGGCATCGGCTACCGGCTGCGCAAGGACTACCGGCTGCCGCCGCTGCACTTTTCGGCCGAGGAGCTGGAGGCGCTGGCGATCGGCCTGAGGATGGTCGGCGGCTGGGCCGACGCGGCACTGGGGCGCGCCGCCGAGCTGGCGCTGGCGCGCATCGATGCGGTGCTGCCGGCGGGCCGTGCGGCCTTGCGCGACGCGCCGATCGTGGTACCCGATTTCCACGTGCCGGCGGCGATGCGGGCGCCGATGGCCGCGCTGCGCGGCGCCATCGCGGCCCGCCGCAAGGTGCGCATCGGCTACGTGCGCGAAGACGGCGAGGCCTCGCAGCGGGTGGTCTGGCCGCTCGGACTGATCTTCTGGGGCAACGCCTGGATCCTGGGCGGCTGGTGCGAGCTGCGCGAGGGCTTCCGCAGTTTCCGGCTCGACCGCATCGGCACCGTCGAGACGCTCGAACGGCGTTTCGAGAACGCGCGCGGCCGACGCCTGGAAGACTATCTCGCCGCCGCCCGGGGCGACTGCTGAAGCGCTTCCGTCACAGGCCCAGCGTGCGGTCGAGTACCGCCGCGAACTGCTCGGCCGGCATGTAGCCCACCACCCGGGTACCGGCTACTTCCGCGCCGCCGGCACGGAAGAACACGATGCCGGGCGGGCCGAACAGCTCGAAGCGCTGCAGCAAGGCCTTGTCGTCCGCGTTGTTCTCGGTCACGTCGGCCTGCAGCAGCAGCAGCCGGCCCATCCGGTTCGCCACCGCCGGGTCGCTGAAGGTGTAGCGCTCCATTTCCTTGCACGAGACGCACCAGTCGGCATAGAAGTCCAGCATCACCGGGCGCGTCGAAGTGGCGGCCAAGGCCTCCAGTTCGGCCAGACTGCGTACCCGCTGGAAGCGCGGCGAAGCCTCCGCCACGGCGACCGAGGCGCCGCTGCGCAGGCTCGCCAGCGGCTGCAGAGGATCGCGGGCGCCGCCCAGCGCGCCGACCAGCATCGCACCGCCGGACACCAGCAGGATCACGCCGGCCGCCTTCCAGAAGCGCTGCCAGCCGTGGGCGTTGTGCGGCAGGGGGTCGATGGCGCGCAGGAAGATGCCGGAGAAGATCAGCAGCGCGGCCCAGGCCAGCATCGTCGCCACCGCCGGCACGACCGGCGAGATCAGCCACACCGCGACGGCCAGCAGCATCACGCCGAAGGCCTTCTTGACCCCCTCCATCCACGGCCCCACCTTCGGCAGCACCGAGCGCGCCGCGACGCCGACCGCGATCAGCGGTGCGCCCATGCCGAGCGCCATGACGAACAGCGCGAGGCCGCCGAACAGCGCGTCGCGGGTCTGGGCGATGTAGAGCAGCGCACCGGCCAGCGGCGCGGCCACGCACGGGCCGACGATCAGCGCCGACAGCACGCCCATCGCCACCACGCCGCCGAGGTTGCCGCCCTTCTGGTGGTTGGCGCTGTCGGACAGACGGCTCTGTAGCGCAGTCGGCAACTGCAGATCGTAGAAGCCGAACATCGACAGCGACAACACCACGAACACCAGCGCGAAGCCGCCCAGCACCCAGGCGTTCTGCAAGGCCGCCGACAGCAGCGTGCCGGACAGCCCGGCCGCCACGCCGGCCAGCGCGTAGGTCACCGCCATGCCGAGCACGTAGGCCAGCGACAGTCCGAGCGCCCGCGTCCGGGAGATGTCGGTGCCGTGGCCGACGATGATGCCCGACAGGATCGGAATCATCGGGAAGGTGCAGGGCGTGAACGCCAGCAGCAGGCCGAAGCCGAAGAACG
>JBNLET010000212.1:0-26606 GCA_050305135.1 Rhodocyclaceae bacterium | reverse complement strand
ATGTCCAGCAGGTCGCTGTCGCCGATCGCCAGCCGCACCCGGCTGCCCGGTACCTGCAGCGGCATCGACGGCACCTTGAAGACGAACGGGGCCTTCTCGAGCCGCACCACGTTGTCCCGCAGCACGCGGGCCACCACGTCGGCGGACTCGTTCTGGCGCAGCCAGCGCAGGCACCAGTAGCGCTCCATCATGCGCTGGAATTCCGCGTAGGCGACATAGGTCAGCTCGAAGTCCCGCACCGCGGCCATCAGGTCCGGCGATTTCTCGGCGAACGGCGGTTCCTCGCCGGCCAGCGTGGCGATCAACTGCCACTGGTTGACCAGATCCACGTAGCGGCGCAAGGGCGAACTGCTCCAGGCGTAGCAGTCCACGCCCAGGCCCTCGTGCGGGCCGCCGACCGTGGACATCCGTACCTTGCCGCCGGCCTGCACCCGGTAGATGCCCGACACGCCGCGTTCGGCCAGCAGCTTGCCCCAGGTCGAGTTGGCCAGGATCATCAGCTCGGCCACCAGCTTGTCCATCGGCGAGCCGCGCAGCCGCTGCGTGATCGTGACGAAGCCCGGGCCGTCGCGGCTCTCGCTCTGCCAGTCCACGTAGAAGCTGAAATCGGTCTGCTGCTGCTGCGGCGCCTGCGCCTTGCCGCGGCCGGCCTCCAGCACCGTGGCGAGTTCCCACAGCAGCGTCAGTTCCCGCTTCCACGGGTAGTTCTCGCCATGCCCGCTCATCACGCTTTCTTCGTTGAATAGCGGTTCGACGTCGTGGTGGCGCAGGTTGGCCACCACCGGCACCCGCTCGATGCGGGTGAAGTGCGCGGTAACTGCCAGCGCCGCGGTCAGCTCCAGGTAGAGCGAAACGGCCGGGCGGCTGTGGCCGGCCGACAGCGTGAACTGCTCGACCACCGCGTCCGGCAGCATCGTGATCTTGCGTCCGGGCATGTAGACCGTGGACAGGCGTTCGCGGGCGATCGCATCGAGCGCCGAACCGCGGCCGAAACCCAGGCCCGGCGCGGCGATGTGGATGCCGATGCGCCAGCCGCCGTCGTCCAGCGGCGTGACCGAGAAGGCGTCGTCGATCTCGGTGGTGGTGGCATCGTCGATCGAAAAGGCCCGCACCTCGGCCTGCGGCAGATCTTCCGGCAGCTGCGCGGCCAGCTCGGGCGGGAAATCGGTGCCGTGCGGAAAGTGCTCGAACAGGAAGCGGCCGAAATGCAGGTCGTGGGACGAGGGCACGGCGCCGCAGCGCAGCAGCAGCCGGGCGGTCGAGATGCCGGCATCGACGCTGGCGGCTTCCAGCGCCTTGACCTCCAGCCGGTTGCGGTCGGGCCGGAACATGATCTGCTCCAGCATCGGCCCGAATTCGTCCGGCAGCCGTCCGGCGAGCAGCGTATCCCGCATCCGCGCCACTGCTTCGGCCTGCTGCTTCTTCTTCTCCAGTCCGGCCAGCGCCGCCTGCAGGATCTCGGCCGGCGCCTTGCGATAGCGGCCGCGCCCCTTGCGGTGGAAGTAGATCGGCGCCGCGTGCAAGGCCATCAGCACGGCCGCCGCCTCGACCGGCGTCGGCGCGTGGCCTTGGTATTCGGCGGCGAATTCCTCGAAGCCGAATTCCTCCTCGCCGCACACCTCCCACAGGAACGCGACGTCGAGCTCGCCGGCATCGGCCTGCGCCTGCTCGAGCAGAGCCTGCGGCGCCGGCGACGCAAAGCGCAGCAGCACGTGGCCGGCCTTCAGTTTCAGGCGTTTGCCATGGGTGTTCTCGAGCTGCAGCGAGCTGTCGTTGTCCTGCAGGATCGTGCCGGCCTTGAAGTTGCCGTCTTCTTCGAAAAGTACGTACATCGAGGGTGTCGTGTCGGAGCTAGCCCGTAAGTGTACCGGATGCGGCCGGGCGGCGTCGGGTCGCACGCCAGAGGTCGGCACTGTAGATCGCCAGTGCGATCCAGATCAGCGCGAAGGCCCCCAGGCGGCCCAGGTCGAACGGTTCGCGAAAGATCCACACCGCCAGCACGAAGTTCAGGCTCGGCGCCAGGTACTGCGTGAAGCCGACGGTGGCCAGCGGCAGCCGGCGCGCGCCGAACGCGAACAGCATCAGCGGGATTGCCGTGATCAGGCCGGCCGCCGGCAGCAGCCAGCCCAGCTCGTGCAGCAACGCCCAGTCGAGCTCGCCTCGGGTTGCCTGCCAGGCCAGCCAGGCCAGCGCCGGCGGCGTGACCAGCAGGGTTTCGACGAACAGTCCGCCGAGCGGATCGATCGGCGTGCGCTTGCGCAGCAGGCCGTAGAGGCCGAAGGTCAGCGCCAGCAGCAGTGCGATCCACGGCAGGCTGCCGACCTGCCAGATGCGCACCAGCACGCCGGCGGTGGCGGTCAGCACCGCCAGCCGCTGTGCCGGGCGCAGCCGCTCGCCGAGGAAGACCGCCCCCAGCAGCACGCTGAACAATGGGTTGATGAAGTAGCCGAGGCTCGCTTCCAGCGTGCGCCCGGCGTTGATCGCCCAGACGAAGGCCAGCCAGTTGGTGGCGTTCAGCAGCGCCGTCGCGACCAGCGTGCGGGGCAGCGCGCGATCGGCCGCCAAGTCCTGCCGCAGCCGTGCGAAGCGCCCGCCGAGCAGCAGCGCCAGGGCCAGCAGCAATACCGACCACAGCACGCGGTGCACGACGATGTCGAGCGCCGGCAGCGCGCCGACCGCCTTGAAGTACAGCGGCGACAGGCCCCAGATCGTGAACGCGGCGACGGCCGTGGCGATCGCCGGGCGCTGCGACGGGGCGTTCACCGCTGCGCCAGCGCCAGCAGTACCGCGTTGTCGGTCCGATAGGCGTCGCCTTCGCGGCAGGCCGCCAGCTCGGTTTCGACCTCGTGCCGCAGCCGCTGCCGAGTCTCCTCCGGCAGCCGCGACAGCGCTTCGGCGGCGCCGCCGGCCAGGTCGAGGAAGGCCTGCCAGTAGGCGGCGGCATCGGCGAAGCGGCACACCAGCCGGTGTTCGGCGAAGCGGTGCGTGGCGAAGCCGGCGGCCTCGAACGAGGCGGCCAGGGTGGCCGGCTCGCCGAAGCGGAACACCGATGGCCGCGGCACTCGAGGCGGCGGCAGCAGCCGGGCGATGCAGGCCTGGGCGTGGGCGATCAGCGGCACCTGCGCCTCGGACCCCCACACCGACAGCGCCAGCCGCCCGCCCGGTGCCAGCACGCGGTGCAGTTCACGCAGCGCGGCGGCGGCGTCCGGCAGCATGAACAGGCCGAGGCCGAGCAGCACCAGGTCGAAGCGGCCGGCGGCGAACGGCAGCCGCTCGGCGTCCGCGGTGCAGAAGCGCATCCGCCGCCGCAGTGTCGGCGCTGCGGCATCCCGTCCGGTGGCGAGCATCGTCTCGGCGATGTCGCTGGCCACCACCAGGCCGTCCGCGCCGACGTGCTCGGCGGCGTCCATCGCCAGCAGGCAGGGGCCGCTGGCCAGGTCGAGCACCCGCTCGCCGGCTTGCGGCGCGGCCAGTTCGACCAGGGCCCGCTGCAAGTCGCCGCGCAGTTCGGCGCCCGCCAGGTAGCGCCCGGCGATGCGATTGAAGCCGGCCCGCTCGTTGGCCTTGAAGCGGCCGGCGTCGAAGCCGCTCACGGCAGCAGGCCGGCGAAGCGCAGCACCTCGTCGAGGTAGTCGTCCCAGCGCGTGAAGCTGTGGTCGCCGCCCGGCAGCACGGTCTGCCGGCCACCCGCGTACTTGTCGACGGCGTGGCGGTAGTCGAGCACCTCGTCGCCGCGCTCGACCATCAGCCAGTAGCGTTCGGGCCGCGTGATGCGTTCGACCTCGATCGCGCGCAGCTGCTCGACGTGCTCGCGCGTGAAGTCGAACTCTTCGCCGGTGAACAGGTTGTCGAGCCGCCCGATCCAGGGTTCCAGCGAGACGCAGGCCAGCACCGCGGGATTCACCAGCACCGCGCGCAGGCCGTGCCGCTCGGCCAGCCAGGTGGCGTAGTAGCCGCCGAGCGAGCTGCCGACCAGGGTCGGGCTGCCGCCGAGTTCGGCCAGCGTGCGCTCCAGCAGCGCCACCGCCTCGGCCGGCACGTGCGGCAACTGCTCGCACCAGTAGTGCTGCCCGAGGTCGAGCGCCGCCATCCGGGCGCGCAGCCGGGTGGCCTTGCTGGAGGCCGGCGCGGAGCGGAAGCCGTGCAGGTAGAGGATCATGGCGTGCCCCAATCGACCCAGCCGAACTGCCAGCTGGCGAGCACGAACAGGCCGAAGGCGATGCGGTACCAGGCGAACGGCGCGAAGCTGTGGTGCGAGACGTAGCGCACGAAGGCGCGCACCGCCACCATCGCGGCGATGAACGAGAAGACGAAACCGACGGCGAACACCGTCGCGTCGTCGAGCGACAGCAATGCCCGGTTCTTGAAGACGTCGTAGGCGGTGGCTGCCAGCATCGTCGGGATCGCCAGGAAGAACGAGAATTCTGCCGCCGCCTTGCGCGACAGGCCCAGCAGCAGTCCCCCCATGATCGTCGCGCCGGAACGCGACACCCCCGGCACCATCGCCATCGCCTGCGCGAAGCCGACCTTCAGCGCATCGTGCCAGCGCATTTCGTCGACGCTGTCGATGCGCGGGTGGTAGCTGCGCCGCTCGATCCACAGGATCACCAGGCCGCCGGCGATCAGCGCCGTCGCGACGGTCAGCGGATTGAACAGATAGCCCTTGATGATCTTGTAGAAGGCCAGGCCCAGCACCGCCGCCGGCAGGAAGCCGACCAGCAGGTTCAGCACGAAGCGGTTGGCCCGGGCGTCGCGGCCCAGGCCGGCCGCGACATCGATCACCCGGTCGCGGTAGTCCCAGCAGACGGCCAGGATCGCCGCCAGCTGGATGACGATCTTGAATACCTTGCTGCGCTCGTCGGTGTAGTTCAGCAGGTCGCCGAAGATGATCAGGTGCCCGGTGGACGAAACCGGCAGGAACTCGGTCAGCCCTTCGAGGATGCCCAGCAACGCGGCTTTGAATACGAGCAGGATGTCCATCGGTATGGTGCGGCGCGAAAGGGACGGATTATATCCGGCCTGGATCGAAGGCCGCGCCGAGCGCGCTCAAGGACCCCGGCCGGCGGCCGACAACGCCGCGGTAGCGACTCCCGTCGGCGGCCATGCCGAAGAAGATTCCGCTCCAGCGCCTGAAGTGCGGCATGTAGGTGCACGAACTCGCGCCGCACTGCAGCGACCGGATCGCCTCGGACGAGTCGCCGCTGCGTTGGAAGGTGGATCAGGCACGCTTGATGGCACAGGATGCGGGCTGAAGTGCCGTCGCCCGAACGCCGTCAGCCCGTGCCGTCCGGCCGGTGCACGACCCATTCGATCAAGTGGTAGCGGCCGCGGCAAAGCGGCCAGACGGCGTAGTCGGCCGCGCTGCCGCCATCGAGCCGGAAGGCCTGGTGGTCGACCAGCGGCAGCTCGCCGCCGCGCCAGAAGTGCGCCAGCACCTCTTCGAGCGTCCCGTCCGACAAGTGCAGCGGTGCCTGCCGCAGCGGCCGCCGCGCGGTCGATACCACGTCGTGGTAGCTCGCCCAATGGCGGTCCGGCAGCACTTCGGCCAGCACGTCATGCCACCCTCCGCCGTGCGGCGCCGGCAACTGCCCGAGCAGGTTGCAGAATAGCACCGCGGCATCCGGGAAGCGGTCGTGCAAGGCGCACAGCGGCCGCGCGCCGCCGAGCACGTCCAGCCCCTCGAAGCGCAGCGCCAGCGGAGCGGCGCGCCGCGCCAGCCAGCGCCGCGCCAGCGGATCCGGTTCCAGTGCCACCACCTGGTCGAAGCGCGACAAGTCCTGCAGCGGCAGCGTGTGGCCGGCGCTCGGCCCGACCAGCACCAGGCGCGGGCAGGGCGGTCGCCAGGCGGCCAGCCAGTCGGCCACCGCCTGCCTGAACGCATGCCAGCGCGTGCGGCGGTAGAGCGTGGCGCGCAGGCGGTAGCGCAGGCCGCCCGAACGGGAATACAGGGCCGGCGGGAAGAGCGGCATGGGATGGGCCGGAGGGAACGTGCCGGCAGCTTTGCCGTCCGCCCGGGCGATGTCAATGGGCGTGCCGGCGATCGCGGCGGCGCGGCTCTATTGCAGTGCATTGGGGGGCCGGCCGCGCCCTAATCGAGTGCCTCGCCCGCAGCTCGGCGGGCGCCGGTCGGCGAGCTGGCCGCGGCCGCGCGGCGGCGTTGCTCGTATTGCGCCGCAGCACGAGCGTGCCGGATCAGCCCTGCAACGACGGGGCAAACCGCTCATCCGCGGAGGCGCCGGCGGCCGCGCCGGCGTCGGCATGGCACGTTGTTTGCTTTGAATGGCTCGGGCCCACCCGGCGCGCCCGCTCCAACGATGGACGGAACGCGTACCGGTCAGCGCATGAGCGCGGCCGTGGGCATGCAAGACATTGCGGTCCAGGATGGGCCGCCCCGGACAAGGACGTCCACGTGCGCAAGCCGCGAGGCTGCGGGCGTGGGCGTTTTTTTTTGGCCCCGGGCGGTTCGCGAAAAACGGTTTTTTGCTTCCGACGACATGGAGTCCCAACAGATGAAAGACGATGCCAACAAGTCCGTCCGCGCCTCTGCCCTGGCACGCGCCGCGCGCGGCCTGGCGCTCGCCGCAGCGCTGTCCGCCGGCCTCGCCGTGCAGCCCGCGTCGGCGCTCGAGGAACCCGAAAAGCCGGACCTCAAGTTCGGCTTCATCAAGCTGACCGACATGGCGCCGCTGGCGATCGCCTACGAGAAGGGTTACTTCGAGGAGGAGGGCCTGTACGTCACGCTGGAGGCCCAGGCCAACTGGAAGGTCCTGCTCGACCGGGTGATCTCCGGCGAACTGGACGGCGCCCACATGCTGGCCGGCCAGCCGCTCGGCGCGACGATCGGCTACGGCACCAAGGCCGACGTGATCACCGCCTTCTCGATGGACCTCAACGGCAACGGCATCACGGTCTCGAACGAGGTGATGGAAAAGCTGAAGGCCAAGCTGCCGAAGCAGCCCGACGGCAAGCCGGTGCATCCGATCAAGGCCGAGTACCTGAAGTCGGTGGTCGACGACTACAAGAAGGAGGGCAAGCCGTTCAAGATGGGCATGGTCTTCCCGGTGTCGACCCACAACTACGAGCTGCGCTACTGGCTCGCCTCGGGCGGCATGAACCCGGGCTACTACGCGCCGCAAAAAGGGGATACCGCCGGCACCATCAGTGCCGACGTGCTGCTGTCGGTGACGCCGCCGCCGCAGATGCCGGCGACGATGGAGGCCGGCACGATCTACGGCTACTGCGTCGGCGAGCCGTGGAACCAGCAGGCCGTGTTCAAGGGCATCGGCGCGCCGGTGGTCACCGACTACGAGGTCTGGAAGGACAATCCGGAGAAGGTCTTCGGCGTCACCAAGGCGTGGAACGACAAGTACCCGATCACCCACAAGCTGGTGGTCAAGGCGCTGATCCGCGCCGCCGCCTGGCTGGATGCCGACAACGACAAGAACCGCAAGGAAGCGGCCAGGATCATCTCGGCCTCGAACTACGTCGGTGCCGACTACAAGGTCATCGCCAACAGCATGACCGGCACCTTCGAGTACGAGAAGGGTGACGTGCGCCAGGTGCCGGACTTCAACGTCTTCTTCCGCTACAACGCCACCTACCCCTACTACTCGGACGCCATCTGGTACCTGACCCAGATGCGCCGCTGGGGCCAGATCGCCGAGTACAAGCCGGACGCCTGGTACATGGAGACCGCCAAGCAGGTCTATCGCCCGGACATCTACGCCGCTGCCGCGAAGGAGCTGATCGCCGAGGGCAAGCTGAAGGCCGCCGACTTCCCGGACTTCGCCAGCGAGACCGGCTTCAAGCCCGCCACCAGCGCCTTCATCGACGGCGTCGCCTACGACGGCCGCAAGCCGAACGCCTACATCGACAGCCTGAAGATCGGCCTCAAGGGCCAGGACGTCGTCGAGTAATCCCGCCTCGTCCGGCGGATGCCCGCGCGGCGTCCGCCGGGACCGCATTCATCGAATGGAGATGTCGCCATGTTGAACACGACGGCAAACTTTCTCAGCAAGACCGGCTTCACCTGGTTCGTGCCCTTCGTCCGGCTGGCCGCCGGCGAGGACCCGAAGGAGCAGTTCCGCGACATCCTGCGCCAGATCGGCGTGCCGGTGCTGGCCTTCGCGCTCTTCCTGGCGCTGTGGAGCGTGCTGGCCTCGGGTGTGCAGACCAGCCTGGGGGCGATTCCCGGCCCGGCCCAGGTGTGGGACGAGGCGCTCGGCCTGATCGACGAGCACCACGCCGAGCGCGCCAAGGCCGAGGCCTTCTACCAGCGGCAGGAGGCGCGCAACGCCAGGAAGCTGGCCGAGGATCCGCAGGCCGAGGTGACGATCCGCCCGTGGACCGGCAAGCCGACCTACTTCGACCAGATCGTGACCAGCCTGTACACGGTGTTCACGGGCTTCGCGATCGGCACGCTGGTGGCGATCCCGCTCGGCATCCTGTGCGGCCTGTCGAAGACCTTCCAGATCGCGCTGAACCCGATGATCCAGGTCTTCCGCCCGGTTTCGCCGCTGGCCTGGCTGCCGATCGTCACGCTGGTGGTCAGCGCGGTGTACGTCAGCAACGATCCGCTGTTCGAGAAGAGCTTCATCGTCTCGGCGGTGACGGTCACGCTGTGTTCGCTGTGGCCGACGCTGATCAACACCGCGGTCGGCGTGGCCTCGATCGACGAGGACTTGATCAACGTCGCCAAGGTGCTGCGCCTGTCGTGGTGGACCAAGGTCAGCAAGATCGTGCTGCCCAGCTCGCTGAAGCTGATCTTCACCGGCCTGCGGCTGTCGCTCGGGGTGGGCTGGATGGTGCTGATCGCGGCCGAGATGCTGGCGCAGAACCCGGGGCTCGGCAAATTCGTCTGGGACGAGTTCCAGAACGGCAGCTCGCACTCGCTCGGCCGGATCATGGTGGCGGTGTTCACGATCGGCTTTGTCGGCTTCGTGCTCGACCGCATCATGAACACGCTGCAGCAGCTGGCGAGTTTCGGCGACGGCAATCAGTGAGCAGGAGGGACGAGACATGGGAGCTGCAATGTTGAACATCCGCCCGCAGGATCCGCCTGTCGCCGAGCGTGCCGCCGCGGTGCCGCTGCGGCTGGCCGGCACGCCCTTCCTGCAACTGGAGAACCTGTCCAAGAGCTACGGCAGCGGCGCGCACCTGACGTCGGTGCTGAAGGACATCAACCTGTCGATCCGCGAAGGCGAATTCGTCGCCATCGTCGGCTTCTCGGGCAGCGGCAAGACCACGCTGATCTCGCTGATCGCCGGCCTGATCGAGGCCGATGCCGGTGCGATCCGGCTGAAGGGCGAGGCGGTGGCCGGGCCGGGACCTGAACGCGGCGTGGTGTTCCAGAGCTATTCGCTGATGCCGTGGATGACGGTGCGGCAGAACGTCGCGCTGGCGGTCGACCAGGTCTTCGCCGGCCTGCCCAGGGCCGAGCGGGCGGCCCGCGTCGAGAAGTACGTCGAGATGGTCAACCTGACGCCGGCGCTGGAGAAGCGGCCGGCCGAGCTGTCGGGCGGCATGCGGCAGCGGGTCTCGGTGGCGCGCGCGCTGGCGGCCAGCCCCGAGATCCTGCTGCTCGACGAGCCGCTGTCGGCGCTCGACGCGCTGACCCGCGCCAACCTGCAGGACGAGATCCTGCGCATCTGGGAGCAGGAAAAGAAGACCGTCGTGCTGATCACCAACGACGTGGACGAGGCCATCATCATGGCCGACCGGATCATCCCGCTGAATCCGGGGCCGGGCGCGACGCTCGGGCCCGAGTTCGTGGTGGACATCCCGCGCCCGCGCGATCGCACCGCCATGAACCACTCGCCGGAGTTCAAGCGCATCCGCAGGGAGGTGACGCGCCACCTGATGCGGGTGGGCATGGCGCAGGGCGGGGACTCGGCCCAGGTGCTGGCCCTGCCCGGCGTGCTGCCGAACACCAGCAGCGAATTCCAGGCCCGCCACGCGCGGCCCGGCGAGGTGCTGGCGCAGGCCGCCGACCCGGCCCGCTACGTGGAGTTCTCCCGGGTCAGCAAGGTGTACCCGACCAAGAAGGGGCCGGTCGCGGTCGTGCAGGACTTCGATTTGAACATCCGCAAGGGCGAGTTCATCTCGGTGATCGGCCACTCGGGTTGCGGCAAGTCGACGGTGCTGTCGATGATGGCCGGCCTGAACGAGGTCAGCTCCGGCGGCATCATCCTGGACGGGCGCGAAGTGGCGACCGCCGGGCCCGATCGCGGCATCGTGTTCCAGGCGCCGAGCCTGGTGCCCTGGCTCAGCGCGCGCGACAACGTCGGCCTCGGCGTCGAGCAGGTCTATCCGCATGCCACGCGGTCCGAGCGCAAGGCCATCGTCGAGCACTACCTGGCCCGGGTCGGGCTGGCCGATGCGGCCGACAAGAAGGCCGCCGAACTGTCCAACGGCATGAAGCAGCGGGTCGGCATCGCGCGGGCGTTCGCGCTGTCGCCGAAGATGCTGCTGCTCGACGAGCCGTTCGGCATGCTCGATTCGCTCACCCGCTGGGATCTGCAGGAAGTGTTGATGGAGGTCTGGAGCCGCAGCGAGCTGACCGCGATGATGGTCACCCACGACGTGGACGAGGCGATCCTGCTGGCCGACCGGGTGGTGATGATGACCAACGGACCGCAGGCCCGCGTCGGCAAGGTGCTGGAGATCGACCTGCCGCGCCCGCGCACGCGCAAGAGGCTGCTCGAGCATCCGGACTACTACGCGCTGCGCGAGCAACTGCTCGGTTTCCTGGAGGCGTGTGAGCAGCACTGACGGCCGGACCGCCCTTGCCATGGCGTATCATCGCGCCGATGACCGCAGGCAGAACGACACGGCAGACCGCCCGTCGATGCCGCCGGTCGAAGCTGGGACGACGATGCCGACACCGATCCAATGGAACGATGCGATGCTGACCGGCGTCGAGGAGATCGACCGGCAACATCGGGTGCTGGTCAGCACCTTGAACGAGATCATCGCGAGCCTGCCGCACGGCGCGGACGAGGAGATGGCCGAGCGCGTCACGCGCGACCTGCTCGGCTATACGCTCTACCATTTCGACACCGAGCGGGGCCTGATGGAGGCCCACGGCTACCTGGAGGCCTGCGCCTTCGATGCGCAGAGCCATCTGACCCAGCACCAGGCCTTCGCCGAGCGGGTCGAAGCGATGCGCGCGTGCGTGAACCGCGGCGAGCAGCTCGACATGGCCTCGCTGCTGCGCTTTCTGCAGCAGTGGCTGGTCGGCCACATCATGAATACCGACCGTCGCCTGGGCGAATTCATCCTCGCCCGCCGGGCGCAGCGGCCGCCCGATTGATGCCGTCCGCGGTCGGCCTGCGCGATTCTTGCGGAGCGGCGTGGCGGAGCTGGTGCCGCGGCCCGCGCCGGATGCGATCGAAGTAGGACGCGTGGGCCGCGCTGCCGGCCGGCCAGTTGGCCAGAAAGCGCGTCATCCAGTCCGCCTGGTCGTAATGCAGCGGCAATGCGTCGAGCCGCAGGCCGCCCGCCAGGCGGGTGCCGTAGAGCGGTTCGCCGGGCGGCGGCGTGGCGGCGATGCGACTGACCACGCCGCAGCGCAGGTGGTGGAAATTCGGCATGCCGGCGGCACCGTTGTTGATCACTGCCTGCCGATGCCGCGGCCCGAACAGCCGCAGCGCCGGCAGGCAGGTGTGGCTGCTGGCGAAGACGTCCACCGCCGCGTCGCGAAACGCCTGCTCCCGCCACGTCCGCTCGGCGGGGTCGTCCAGCGCGTCGATGCCGAAGCGCCAGCCGGCCAGGCTGTCGGCATCGCCGTGCACCACGCCGACGACCCACTCGTCGATTCGGTAGCGGGCGAACATCGGCAGCGCGGCGAGCCGCGCCAGCTGCTCCGGATGGCGCGCCGCGGTGCTCTTGAGCCGGGCATGGATGGCGTTCGAACGCTCGACCGTGGCGTCGTCCACCGCTTCCGGATAGGCGCAGCCGCAACCGGCCGCGTCGTCCGCCGCGCCCAGTTCGGCCTCCACGTTGCCCAGCAGCGCGTCGTGTGCCAGCACGCGCCGGCCGATCGCGGCGAAACCCGCGTCGTCCGCGTCGAACCAGTGGAAATCGCCGTTGAAGCACACCGTCGCCGCTCCGCGCTCGCGTGCCAGCAGGGCGTCGAGCGCATCCAGCGCGGCCGGGTTGCCGTACAGGCCGCCGACTACGTACAGCACCGCAGCCTGCCGCTCCGGCGCCGTGGCGATGGCGCCGGCGCCGTGGCGGTAGCGCAGCGGGCAGGTGCGGCCGGCGTCCGTCATCCGGCTCCCACGCCTGCGAGGCGCCGGCGCTGCAGCAGCAGTGGCAGCAGGAAGCCGGCGAAGCAGATCGCCAGGCCGTACAGGTTGGTGCCCAGCAGCAGGCCGTACTTGCCCCCGCCGATCGCCCAGCCGGCCGGGATCTGGCCGATCGCCAGCAGGATGCCGAGCAGCATGCCGCTCCAGAACGACAGGTGGAAGGACAGCGGCGAGTAATCGACCCGGCCGGCGAGCAGGAACACCGGCGCCAGGCCGATCACCATCGTGCCGCTGATCGTGGTGGCTTTCAGGATGTCGGTGCCGAGCAGCATCGGCA
The DNA here is from genome assembly GCA_050305135.1 of Rhodocyclaceae bacterium. Lineage (GTDB taxonomy): Bacteria > Pseudomonadota > Gammaproteobacteria > Burkholderiales > Rhodocyclaceae > Cognatazoarcus. The sequence goes on along the minus strand of JBNLET010000212.1, from coordinate 14,021 downwards.
GGTTGCCGATCACCGCGAAGGCGATCATCGCCGCGGCGCCGAGCCCCATCGCCCGCGGCGCCGGGCTGCGGCCGGCCAGCAGCGGCAGCTCGCGCGCGACCGATTTCGACAGCGAGGCGAAGGTCGAGTCCAGCGTCGAGGCGGCCGACGAGACCATCACCGCGATCATCGCGAAGAAGCCGCCCGCGCCCAGCGTGCGCGCCAGCGCCGCCGGCACGTTGCCGCCGCCCTGCAGTCCTTCGAGCCTGGCGTGCACGCCGACCAGGGAGAACGCGACGATGGCCACGAAGCCGAGCAGACCGGCCACGACGAAGGCCTTCAGCATCGTCTTCTCGTCGGTGATGAAGCCGCGATCGGTCAGCACCGGGTCGTGGAACGGGTAGGACAGCACTTGCAGCAGCGCCACCAGCAGCAGGTCGAGACCGGCGTCGAGCGCCAGTTCGCCCTCGCCGAGCAGGCGCAGCGGACCATGGGTCGGGACGATCCAGGCCAGCACCAGCAGCAGGAACAGCACGAACACCACGGCCTGGATCAGGTCGGTGAAGATCGAGCTGCGCAGGCCTCCCTTCAGCGAGTAGAACAGCACCGCGGCCGTGAACAGCAGCGCCGCGCCGACGAAGGCGAGCGAGCCGGATTCGCCGTAGTAGCCGCCGACCACCGCGGTATTGCTCCACACCTCGTTGAACAGGCGCACCAGGATCGCCGCCGAGAACGCCAGCGCGGCGGCCCGGCCGTACTTGCCGATCAGCCAGGGGACGATGCCGGTGGCGCCGTCGCGGCGGCGCAAGCGATAGATGATCCAGCCGGCGAACGGAATCGACAGCCAGTAGCAGGCGTAGGCGAGGCCGCCGACGATGCCGTAGGCGGCGCCCAGGTTGGCGGCATTGGTGACCGACTTGGCGAAGATCCAGCTGATGAAGACGCTCGTCATCAGCGCCCAGCGCGAGGCGGGCCGGCCGGCTTCGTCGTGGCCGAGGAAGAAGCCGGAGTCGGAGCGCACGCGCGGCGAGACCGCATACATGACGGCGCCGAAGGCCAGCAGAAAGCCCCAGAACGCGAAGCCCTGCCACGGTGTGAAGATGCTCATCGATCGCTCCTCAGTCGAGCGCGCCGCCGCAGCTCGAGCCCTGGCCGGCGGTGCAGCCGTAGCAGTGTTCGGCGACCCGGATCGCCTGTCCCTCCAGCGTCTCGGCGGTCAGCTCGGAAAGATGCCTGCGGTTGGGGGCGGCGGCGATGCCGAGCCCCAGCTGCTGGTTGAAATCGCAGTCGTAGACGAAACCCTGCCAATCGACCGACAGCAGCGAGCGGCACATCACGCCGTCCAGGTTCTCGTCGCGGTGGGCGTCCTTCAGCAGTCGCAGGTAGCCGTTGAATTCGCCCTTCGAGATCAGCATCGAGCCGAAGCGCTGGATCGGCATGTTGGCGAGCGTGAACAACTGGTTGAAGGCGATATCGAAGTGCTCGGCGAGGGATGCCTTGTAGGCCGCCTGCAGTTCCTGCTGCGGCGGCGGCAGGCTGGGGCCCTGCGGGTTGTAGACCAGGTTCAGCGCCAGAGCGCCCTGCGGCTGGCCGTAGCCGAGCGCATTCAGCCGCCGCAGCGCGCGGATGCTGGTGGCGAAGACGCCTTTGCCGCGCTGCCGGTCCACGTTGTCCTCCAGGTAGCAGGGCAGCGAGGCGACGACCTCCACCTGGTGCGCGGCGAGAAAGCCGGCCAGGTCTTCGTGGCCGGGCTCTTCGAGGATCGTCAGGTTGCAGCGGTCCATGACCTTGCGCCCAAGTTGGCGGGCGCCGGCCACCAGGCGGCGGAAGTGCGGATTCAGCTCCGGCGCGCCGCCGGTCAGGTCCAGCGTGGCGACCTGCGGGCTGGCGGCCAGGAAATCCAGCACGGCGTCCACGTTCGCGCCGCTCATCTCCTCGCGGCGCGACGGCCCGGCATTGACGTGGCAATGCAGGCAACTCTGGTTGCAGCGGTAGCCGAGATTGACCTGCAGGGTTTCCAGCCGCCGGCGGCGGATGGCCGGGAAGCGGGTGCTGACGAGCAGCGGAAGCGTGGCGTGCATCAAGGGCTCCGGTCGATGTCCTTCCAGTGAGACTTGGTGGGCCTGCCGCACCTTACAGCACGAATTCTGGCACGCGGCCTGCTACGCATCGTGCTGGTCCTTTGGAGTGCAACGATGCTTCGTGTGCTGGTGGTCGATGAATCGGTGGAGCGAGCGAGCGAGATCTGCGCCGGTCTGGCGATGGTCGGCCATCAGGTGGCGGCGACGCTGCCGAACGCCTTCGAGCTGAGCAAGCGGGTCGATCAGATCCGGCCCGACGTGATCCTGATCCAGACCGATTCGCCGACCCGCGATACGCTGGAGCACCTGGCCGAGATGAACCGGGCGCTGCCGCGGCCGGTGATCCTGTTCTCGAAGGACGAGGCCGGCGAATCGATCCGTGCCGCACTGAAGGCCGGCGTCTCCGCCTACGTGGTGGACGGCCTGACGCCGGGCCGTATCGAGCCGCTGATCAAGGTGGCGATGGCGCGCTTCGAGGAATACCAGGAGTTGCGCCGGGAACGCGACGATGCGTCACGCAAGCTGGCCGAACGTGTCACGGTCGAGCGCGCCAAGGGCCTGCTGATGAAGGCCCGCGACCTGGACGAGGAGGCGGCCTACCACCTGCTGCGCAAGACCGCCATGGAGCGCGGGCGGCGGATCGCCGAGGTGGCCCAGGAGGTCATCGACGCGGCCCACCTGCTGTTGTGAGGTCCGTGCCATGACACATCGTCCGCCCCGGGCGCGCGCCACGCTGCCGCCTCGCCGCGACGCCGGCCCACGCCGGTGCGCGGGCGGCGCTGCGGTCGCCCCGAAGCTGTGCGTGTTGCACCGCAGTAGTGCGTCGTCCGGCAGGATTCGCCGCCTTCGCCGCTCACAGCCGGCCTCCGGCGCTGCAGGGCCCGCTTGGCACGCAACTCGCTTATTTTGCGGCGTGCAGATCAGCGTTGGTCTGTATTGCGATCAGTTGGTAGTATTTGGACAAAGGCGTCCATCGTTCGCGGCCTTGCCGTGGTGCGATGAACGCCTTCCTTTTTTGACGCCGATGCGACATCGCAAGCGCGGCGGCCCCGGACGCATCGGCAGATGCGGTGCCGGCCCGGCCGGCGGGCGAAACTGCGGCCGCGTCCATGCCGAGCGGATGGAGGGCTCGCGATGATCGTCGGTTCCGGCCCCGCCTTCCTGGAAAAGAGCGAGCTCAGGCTCGGCATCGTCGCGCTGACGGATTGTGCGCCGATCGTCGTCGCCGCGCACAAGGGCTTCTTCGCCCGCCACGGCCTGCGCGTCTCGCTGTCGCGCGAGGCCTCCTGGTCGGCGATACGCGACAAGCTGGCGCTCGGCGTGCTGGACGGTGCCCAGGTGCTGGCAGGCATGCCGCTGGCCTCGTCGCTCGGCGTCGGGGCGCCGCCGCGGCCGATGCTGACCGCCTGCAGCCTGGATCTGAACGGCAATGCGATCACGGTGTCGGAGGATCTCTACCAGCGCATGCTGGCGCTCGATCCGGAAGCCATGGCCTGCCGCCCCGTTTCCGCCCGCGCGCTGAAGCGGGTCATCGACGAGGATCGCAGGGCGGGCCGCGAGCCGATGGTCTTCGCCATCGTCTTCCCGGTCTCCAACCACAATTACGAATTGCGCTACTGGATGGCCTCGGCCGGCATCGATCCGGATCGCGACGTGCAACTGGTGGTGGTGCCGCCTTCGCAGATGGTGGTGGCGCTGCAGCAGCGCCAGATCGTCGGCTATTGCGTCGGCGAACCGTGGAACCAGCGCGCCGTAGCGATCGGCATCGGGCGCAGCCTGATCACCAGCTACGAGATCTGGAACAACAAGCCGGAGAAGGTGTTCGGCGTCCATCGCGAATGGGCCGAGACCCACCCGAATGCCCATCGCGCCGCGCTGCGGGCGCTGATCGAAGCCGCCCGGTGGATCGATGCGCCGGGCAACCGGGAGGAGGTGGTGCGCATCATCGCCGGCAAGGACTACGTCAATGCGCCGCTCGAGGTGGTCGCCAACTCGATGACCGGCACCTGGCGCTACAGCCGCCACGAAGCGCCGGTCAGCATGCCCGACTTCAACGTCTACCATCGCTACGCGGCGAATTTTCCGTGGCGCTCGCACGCCATGTGGTTCCTGACCCAGATGGTGCGCTGGGGTCAGATCGCTGAGCCGATCGATTTCCGCGCCGTGGCCGAGGCCGTCTACCGTCCCGACATCTACCGCGCGGCGGCGGCCGAACTGGGCATTGCCGCACCCGAGGCGGACTACAAGGACGAAGGCGTGCACGACGGGCCGTGGATGCTGGCCGCGTCGCCGCAGCCGATCGCGATGGGGCCGGACCGCTTCTTCGACGGCGAAACCTTCTCGCCCGGCGACCCGGTGAGCTATCTGCGACGTTTTTCGATCCACCGCATGCGGGTCGCACCGGAGCGTCTGGCCGAGCTGAACCCGCCCGCCTGAAGCGGCGGACCGCGCGCCGCTGCGGCCCGGCCGCCGCCCGCTTCGAGCCCCCGTCCGCCAGCGCGGCGAGCGCGCGCGGCGCTCGCCGGCGGCCCTCGTCCGGAAGCTTGGGGCCGCGCAGTTGGGGAATGGTGGGGGAAAAAATCCCCCAACTAGTTGGGCATTTCCCCCAGCAGCTTCGCACCAGGCTTCGGTGAAAACCGGAAAAATCTCAATAACTTATTGAAATATAAAGAGTGGTAAATTTTCCCACTCCCATGGCACAGTACATGCTCTACCTAGGCCAGGCGGCGCCGAAACGGTTCGGCGGCCAGTACGAGATGCCCAAGAGACCAGGAGAGACAAAATGAACAAGTCGGATATCAGCCTGCTGAATGCCAAGCGTGTGGACAGCCTCAAGACCCCGTTCGTAACTCGCCGCGTCCCGCGCAGCGCGTTCGCCACCCTGCTCGGCGGGGATCGCAAGCCCCATGCCGGCGACCTGGTGCTGTGCCGTGTCGAAAAGCTCGGCCAGCACCGTCACCTGGAACTGGTCACCGGCCGCCGCGCGAAACTCTATCCGGGCGACGAGATCGTGCTGGCCTATGGCAACCGCTACGCGCCGGACCAGTTCGAGTCCGAGGTGCCCGAAGACCTGGACCGCTGCAACATGGTGGCGGCCGGTGGCATCGCTTCCAAAGTGATCAGCAAGCACGGCCGCATGAAGGGCGCCACCATCGTGCAGCCGCTCGGCCTGCTCGGCGACCGCCACGGCAAGCCCATCAACCTGGCCGATTTCGCGTTGCCCGAGCCGGCCCCGCACACCGCCTGCCCGTTCGTAGTCTCGGTGCTCGGCACCTCGATGAACGCAGGCAAGACAGAAACCGCGGCGCAGATCATCCGCGGTCTGCGGGCCGCCGGGCTGCGCGTCGGCGCCTGCAAGGTGACCGGCACCGGATCGGGCGGAGACGTCTGGAGCATGAACGACGCCGGCGCCGAGACCGTGCTCGACTTCACCGACGCCGGACTGGCCTCGACCTATCTGGCCCGCAACGAAGAGGTGGTCCGGGTGATGGACACGCTGATCGGCTATCTCGGTGCTTCCGGGGTCGACGTCGTCGTGTTCGAGGTGGCCGACGGCCTGTTCCAGCGCGAAACCGCCGAACTGGTCAAGTCGCCCGAGTTCGCCGACGCAGTCGATGCGGTCGTGTTCGCGGCCGGCGACGCGATGGGCTCGGCCGGCGGCGTGCAGTGGCTGCGTTCGCTGGGCCTGCCGGTGCGGGCGGCCTCCGGCCTGCTGACCGCTTCGCCGCTGGCCATCCAGGAAGCCTCGGTGGTGACCGGCCTGCCGGTGCTGGGCCTGGACGACCTGTCCAGCCCGGCCATCGTCGGCAAGATCGGCTACAGCGAGCGCCAGGCCCTGCTGCAGGTCGGTGGAGCGCAGTGATGTCGGCCAGCGCGCCGCAACTGCTCAGCGGCCCGCGCCGCAGCATGCTCGGGCGGCTGATCGCCATCGGCGTCGCGCAGGCCGCGATGACGTTGGCCAGCGCCTGGCTGGTGCACGCCTTCTTCGACCACGCGGTGAAGGGGCGGGACGTGGCCAGCACGGCGGCCTGGCTGATCGCCGCGCTGGTGGCCGCCGGCGCCGCGCTGGCCTGGCTGCGCACGGTCGAGCGCGTGCAGGCCGAGCGCATGGGCCAGCACTATGCGGCCGAGTTGCGGCTCGGCCTGTTCGATGCGCTGGCCGGCCAGTCGCCGCGCAGGCTGCAGAGCCGCAGCCGGGGCGGCACGCTGCTGCGTTTCATGGGCGACGTGAAAGGCGTGCGCCGCTGGGTCAGCCTGGGGCTGCCGCGGCTGGCGGTCGGCGCGGTGTGCGCCGGGCTGGCGCTGATCGCGCTGGCGGTGATGGATCCCTGGGTGTCGCTGGCGGCGATCCTCGGCTTCGCGCTGTCCGGCGTCGCGCTGGCCTGGCTGACGATGCGGGTCGAACCGGTGGTGCGCGAGGCGCGCCGTCGCCAGGCGCGCCTGGCGGCCGACGTCAATGACCGCATCGCGGCCATCGCGGTGGTCCAGGTGTTCGACCAGGTGGGGCGCGAGAAGCGCCGCCTCGGCCGCCAGTCCGATGCGCTGGCACATGCGATGGTGGACCAGATGCGCGGCGTTTCGCTGCTGCGTTCGGCGGCGGAATTCGGCGGTGCGCTGGCCTCGGCGCTGGTGCTGTTCGCCGGCGCGGTGGAGGTCGGCCGCGGCATGATCGAACTGGCCGACGTGGTCGGTTCGCTGGCCGTGGTCGGCCTGATCGCGCCGGCCTTCCGCGACCTGGGCCAGGTGCTGGGCTATTGGCGCAGTGCCCAGGTCTCGCTCGGCAAGATCGAGGAGTTCCTGTCGGCGCCGAAACTCGCGACGCGGCACGGCGCCGATGCGCCGCCGGCTTTGCCGGGCCGCGGCAAGCCGATCGAGGTGTGCTTCGAGGGGGCCACGGTCGGCGATGCGCTGCGCGAATTCAGCGCCCGCGTCGAGGCCGGCCGCAAGATCGCCATCGTCGGCCCGAACGGCTCCGGCAAGTCCACGGTACTGGGCCTGGTGGCCCGGCTGGTCGATACCGACGCCGGCGAAGTCCGGCTCGAAGGGCATGCCGTGCAGGCCTACCCGCTGTCGGAACTGCGCGCCCGGCTTGGCGTCGTGACGCCCGATCTGCCGCTGCTGCGCGGCTCGATCGATCGCAACCTGGCTTATCGCAAGCCGCGCGCCAATGCCCAGGAGCGGGCGCGGGTCGAGGCCATGTGCGGTGTCGACGAGTTGTTGACCTCGCTGCCGCAGGGTGCGCTGACGCGGGTCTCGGAAGGGGGCGGCAACCTGTCCTACGGTCAGCGCCAGCGCATCGCCTGGGCCCGCGCCATGCTGGGTCGCCCGGGGCTGTTGCTGCTGGACGAGGCGGACGCGAATCTCGATCCGCTGTCCGCGACCCGGCTGAACGAGATGCTGGACGGCTACAAGGGGACGGTACTGATGGTGACCCACCAGCTGACGCGCGTGATGCAGGCCGACGAGGTCTGGTACCTGGACCGGGGATGCCTGGTCGAGCGCGGCACGCCGCAGGAACTAATGGGCAGGGTCAGCCGCACGCGGCAGCTGTTCCGCCGCGGCGTGCGCGAACTGGAGGAGAGTGCAGCATGAGCGAGCAGGCCATGCAGGCCAACCGGTTTTCGGTTGCGATCGCGGGGCTCGTCGGAACCGGCTTGATGGCCGGCGGGATGGGGGTCCTGGCCGACGATGGCCCCGCGGTCGCAATCTCCGTCGCCGACGTGTCGTGCCATGCGCGGCTGCCTGCCGGCGACATCCACCGGCTGCGTCTGGCGTCCGACCGGCGTTTCCGCTACCTGGCCTACCGGCCCGCCAGCGCTCCCCCCGGCGCGCCGATACTGGTCAGCGTGCACGGCATCTCGCGCAATGCGCGCGAACACATGCGGATGCTGATACCGCTGGCCGACCGCTATGGCGTCGTGCTGCTGGCGCCGCGCTTCCCGCGCGAGCGCTTCCCGGGCTACCAGCGCCTGCTGCCCGATGCCGCCGGCCGGCAGCCGGACGAGCTGCTGCGGCAGGCGGCCGACGAACTGGCCGCCCTGAGCGGCGCCGATGCGCAACGGCTGTACCTGTTCGGCTATTCCGGCGGTGCCCAGTTCGTGCATCGTTTCGCAATGCGGTGGCCGCAGCGGGTGGCGCGCTATGCGCTGGGTGCGGCCGGCTGGTACACCTTTCCGGACCTGCAGCATCGCTTCCCCTACGGCTTGAAGCAAAACCGCAGGCTCGGCCTGGGCGGCTTCGACGCCGAGGCCTTCCTGCACCTGCCGGCGCTGGTCCTGGTGGGCGAGCGCGACGTGCGAGCCGACTCCGCCTTGCGCGCCTCGTCGAAGGTTTCCAGACTACAGGGCGAGACCCGGCTCGAGCGGGGCATGAACTGGGTCGCCGCGGTGAACGAGGCGGCCGAGTCGCGCGGCCTGGCCCCACCGGCCAGCTTCGATGTGCTGGCCCGCTCGCCGCACTCGTTCGCCCGCAGCATGAAGCGGGGCGCGATGGGAGAAAAGGTGTTCCGGCATCTGTTCGGCGCACCGCCCGGTTGAGCGCGTCGCGCGCGGCCGGTGTATCGTTCCGGCTGATCCGGCCGCGCGCCGCCCAAATGGAGGGCAAACATGGCCACGCCCAGGGCGAGAGCCCCATTCGTCAGATCGTTCAATCTCAACCGCTGGTTCGCGATCGTCGGCCTGGTATCGATCGCGACCATCTCTGCGCTGGCCGGCTGGGCCATGACGCGCTTCGTCAGCAGCGAGATGATGCAGCAGGAGGGCGCGCTGACGCAGCAGTTCGTCCATACGCTGGTGTTGACCGAGCGCTCGCTGCAGTCCTACTTCGCCCGCGGCGAGGCCGACGACGCGCTGGAACTCGAAATGGCGCTGGCGCACATCGCGCGCATGCAGGACATGCTGCGGGCCAACGTGTATGACCGCAAGCGCCGCATCATCTGGTCCAGCGACCGCGAACTGGAAGGCCGCTCCTTCGGCGTCAACGAAGAGCTGGAGGAGGCGCTGGCCGGCCGGCTGGTGGTGCATCCGGACGAGCACACCGACCACGGCAAGGCCGAGCACCGCGACCTCGAGAAGCGGGCCGACCTGTTCGTCGAGATCTACGTGCCGGTGCGTGACCCGGTCGGCGGCGAGGTGGTCGGCGCGGTCGAGTTCTACAAGAACCCGCAGCCGCTCTTCCATGCCCTGAAGCGCATGCGTACCTACATCGCGCTCGGTGCGGCGCTGGCCGGCGGCTTCCTGTACCTGGCGCTGGCCTGGCTGGTGCGGCGGGCGGACAAGCTGGTGCGGGCCCAGGAGCAACGCCTGATCGATTCCGAAACGCTGGCCGTGATCGGCGAGATGAGCTCGGCGGTGGCGCACGGCATTCGCAACCCGCTGGCTTCGATCAGAAGCTCCGCCGAACTGATCCAGGTGGCGGACCTGGACGTGGCGCGCGAGGCCGGCGGCGACATCGTCTCGGAGTCCGATCGGCTGGAGGCCTGGGTGCGCGAACTGCTGTCGTTCTCGCGTCCGCTCGAAGAGGAACCCCGACCGGTGGCGCTGGTGCCGATCGTCGAACGCTGCGTCGAGGACTTCGGCCGCGACCTGGAGAAGCGCAACATCGAGTGCCGCGTCGAATCCGGCGGGCGCTTGCCGGCGGTGCGGGGCGATGCCTTGCTGCTGGGCCAGGTGCTGCACAGCCTGGTGGCCAATGCGGTCGAGGCGATCAACCGCGACGGCCGCCTGACGCTGCGCACGATCGGATCGCAGGACGGCAGCGAGGTGATGCTGGCGGTCGGCGACGACGGCCCGGGCATGAGCCCCGAGCAACTGAAGCAGATCGGCAAGCCGTTCTACACCACCAAGTCGCGCGGCCTCGGCGTCGGCCTGTCGCAGGTGCGCCGCATCATCGAGCGCTACGGCGGCCGCCTGGAGGTGGACAGCCAGGTGGGCAGCGGTACCGAGGTGCGGTTGTTCCTGCCCGCCGCCTGAGCGTCGTCAGAAGTTGATCGTCACGCCGAGCTCGGCGAACCAGGCCCGTTCGCCGCCGTGCTCGCCGAAGGCGGAGCCGGCGCGGAAGCTGGCCAGGCTGATCACGACCTCGGTGCTGGGCGACTCGCGGAAGGCCACGAAGAGGTCCGCTTCCTGACCCAGCGCGCGGCTCTGTCCGGCGGGGTCGGCCGTCAGCCGGCTGTCGGCCAGCGTGTCGCTGGCCCGGCGCTGGCGGTAGTCGTGCAGCACCAGGTCCACCGAGCTCTTTCGCCAGAAGCGCAGGCTGCCGCCGAGCGAACGGACATCCAGGTTCGACAGCGTCGGCCGCATCAGCTCGCCGTAGTAGCGGAAGCGCTTGACACCGCCGAAGCGGCCCTTGTTTTCCTCCAGGCCGGTCTGGCGGAACGCGTGATCGGTGCCGTCGCTGCGGTCGTCATCGCCCGAGCCGACCGCCCAGCCGGCCCACAAGGTCGGCCGGCTCGGCCCAGGGCCCGACCAGCGGGCGCCGAGGTCCCAGGCATGCCCGGCGACGCGCTGCCGCCGGCTGGCGCCGGCCACCACCCGATTGCCGTCGCCGTCGTCGAAATCGGTGCGCTGTTCGCTGCCGCCGACGCGGGCCAGGTCGAGCCAGTAGCCGAGGCGATGGCCGGCGTCGGTCTTTTCCTCGCCGGCGGCCCGCAGGCCGAACCAATTCAGGTCGGCATCCAGTTCGTCGGCGCGGCGTTCGTGCAGCGTCTCGCCCGCCGCCGGCCGGCCCGAGTGGTCGCGGCTGGCCATCCAGTAGGCTTCCAGCGCGTGGCGCTTGCGCCAGCTCCAGGCGGCGTGGCCGAACCAGCGCCTCAGGCCGTCGGCCTCGGCATCGACGACGCCGCGCTCGGCGGTGGACAGCGGCAGCAGTTGCTCGGCCACGCCGGCGGTGACGACCCAGTCGTCGCCGCCGAAGAACACCCTTGCGGCATCGAGATCCTCGTCCCACCACCAGCTGCGCTTCTCGACCAGGCTCAGGCGGCCGAACTGCAGGTCGAGCGGCAGGCCGCCGGGGCTCGGCGTGAACAGCCACATCTGGCCCCGCTCGAGTGCGCCGGCACTCTGCAGCGGGCCGTTCTCGCGCAGCGTTTCGATCCTGCTCGTGCCGATCAACTGCAGGAACAGCGTGCTGTCGCCGCCGAGCGGGGCGGTCGCCTCGAGCTTCAGTTCCTGATCGAGCGAGCCGCGGTCACGCCCCTCGTCGCGGTCGAAGTCGTAGTTGAATCGATTGCCGTGGCGGAGCTCCCACTCGCCGCCGACCCGCATCGGCAGACCGAACAGCGTGATCTCGTGACCGGCGCTCGCCCGTCGCTCGTCGGGGCGGCGTGCCAGCTCGGTGGTCGTGGTGCGGGCCGGGCGGCCCGCCTCGGTCGATGTCGGCCCGCTCTGGGCGATCGCGCCGTCCGGCAGGCAGGCAAGCGCCACCGCCAGGACGATCGGCCCGGCCGTCGCGCGTGGCGTCATTGCGCCATGCAACCGGATTGTTTCGGTACCGCGGCCGTCGCCAGCAGCTTCGCCATCGGCACGCAATGGCTCATCGGATGGTCGCGCAACAGCGGCAGCAGCGTATCGAGGATGTTCAGGTCGGCCGCGTCCATCACGCCATGATGCAGCATGATGCCGCAGGGGTCGCAACCGGCCAGTGCGGTGGCGATGCGTTCGGCCAGCGCGGTGGCGGAGCTGCCCGGCCGGCGCAGCTTGCACCAGTCCACCGCCACCGGCAGTTCGGCGATCGGCGCCGCTTGCAGCGCCGTCGCGCCGACGTCGCGCGACAGCGCGAGGAAACCCAGCTCGCACAGGATCGTGGCGGTGTCGTCGGTGCAGCGATTCCACGGCGGCGTGAAGATGCGGTCGGCCAGCGTGCCGAACGAGGCCGTCAGCAAGGCGTGGCCGGCTTCGATGCTGTGCCGCTGCGCGCGCGCGTCGCGAGACGGACCGAATTCGCACTTGCGGCCCTCGGTCTCGTGGTTGACGTGGGCGAAGCCGTGCTGGTGCACGCCGAGCGCGGCCGACGAGCGGCTCATCCGATGCAGCAGCTCGCGCGCCAGCGCCGGCGTCAGCGCGGCCGGAATCACTGCCAGGTCGATCGGTGTACGGTGGCGTTCGAAGCGGTCGAGCAGCGCGAACAGGCGCGCGTCTTCCCAGCCGGCGTCGTCGTCGCGAAAGAACACCGTGACCGGCAGCCGACGCCGGTCCAGCGTCATCAGGATGGTTTCGCACCAGTCATGCATAAGCAAGGCGTCCTTCGATCGGCTGCTCGCCCGCCAAGTGCGACAGCAGTTCGGCCGAGCGGCGGGCGCCGTCCAGCGACAGCGCAGCCGACAGCGGCGTGAATGACAGGGCGTCGATCATCGCGCGGGCCAGGTCGGCCGGCTGCGGCGGGGACTGTGCCAGCCGCCGCACCGCGCCCAGCGCGGCGAGCGCATCGGCGCGCCGGCTCTGCTCGTTCTCGCCGTCGGCGGCATAGGGTACCAGCAGCGCCGGGACGCCTGCGAGCAGGATGTCGAGCGCAGTATTGTAGCCGCACTGGCTGATCGACAGCCGTGCGCGCCGCATTTCGGCGACCATGTCCGGCACGTGGCGCACCAGTTCGACGCCGGGCACGGCCGCCGCCGCCCGCTGCAGGTCGATCCACTCGGCCTCGGGCAGGAAGGGGCCGGCGACGATGCACATCGGCAGGCCCAGTTCCGGCCACAGATGCCCCTGCGCCTCGAGCGCCGCGCAGAACAGCGGAAAACCGACGATGCCGCCGCCGGCCGAGACCAGGATCGCGTCGCCGCGCGCGACCGGCTCGTCGCCGGCGCGCTGCGGCACCACGTAGCCGGTGTAGTGGAGCGGCGTGGCGAGCGGCCGGCGGGGACGGAAGCTCTCCTCGATGCGGGCGAAATGCGGGTCGGAATGGACCAGGATGGCGTCGAAGTAGCGGTCGGCCAGCCAGCGCGCACGGTCGTCGTGGTGCTGCTGGTCGCGCCGCGCGTCCACCAGGATGTCGCGCAGGCTGCACACCACCCGCGCCGGCTCGGCCTGCCGGCGGGCGGCGCGGATCATCGGCAGGATCTCGCCGGCGAATTTCTTGCGCCCGAACGGAAACAGCTCGACCAGCAACACCGCCGGCGCCCAGGCGCGCACCGCGTCGAGGATCATCTCCAGGCGGCGCGCCCGCGCCGCCGCGACGCTGTGCTCGGCGCTGCGGCTGATCAGCGTGTGGCCGTCGTCCATGCCGAGCGGCGGCAGATCGATCATTTCGATCCCGTCCGGTAGCGGCACGCCGGCCGGGATCGGGCCGCCGTTCAGGAAGACGACGCGAAAGCGCTCGCGCAATGCGCCGGCCAGCGCGAAGCTGCGCGTCAGGTGGCCGATGCCGAGCGAGTGCTGGCAATAGAAGAGCAGCACGGGCCGGCAGCCCGCGCGGGGGTCGGGAGTGTCGTCAGGCACGGCGTTCCACCAGCGCCAGGTAGGCGCCTTTGGCCTCCATCAGTTTGTCGTGGCGGCCGGATTCCACCAGCCGCCCGTCCTGCAGCACCAGGATGCGGTCGAAATCGCTCATGTCGGCGTAGTCGTGGGCGATCACCAGCAGCGTGCGGCCGGCGTGCACGCGGGCCACCGATTCGTTGATCAGCCGGGCCGAGACGGCGTCCACCGCCGAAGTCGGCTCGTCCATCACCAGGATCGCCGGCTGCTTGACCAGCGCGCGGGCCAGGCAGATGCGCTGGCGCTGGCCGCCGGACAGCGTGGCGCCGCGCTCGCCGAGTTCGCTGCCGTAGCCGTCGGGCAGATCGACGATGAATTCGTGCGCCCGCGCCGCCCGCGCCGCTGCCTCGATCTGGGCATCGTCGGCGTCCGGGCAGCCGTAGGCGATGGTCTCGCGCACCGAGACGCCGAACAGCAGGTTGTCCTGCAGCACGATGCCGATCTGGCTGCGCAGGCTGTCGCGGCGGAAGCGCCGGATGTCGAGGCCGTCGAT
>JBNLET010000211.1:0-24515 GCA_050305135.1 Rhodocyclaceae bacterium | reverse complement strand
GGCGCGCCGAGCGCAGCTTCGCCTGGATCCGCGCGGTGGTGGCCAACCAGCCCGGCCTGTCGGGCCGGCGGCCGTTCTTTCCGTGCCTGCGCGACGAGGTCACGCTGGTGTGCCGGATCCGCAAGGCCGGCGGCGACTGGACCCGCGACTACGCCATCCTGGACGGCGACGTGGCGATCGAGGCGCTGGAGGACGGCACCGACTGGGCCGGTCTGCGCGACTACCAGAACCGCCTCGCCTGGGGCGGCCTGACGCCGGCCATCGCCAAGGTCTTGTCGCTCGAACAGGGCGACACCGACAAGCTCTGCGAATACTCGCCGAAGGCGCTGCTGGAGCTGGTGTTCGACGTCTTCGGCGACAAGGAGGTGCTGGACAACTACGATGCCGCGCGCGAGGAGCAGCGCAACGCCGAGCGCGAGCTCGGCGAGCTGGGGCTCGATCTGGCGCGGTTGGCCGCCCAGGCCGAGGCCAAGCGGCTGGAGGCGGACCGCTACCTGGAGTGGAAGCGGTTGCACGACGAGATCGGTGCGCTGCGGGACGCGATCGTGCCGCGGCTCGAAGCGGCCGAGCTGCTGCGCACTAGCCGCGCCGAGCGCGTCGAGCTGGCCGCGCTGGATCGCGAACGCCTCGAACGCCAGGCCGAGCTGCGCGGGCAGCAGGAGGCGATCGCCCGGGTCGTGCGCGAGCACGACGAGGGCGAGGCCGAACGCCGTCGCCTGCGCAGCACCGACCAGGCCGCCGACCAAACCCACCTGGAAGCCCACGACCGGCTGCGCGACATCGAAAAGACGCTCGAGGAGCGCGACGCGCTGCGCCAGCGCGTCGCCGCCGAGCACGGCCAGGATGCCGTCGCGCTGGAGCAGCAGCACGAGCAGGCCGAAGCGGCGCTGGCCGCGCTGCGCGGCGAGGAGCGCACGCTGCTGGCCGAGTTCGAGGCGCGCACGGAGGAGCTGCGTGCCGCCCGCAGCCGCAGCGGCCCGCCGGGCGACCCCGAGGTCGGCCGCTTCCGCCAGGTGCTCGGCGAGCAAGGCATCGGCCACCTGGCACTGGCCGAGACCGTCGAGGTCACCGAAGCGGCCTGGCAGGCCGCCCTGGAGGCGGTGCTGCGGCCCTACCGGCACGTGCTGCTGCTGGAACGCGAATCCGACCGCCACCGCGCCTGGGCGCTCGGCGAGCGCGAGCGCTTCCGCCATTTCGTGGTTCCCGAGCGCGAGGCGGCCGCACCGGCCCGCGCCGGCAGCCTGGCCGAGGTGGTGCGCTTCACGGCGCCGGTGCCGCGCTGGCTGGTGGATCTGTTGAACCGCATTCGCCGCGTCGAAGACGTGGAGGCGGCGCGCGACCTGCCGCCCGAGCAGGAATGGCTGACCCGCGACGGTTACCACCGCGAGCGCCGCGGCGCCCGCCATCTGGGCCGGCCGCGCGACTTCCATTTCGGCGAGCTGGCGCGCCAGGCCCGCATCGAGGCGCTCGAGCAGGACGTGGCGGCGCTGGACGGCCAACTGAAGGCGCTGCGGCCGCAGCTCGACGCGGCACAACAGCAGCTCGCCGCCCTGCGCCAGCGCCTGCTCGGCCTGCAGTCGGCCCAGTTGCTGGCCGCCAATGCCGAGCGCTACGCCGCCGCCGAGGCGGCCCAGGGCGAGGCCCGAGCGGCGCTGACGGCAGCCATCGCCGGCCGCGCCGAGGCCCGCGGCCGGCTCGACGAGGCGGCCGAGAAGCTGCGCGGCATCGACATCGAGCTGGACCGCCGCAAGCGCGAGCGGCAGGCGCTCGAGCAGCGCATCGCCATGATCGCGCGCGACAACGGGCCGCGCCGCCGCAGCCAGGCCGAGCGCCTGCTGGCGCTGCGCCGCCGGCGCCGCGGCATGGCCGCCGAGTGGCTGGACGAGGAAGCCAACACGCTGCTGGCCGAGCGCTACGACGGCGCCGCCGGCGCGCGGCGCGAGCTGCAGCGCCTGCAGGGCCGGCTGGCGGAAGGCGAATGGATCACCGATCCGGCGGTGATGACGCTGTCCGAGCGGCTGCGTGCGGAAGTGGACCAGCGCGAGCGGGACTACCAGCAGCGCCAGGGCTACTGCGCCACCGCCCGCCGCCACACCGACGAGGCCCGCGCCGCCTACATCGCCAAGCTGCGCGCCACCGTGCGCCAGTACGGCAAGAACCTGCGCGCGCTCGGCGAGCTGGCGCACGTCGGCGTCGAGTGCAGCACGCCGGTGCTGGACAACGACGACCTGTCGGTCTCCCAGGCCGGCCTCGACGTGCGCTTCGACTTCGACCGCAAGGGCGCGGTCGGGCTGAACGACGGCGAAGCCTCCGGCGGCCAGCAGGTGATGAAATCGCTGATCCTGCTGATCGCGCTGCTGATGGACGACGCCCGGCCGGGCGGCTTCGTCTTCATCGACGAACCGTTCGCCCACCTGGACGTCGCCAATATCGACCGGGTCGGCAGCTTCCTGCGCGCGACCCGCGCCCAGTACCTGATCACAACGCCGGTGACCCACAACGCCAACGTCTTCGAGCCGGCCCAGCTGACGCTGGTGACGCGCAAGAAGCCGCCGGCACAGGCCTGGGCGCCGCCGATCGGCGTGATGCTGCGCGAACAGGGCTGACGACGGCCGGCAGCGCGCAGCAGCCATCGCCCGAACGATGCAACCGTGTCTGCCGCTCCTGCGAGGCCGGCTGGCGCCGGCCGGGGGCGCCCGAATCGGCCTCCACTCGTGAATGCATTCGAGAATGCGGCGTGCGCCGGCGCAAGGTTCAAGTTCGCTCGCCTGGCGCCGATATGCACGGGACTTCCATGGCGAAGCCACAGCCGTGTCAAATCATGCCGAGTTGCTGAACCTGCTCGCCGGCGCCGAGGTCCTCGGTCGCCTGCGCAGTCTCGAGGACGCCTACCGTACCGCCAGCGGTACCGTACTGCGATTCCTGTGCGGCCGCCGCGCGCTGCTCTACAAGGTCTCGGCCGAACGCGACGGACTGCAGGTGCACCCGCTCGGCTGGAGCCTCTCCGGCGCGGAGCACTGGATCGGCGGCGATACGCCGCTGCCGCGATTCGATCCGGCGCCGCTGCTGCAGGATTGCTACCGCTCCGACAGCGGCTGCGTCGTCGAGCGCGACTACGAAGACTGGATCGTGGCGTTCGCGATCGGTCCGCAGCACGGCGCCCGCTGGTTGCTCGAACTGCATTGCCCACAGCACCCCGCGGCGGACGATCTGGCGGCCGCCTCGCTGTTCCTGCGCTGCTTCCAGCACCAGCAGGAACAATGGGAATACGCCAATCTCGATACGCTGACCCACCTCCTCAACCGCAAGACCTTCGAAGAGAATTTCGACCAGTTGATCGACCAGGCGGCCCGCGCCCAGAACGAGCAGCGGAAGCCGATGACTCCAAGCGAGCTGTCCCGGCCATGCTGGCTCGGCGTGATCGACATCGACCATTTCAAACGCATCAACGACGGCTACGGGCACCTGTTCGGCGACGAGGTGCTGCTGCGCATCGCCGAACTGATGCGGCACAACTTCCGCGCCAGCGACAAGCTGTTCCGCTTCGGCGGCGAGGAGTTCGTGGCGATGATCCACCACGCCGCCGACGAGGCCGTCGGCGGCATCTTCGACCGCTTCCGCCGAGCGGTCGAACAATACACCTTCCCGCAGCTCGGCCGGGTGACCTGCTCGATCGGCTACACCCGCATCGACCCGTCCCGGCCGCCGGCCGAGTTGCTCGGACGGGCAGACGAGGCGCTGTACTTCTCGAAGGGGCACGGCCGCAACCAGAGCCGCGACTACGGCGAGCTGGTGGCGCGCGGCCTGCTGGCGGCCGGACACGAGAACGCCGCCGCGGCGAAGCAGGCCGAGGCGGACTCGGTCTTCGACTGAAGCGCCCGGACGGGTGGCGCACGCGCGGGCCGGGACGCGGATGCCCCGCTTGTGTCAGAATTTCGCTCTTTTCCGCCCAGCGGGCCCGCCCGCGCCGCCAACGAAGAACCCAGAGCGAACCATGTCTGAGCAGACCGACACCCCGAGCCAGGACGAAAACCAGTTGATCGCCGAGCGCCGGGCCAAGCTGGCCCAATGGCGCGAGAGCGGCAAGGCCTATCCCAACGACTTCGCGCGCGAGAACACCGCCGGCAAGCTCGACGAGCTGTACGGCGAGAAATCGCGCGAAGACCTCGAAGCCCTGCCGGTCGAGGTCAAGGTGGCCGGCCGCGTGATGCTGAAGCGAGTGATGGGCAAGGCCGCCTTCCTGACCATCCAGGATCTGTCCGGCCGCATCCAGCTCTACGTCTCGAAGAACGACGCCGGCGAGGCGACCCTCGAAGCGCTCAAGCACTGGGATCTGGGCGACATCGTCGGCGCGGTCGGCACGCTGTTCAAGACCAAGACCGGCGAGCTGACCGTCAATTGCTCCGAGGCCCGGCTGCTGACCAAGAGCCTGCGCCCGCTGCCGGAGAAGTTCCACGGCCTGTCGGACCAGGAGACCAAGTACCGCCAGCGCTACCTCGACCTGATCATGAACGAGGAATCGCGCTTCACCTTCGTCGCCCGCAGCCGGCTGGTGCAATCGATCCGCAACTACATGGTCGAGCACGGCTTCCTCGAGGTCGAGACGCCGATGATGCATCCGATTCCCGGCGGCGCCGCGGCCAAGCCCTTCACCACCCACCACAACGCGCTCGACATGGAGCTGTTCCTGCGCATCGCGCCGGAGCTGTATCTGAAGCGGCTGGTGGTCGGCGGCTTCGAGAAGGTCTTCGAGGTCAACCGCAACTTCCGCAACGAGGGCCTGAGCCCGCGCCACAACCCCGAATTCACGATGATGGAGTTCTACGAGGCCTACGCGGACTACCGCAGCCTGATGAACTTCACCGAGGGCCTGCTGCGCCATGCCGCCCGCGAAGCGCTCGGCACCGAAGTGTTCGAGTACCAGGGCCGCACGCTGGACCTGTCGAAGCCGTTCGCGCGGCTGTCGATCGTCGAGGCGATCCACAAGTACCAGCCCGGCTTCACGCTCGAACAGCTGGCCGACGCCGGCTGGCTGCGCGACAAGCTGACGGCGATGAAGGTGGAGCTCAGGCCCGGCCTCGGGCTCGGCGCGTTGCAGCTGCTGCTGTTCGAGGAGACCACCGAGGCCGACCTGTGGGAGCCGACCTTCATCGTCGACTACCCGGCCGAGGTCTCGCCGCTGGCCCGCCGCAACGACGCCAACCCGGAGATCACCGAGTGCTTCGAGCTGTTCATCGTCGGGCGCGAGATCGCCAACGGCTTCTCCGAGCTGAACGATCCGGAAGATCAGGCGCAGCGCTTCATGGAGCAGGCCCAGGCCAAGGAGGCCGGCGACGAGGAGGCGATGTTCTACGACGCCGACTACATCCGCGCGCTGGAATTCGGCCTGCCGCCGACCGGCGGCTGCGGCATCGGCATCGACCGGCTGGTGATGCTGCTGACCGACAGCCCGGCGATCCGCGACGTGATCCTGTTCCCGCAGATGCGGCCCGAGTAGCCAGGTCGTCCGCCGCATGGCCATCAAGCAGTTGCAGATCGCCTACGACGGCATCGCCGACCGCCTGGTGTTGCGCCTGCATACCGGCGCCGGCGAGGAATACCTGGCCCACCTGACGCGCCGCTTCGTGGCCCGCATCTGGCCCGGCCTGGCGGCGGTCAGGCCGGCGCCGAGGGCCGCCGCCGGCGAGTCGAGCGGCGGCGCAAGCCGCTTCGATCAGGCCTACCGATCGCCCGCCGACGTCGTCCATCCGCTCGGCGACACGCCGCTGCTGGTGTCGGAAGCGCGCATCGACCGCGACCGCCAGGGACGGCTCAAGCTGTTGCTGCGCGAACACCGCCAGCGCTCGTTCTCGCTGACGCTGGACGACGCCTTGCTGGAGATCTTCTGCGCGATGCTGCAGGCCGGCGCCAAGACCGCCGACTGGGGGCTGGCGCTGACGGACGCCGCCGCCGGCACGGCGACTGCCGCGGGCACGCCGGTCACACCGAGCATGCTGCACTGAGTCGCGGCGCCTGCGGGCGCCACCGATCCGTCCCCCATGTACGAGATCATCGAACCCGCCGAACTCGCCTTCGCCGACGACGGCACCCCCTGGTCGCCGCGCTTCGGCGACGTCTACCACGCCGCGCAGGGCGCGCTGGGCCAGGCGCGGCACGTCTTCCTGGCCGGCAACGGGTTGCCCGAGCGCTGGCGCGGCCGGCCGGACTTCACGCTGCTGGAGACCGGCTTCGGCACCGGCCTGAGTTTCCTCGCCTGCTGGGCCGCCTGGCGGGCCGACCCGCAGCGCAGCGGGCGGCTGCACTTCGTCTCGGTCGAAAAACACCCGTTCCGGGCCGACGACCTGGCCCGGCTGCATGCCCCGTTCGACGAGCTGGCGCCGCTCTCAGCCGAACTTTGCGCGCGCTGGCCGCTGCCGCTGCCCGGCATCCACCGCCTGCACCTGGAGGGCGGGCGCGTCGGCCTGACGCTGCTGTTCGGCGACGCGAGCGAGGGCCTCGCCCGCCTCGACTGCGCGGCCGATGCGCTGCTGCTGGACGGCTTCTCGCCGGTGCGCAATCCAGAGCTGTGGTCGGCCCGCGTCTGCCACCAGTTGGCCCGGCTGTGCGCGCCGGATGCGACGCTGGCCACCTGGTCGGTCGCCGCGTCGGTGCGCACGGCCCTCGGCCACGCCGGCTTCGAGCTCGCACGGCGGCCGGGCTTCGCCGGCAAGCGCGAGATGCTGAGCGGCCGCCTCGGCGCGCACCAGTCGGCCAAGGCCGGCGCGCGCCTACCGGGGCGGCGCGAAGCGCAGGCGGTCGTGATCGGCGCCGGCCTGGCCGGCAGCGCGATCGCCCAGCGGCTGTGCAGCCGCGGCTGGCGCGTGGACTTGGTGGACCAGGCGGACGGGCCGGGTCAGGGCGCATCCGGCAATCTGGCCGGCGTGCTGCGCCCGCTGCCGAGCCTCGACGACAACCGGCTGGCGCGGCTGACCCGCGCCGGCACGTTGTACGGCCTGGCGCATCTGGCGATGCTCGAGCGGCTCGGCCATGCGCCGCGCTGGGCCCGCAGCGGCGTGCTGCACCTGGCGCGGGATCGCGAACACGAAGCCCGCCAGCGCGAAGTCGTGGCGCGGCAGCGGCCGCCGCAGGACTACCTGCAGTACGTGGACCGCGAGCAGGCGAGCCGCATCGCCGACTGGCCGCTGGAGGCCGGCGGCTGGTGGTTCCCGGGCAGCGGCTGGGTCATGCCGCCCTCGCTGTGCGCGGCCAACCTGGCGGCTTGCGGCGACGGCCTGCGCACTCACTTCGGCCGCCGGCTGGCGCGCATCGAACGGCTCGATGAAGTCTGGCACGCGTTCGACGAGCAGGATCGCCTGATCGCGGCAGCCGCGACGCTGGTCCTGGCCTGCGGCACCGGCGTCGATGCCTTGCCGCAGGCCGCGGCGCTGCCGCTGCGGGCCGCGCGCGGCCAGGTCACCCACCTGCCGGCCGAGCCGGCCTCGCCGCCGCGGGTCGTGGTGTGCCGACTGGGCTACGTCAGCCCGGCGGTGGACGGCGTGCGCTGCGCCGGCGCGACCTTCCAGGTGGACGATGCCGAGACCGGCTTGCGCAGCGCGGACCAGGCCGAGAATCTGGCCCGGCTGGACTTCATGCTGCCCGGTTTTGGCGCAACGCTGGCTGCGCCCGAACTGGCCGGGCGGGTCGGCTTCCGGCCCGCCTCGCCGGACCGGCTGCCGATGATCGGGGCGATGCCGGGCGGCGAACGGCCAGCCGGCGCCACGCTGCTCGAGCATCTGCCGCGCGAGCAAGGGCTGTACGTGCTGAGCGGCTTCGGCGCCCGCGGCCTGGTCTGGTCGGCGCTAGCGGCCGAACTGCTGGCCGGCCAGCTGTGCGCCGAGCCCCTGCCGCTGGAGCGCGACATCGTTGCTGCGCTGGATCCGGCGCGTTTCCTGCTGAAGCCGGCCCGAGGCCGATTTCGTAACGGCGAGTAAGCCGACGTCACTGATTTGTAATCATTTCTCCGCCCGCCACCAAGGCACCCGGGCAGCACGGTAGATTGATCCCGCATGCAATTTGCAAGGAGAAACCTTCCATGAACGAGAATAACACCCGCCCCCGACTGCACCCCATCCAGTGGCTTGCCGCGCTGGCCGTGGTCGGCTTCAGCGCCGTCGGCATCGCCGCCGTGACCGGGCTGATCCCGACCGCCGGCGGACACCAGGAACTGAGCGCCGAGAGCCGCATGACCGCTGCCGAGGCCTCGACCAAGCCGGGCGGCGCCAAGGCAGCGAAGCCGGCGCGGCAGACGAGCGCCGCAAAGCCCGCCCCCACCGCCGTCGCGTGCGGGCACTGCGGCGTGATCGAGTCCGTCACGCCGGTCCAGGTGGACGGCCAGGGCAGCGGCGCCGGCGTGGTGGCCGGCGGTGTCGTCGGCGGCGTGCTCGGCAACCGCGTCGGCAAGGGCCTCGGCCGCGACCTGGCGACCCTCGGCGGCGCCGTGCTGGGCGGCTTCGCCGGCAACCAGATCGAGAAGAAGGTCAATAGCGGCACGGCCTACGAGGTTTCGGTGCGGCTCGACGACGGCCGGCGGCAGGTGTTGCGGCTGGAGCATCTGCCCGAACTGAGGGCCGGCGACCGCGTCGCGCTGCGCGACGGCACGCTGCAGCCGCTGCCGAAAGGCAACGGCTGATCGCCGCGGGCGGCGGGGCGTGAGGCGGGCGCGAATCCGGGCTAGAATTGGCCCCTCCCGCCCAGTGTAGAAAAATGCAAAAAGCCGCCCATTCATCGTTCCGGCCAAGGCGCCTGCTGACGCTGCTGGCCGCCTTCAGCCTGTCGGCCGGCGTGCAGGCCGCCGACAAGCCCGAATTCAATTCCTTGTGGGCCGAGCTGCGCAGCTCGGCCCAGGTCAGCTGCCCGAAGGACGTGGCGCTGCCGCGCCCGCTGATCGCCGCCGCGGCCTGCGGCGACCTGGCGCGGGTGCGCGACCGGGTGATGGCCGGCGCCGACCTGGCGGCCACCGACCCGCGTCCGGCACTGGCCGGCCGCAGCGCGCTGCATCACGCGGCCCAGCGCGGCGACGCCGGGATGCTGTCGCTGCTGCTGGACGCCGGCGCGGACCCGAATGCGATCGATGGCCAGGGCAATACGCCGCTGCATCTGCTGGCGGCCAGCCCAAAGACCGACGCCAGCGTCGAGATGGCCAGGCAATTGCTCGCTTTCGGCGCCGACGCCCGACTCGAGAACGATCTCGGCCGCAGCGCCGCCGCCACGCTGGAAACCGAGGCCGAGCGCCGCATCAGCCCGCTGCACATGGACCGCAAGGCGCTGCTCGAGCTGCTGTTGCAGGCCCAGGCGACGGGGCCGATGCGCACCGCCGAGCCGAGCCTGGTGGTAGCGACGCCGGCACCGCAGCCGGCGCAGGACGCGACCGCCGAGCCGCCGGCACCCGACGGCGCGCCGCCGAGCGATGCCGCGCCCGCGCAGCAAGCTGCCGCCGAGCCCGAAGCGCCGGCCGAAGCCACGCCCGAGCCAAAGGCCGAACCTGAGCCGGCCCCCGAACCGAAGGCCGAGACCAAGCCCAAGCCCGAGCCAAGCCCCGAACCGAAGGCCGAGGCCAAGCCCAAACCCGAGCCGACACCCGAACCGAAGGTCGAGACCAGGCCCAAGCCCGAACCGGCTGCGGCCGCGAAGGCCAACGCCAAGCCCGAACCGGCACCTGAGCCGAAGGCCGAAGCCAAGGCCGAACCCGCCCCTGCACCGAAGGCGGAGACCAAGCCGGAGCCGAGAGCCGCGAAGGCGGATTCGGGCGAGGTGGATGCGGCCTTGCGAAGCTGGGCGGCCGACTGGTCGTCGGGCGATGCGGAAGCCTATCTGCGCCACTATTCGAAGCATTTCGTGCCCTCGGACGGCAACACGCTGAAAGCCTGGCAGCAGCAGCGCCGGGCTCGGGTGGGCAAGCCGGCCTCGATCCGCGTCTCGCTGTCCGACGTCGAGATCGAGATCGACGGCAAGCGCGCCGTGGCCCGCTTCATGCAGGACTACCAGAGAGACGACTACAAGGTCGTCAATCGCAAGGTCGTCGAGTTCGCCCACGAGGGGCGCAGCTGGAAGATCGTCAGCGAGCGCGACGAGGGCTGACGCGGACGACCGCTCGCGCGTGGGCACCGACCCCGAACGGCCGCCGGTCGTGCTGGTGCATGGGCTGTGGATGCGCGGCATCGCGATGCTGCCGCTGGCCCGGCGGCTGCAGCAGGCCGGTTTTCGAACCCATCGGCCCTCTTATCGCTCGCTCGGCAGGCATCTGGACGACAACGTTCGCCTGCTCGAGCGGCAGGTACGGACGCTGGGCGGGCCGGTGCATTTGCTCGGCCACAGCCTGGGCGGTGTGCTGATTCTCCGCCTGCTGGCGCTGGCGCCCGATCTGCCGGTGGCGCGGGTGATCCTGCTCGGCGCGCCGGTGCGCGGCTCGCGCCTGGCCCGCCAACTCAGCCGATTCGCCCCGCTGCGAAGCCTGCTCGGCCTTTCGGTCGCGGATTGGCTGCGCGCACCGGCCGCGACCGCGGCGCCGGGCATCGAGATCGGCCTGATCGCCGGCACCCGTTCGCTCGGCATCGCGCGGCTGCTGCGCGAGGTCGCGGTGCCCAACGACGGCGTGGTGGCCGTCGCGGAAACACGGCTCGACGGCGTGCCGGAGCCACTCGCGCTACCGGTCAGCCACGCGGAAATGCTGCTGTCAGCGCGCGTCGCGCGGCAGGTCGCGGCTTTCCTGCTCGACGGCCGCTTCCTGCCCCTCTGAAGCGGTCGGGAAACACAGCCGCACGATCAGGCCGACACCCTCCTCGCCCGCCATGAATTCGGGCTGCGTGCCGTGCAGTTCGGCGATCCTGCGCACGATCGACAGGCCCAGGCCGCTGCCGCCGTCGGCCTGGCCGGCTGCACGCCAGAAGCGCTCGCCCAACTTGGGCAGCATTTCCGGCGCGACACCGGGCCCGCGGTCGCCGACCGACAGGCAGACCTCGCCGCCACGGTGTTCGACCGACACCCGTACGACCGATTCGGCCGGCGCGTGGCGTGCCGCGTTCTCCAGCAGGTTGCGCAGCATCACCCGCAGCCAGGCCGCCTCGCCGTGCATCGGTGCGGGCGCATCGTTCACCAGTTCGAATTCCACGTGCTCGACGCCGGACTCGACGATCGCCGCGATCGACTCGCGCGCGACCGCGGCCAGGTCCACCGTCGGCCAGCAGCTGCGCAGCTGGCTGTCGGCACGCGCCATCGTCAGCAATTGCTCGACCAGGCGGCCGCTGCGACGAGTGGCCGCCAGCACCGCCTGCAAGGCGCGCCGGCGCTCGTCGTCGGAGGTCGAGGCGAGCGCCACTTCGGCCTGCGCGCACAGCGCCGCGATCGGCGTGCGCAGTTCGTGGGCGGCGTCGCCGGTGAATCGCTTCTCGCGCTGCAGCGCCTCGGCCACCCGCAGCAGCAGTTCGTCCAGCCGCCGCACCAGCGGCACCACCTCGCGCGGCACCGCCATCCTGCCGAGCGGCTCGAGCCGGTCCGGCGAGCGCGCGGCGATCTCGCCGGCCACAGCGTCCAGCGGTTTCATCGCGCGGCCGATCACCAGCCACAGCAGGATGCTGAGCAGCGGCAAACCCCAGGCCAGCGGCGGCAGCAGTCCCTCGGCCATCTGGTCGGCCATGCTCTCGCGCGCATCGATCCGTTCGCCGACCTGGACCAGCGTGTCGCCGCGCGCGTTCCAGCCGGAGAAGACGCGCCACGCCACGCCGTCCACCACGCTGTCGCTGAAACCGCGCTCCTTGCTGGCCAGCCGCGTGTTCGGCGCATTCTCCGAGTGCACCAGCAGCGTGCGGCCGTGCTCCCACACCTGGAACGCCACCTTGCGTCCGTAGCGGTGGGTCAGCGGCGCGTGCAGCTCGCCGTCGAGCTCCTCCGGCTCCTCGATTTCCACCGTGGTCTGCGCGATCAGCATCGAGGCGGCCTGGGCCAGGTGGCCGTCGAAGACCTCGGCCGCCTCGTGCTCGGCCTCGCGCCAGGTGAAGTAGGCCGCCAGCAGCCACACCAGCGCCACCACGACGACCACCAGGATCGTCGTACGGCTGCGGATCGACGGCGTCTTCAATTGTTTTCCCGCGGCATCTGGTAGCCGACGCCGCGCACGGTTCGGATCACGTCGCGGCCGAACTTGCGGCGCAGATGGTGGATATACACCTCGATCGTGTTGCTGCCGGTCTCGTCGTCCCAGCCGTAGAGCTGCTCCTCGAGCTGGCCGCGCGACAATACCCGCCCGACGTTCTGCAGGAAGACCTGCAGCAGCGAGAACTCCTTCGCCGAAAGCTCCACCGGCCGGCCGTCGAGGCTGACTTCGTGGGAGGCCGGATCGAGTTCGATGCCGCCGTGCGCGATCCGCGGCTGCGGCCGGCCGCCGGCACGCCGCACCAGCGCACGCAGGCGGGCCGCCAGTTCGCCCATCGCGAACGGCTTGACCAAGTAGTCGTCGGCGCCGGCGTCGAGCCCGGCGATGCGGTCCTCGACGGTATCGCGGGCGGTCAGGATCAGTACCGGCAGCCTGCTGCCCTGCGCCCGCAGCCGCGACAAGACCTCCAGCCCGGAACGCCGCGGCAGGCCGATGTCCAGCACCATCGCCGCGTAGTCGCTGGTGGACAGCGCATGTTCGGCACCGACGCCGTCGCTGATCCAGTCCGGCACGTAGCCGGCCTGCCGCAGCCCGACCTGCACCGCGTCGCCCAGCAGGGGGTCGTCCTCGACGACAAGTATCCTCATGCCGCAAGCTCCCGTCGAACGCCGACCTCAGTCGTCGTCGCGATCGAGGTCGTGACCGCCGCCGCCCGACGCCGTCAGGCCGGCCGCGGGCAGCCAATCGCCGGCCAGGCCCGTCTGCCACGCACCCCAGCCACCGAGCACCACCGCCAGCAGCAGCACGCCGATGATGCGGTGCATGTGGCCGATGCCGTCGCCGTGCCGGCCGCGCTTCCAGCCGGTCACCATCGAGCGGGCCAGGTTCTCCCGGTGCAGCAGGCTGGACACCAGCACACCGGCGATATGCACGACGACGACGGCCAGCATCGCCACGGCGGCGCCCTCATGCAATTCTTCCAGCCAATCGCCGCCGACTTCCTGATATGCCGCAAGTCCGCTCGCGAAAACCACCAGCCCGAGTCCGAGCAGCAGGAAGATCGCCAGCGCACCGGCCGGATTGTGGCCCAGGTGGTGCTCCGGCGAGCCCGACAGCAGCGAGCGCAGATAGCTCGCCAGCCGCGACGGCGGGAACAGGAAGCTCGAGAAGCGCGCGTAGCGGCTGCCGAGCACGCCCCAGACCAGGCGGAAGGCGAGCATCGCGGCGAAGGTGTAGCCCGCCATCAAGTGCAGGTTCATCAGCCGTTCGCTCTCCGAGGTCAGCCAGGCGACCGCGAAACTGCCCGCGAAGGTCCAGTGGAAAATCCGGGTCGGCAGATCCCAAACCCGCGTCCGTTCGTCCTGCGCCGCCTCGCTGCGCTCGCCGACGGCCACGTCCCGTTCGATGCTGGTTCCATCCATCTCGTTCTCCTCGTCAGTTCTGGCTGCGGGCCGCGGCGATCCGCGGCAGCCGGATTTCGCGCTCGCCGTAGCGGCCTTCGGCGGCACCGCGGTGGCAGGCCTGGCAGTTCGCCGCCGAGCCGACCTCCTTGCTGTCGAACACCGCCCACGTCATGCCGTGCTCGCCCGACCGGTGTTCGCGCCGGAACCAGCCGGTCTCGGTGATCCGCAGCAGCGGCCGGCCATCGGCGCCGCGCGTCTGGTGCCGCCCGGCCGAGCCCTGCAGATACGCTTCGATGCGGGCCGCGGTGGCCGCATCGAGGCTGGCATCGGTGCCGAAATGCTCGGGCAGGC
Organism: Rhodocyclaceae bacterium; assembly: GCA_050305135.1. GTDB lineage: Bacteria > Pseudomonadota > Gammaproteobacteria > Burkholderiales > Rhodocyclaceae > Cognatazoarcus. The sequence goes on along the minus strand of JBNLET010000211.1, from coordinate 10,634 downwards.
CGCGCATCAGCGCCTGCCACGACTGGCGCGACAGCAGCCCGGGCGGGAAGGCGACGTGGCAGGCGCCGCATTCCTCGCTGTAGGTCGAATCCATCGGCCGACCGCGCCGCTCGTGCTCTTCCTCATCATCGTCGGCGCGTGCCAGGCCCAGCGCCGCAGTCGTCAGCGCCGCCGCCAGCAGCGCGCCGAAGCCGAATTTCCACTGTTTCATCTTCAATCTCCTCAGTTGCGGCCGACCGACATCAGCCAGGCCACCACGTCGGCCTTCTCGGCCGGAGTGCATTCGCGTCCGACCACGTCCTTGCAGTTGCGCCGGAACCACTTGGCGACGTTGCGCTCGCGGGTCAGCCGTTGTGGATTCGCGGCCGGCGCCATCGGCTCGATCACCTTGCCGGTTACTTCGTGGCGTCCTTGCCGGGCCGGATTGCGGGTATGGCAGCTGGAACAGCTCCAGTCCTCGCCGTGGCGGCTTTCGAACCATTGCCGTCCGCGGCTTGCCGAGGCGGCGAACGAAGCGTCGCCGGCGCGGGCCTCGGCTTCGAAGCGGGCCAGGAAGTCCGCCGGCCGCTCGGCCCAGGCCGGACCGCTCAGCAGGGCCGCCAGCAGCAGCCAGGTGGGGGTCGATTGCATGATTCCTCCGCGCATTTCGATTGGAATGGCGCCAGCCTAGGGGGGCAAACTTAAGCGCCGATTAACCCGTCGCGACCGGCCGCCGGCGTGCGCAATCCCACGCATCGCGGCAAATTGCCGCGGCGCTTCGTTGAGCGGCCCGGAGCGGACCACTAGAATCGATGAAATCGCTGCGCAGCCCGCCAGCAGGACACCGAGCTTGCAAGAGCCCTCGCTCCCCCGCCGTTCGCAGCACCCCGGCTCCGCCAGCGGAAGGGCGCTGCTCGTACTGCTGCTGGCGCTGCTGGCGTGCTGGTCCGCGCCGGCATCGGCGGCCTCGCGCATGGCGCTGGTGCTCGGCAACAGCGAGTACGAATTCGGCCCGCTGCCCAACGTCGCCAACGACACCGCGGCACTGGCGGCAAAGCTCGAGCAGTTCGGCTTCGTCGTCGAGACCGCCAGCAACCTGGACCAGTCGCAGACCTACAACACGATCCTGCATTTCCTGGCCCAGGCGGCCAGTGCCGGCGAGGTGCTGTTCTTCTACGCCGGCCACGCGATCCAGGTGAACGGGCGCAACTACATCGTGCCGCTGGACGCCAAGGTCGGCGGCACCGACCTGATGTTCACACTGGTCGACCTGCGCTTCCTGACCGAGAGGCTGGAGGGCCTGTCGGCACGCACCAAGCTGATCATCCTCGACGCCTGCCGGGACAACCCGTTCAGCCGCGCCGCCAACGCTTCCGGCGGGCTGGCCGAGATGAACGCTCCGCTCGGCACGCTGGTGGCGTTCTCGACCGCGCCGGGCTATACCGCCGAAGACGGCAGCGGCGAGCACAGCCCCTACATGACCGCATTGCTGCAGGCGCTGGAGACGCCCGAGGTCGGCGTAGAGGAGATCTTCAAGCAGGTGCGCAGCCTGGTCGTGCAGGCGACCGGAGGGCGCCAGATCCCATGGGAGAGCACTTCGCTGATCACCCGTTTCAGCTTCGGCGCGCCGCTCGCCCGGCCCGCCGAGCCGGCGCAGGCGCCGCAGGCGGGCGACGATTGCCCGAACTGCACCTGTGCGAGCCTGTTCACCAAATTGTCCCTGGGCCTGGAGGGTCTGACCAAACATGAACAAGCATTCATTCAATCCGTTTGCCGCTGAGCGCCTGCTGCTGGCCCTGCTGCTCGCATTCGCGCTGGCCGCCTGCAGCGGGAAGGTGGCCGCCCCGAGCTACCACGACGATCTGGACGGCGCGGTCGATTCGCTCGCCGGCCGCCTCGCCGAGCAGCTGCCGAGCGGCCTGCTGCCGCTCGGCAAGGACGAACGCATCGTCGTCGTGGACGCCTTCTTCAACGAGCAGTCGGCCGAAGTCACCCAATCCGGCGTGCAGGTGCAGAAGATGCTGGTCGCCAAGCTCGGCGAGCTGTCCGACAAGTACGAGTTCGCTCCGCTGACGACGCGCAACCTGTCCCGCTCCGGGCTGGCCATCCTGGGCAGCGTGCGACTGGCCGGCAAGACCGCCGACAACGAGAAGTCCTACGCCCGCATCGAAGCGGTGGTGCGCGAGGTGGAGAGCGGCAAGGTGGTCGCCAGCGCCGAGGCCTTCGTCGCCAGCAAGCAGTTCGACGCCACGCCGACCCGTCTGTACATGGACATGCCGATGTTCCTGGCCGGCCAGGAGCACCGCCAGCGGCTGCAGGCGGCGAGCGGCAACGCGGCGCCGGTAAAGGACGTGATCGGCGTCTCGGCGCGCATCGCGGAGGCCACCGAGCAGTACAACGGCGGCAATTTCGAGGCCGCCAAGCGGCTGTTCGCCGACGCCCTCGAGGCCTCGGGCGGCAAGAGCCTGCTGGCGCTGTCCGGCCTGTACCAGTCGAGTTTCCGCGGCGGCCGGCTGGAGGAGGCCGAGCAGACTTTCGGCCGCCTGGAGGAAGCGGCCATTGCTTCCGGCAATCTGTCGATCAAGTTCCTGTTCGAGGTGAACGGCACGGCCTTCGCCGCCACCGGCGACCTGCCCAGCCAGTATCCGATGTGGCAGCGCCAGATCGCGCAGAAGATCGACGAGAAGAAAGCCTGCCTGGAAGTCTCGGGCCATGCCAGCCGGTCCGGCACCGAAGCCTACAACGACCGCCTGTCGGCCCGCCGCGCCGAATCCGTCGCCAAGTCGCTGATCGCGATCCGGCCCGAGTTGCGCGGCCGGCTGACCTCGACCGGCAAGGGCTTCTCGGAAAACATCGTCGGTTCCGGCACCGACGACGCGCAGGACGCCATCGACCGGCGCGTCGAGTTCAAGATCGTGCCCTGCCAGGGATGAGAGCCGTAGCCTTGCGGTGGCGGCTGGCAATGGCGCTGGCGCTGCTCGCGCTGGCGTCCTGTGCGACCCGCGTGGAGTTGCCGGAGAGCCGCTTCCAGCAGGTGCGCGACGTCTCGCGCGCGATTTCGCTGGAGGTATCCAAGCGCTTCTCGTCGCCGATTCCCGGCCTCACGCTGCCGCAGGGCCTGGGCCTGACCAAGCCGCTGCTGCTGGGCGGCTTCCCGCAGGCCAGCACCGCCGAGGCGATGGCCTCCGGCCACTACCTGCGCGACCTGCTGCTGCTCGACCTGCGTCAGACCATGCCGACCACCGCCATCGCCCGCCTCGAGGAGGCCGGCGAGCTGTCCAGCGCGCTGATGCTGCACGGCGTCGTCAGCTACCAGCCGAGCACCGATGCCGGCGAGGAATCGAGCTGGTTCAAGATCGACTACGCGGTGCGCACCTACCCGGACGCCGAGGTCCTGCTGAGCGGCTCGGCCCTGGTCAACGCGCGCCACTTCGACGCCACGCCGACGCGCTTCTACAAAGACGCGCCGATCTATTTCGCCAGCGAACAGAAGAAGGAGCTGGTGGCGCTGGCCTCGGCCGAGAGCAGCGGCGCCGAGATGCAGCGCGCGATGCGCCGCTCGCTGGCCTACGAGAGCGCCCGCGGCGCCTACGAGCGCGAACAGTACGAGCTCGCGGCCCAGCGCTTCGCGGACATCCTGGAGCAGAGCAATGCGGAAGACCTGCTGGCGCTGTCGGGCCGCTTCCAGAGCCTGTGGAAGCTCGCGCGCAAGGACGAGGCGGAACAGGTCTTCGGCCGCCTGATCGACGTCGCGATCGCCCGTGACGCGCTGTCGATCAAGTTCCTGTTCGCGGTGCGGCAGGACGACTTCGACCGCCGCAGCCCGCTCTACCGGCAGTACCCGATGTGGATCAGGCAGGTGGCGCGAGGCATGCGGGCGAGCGGCCTGTGCTTTGAGATCAAGGGGCATTCGAGCCACAGCGGCACCGCCGCCTACAACGACGCGCTGTCCACCGCCCGCGCCAAGCGCGTGATGCGCTACATGACGACCGCCGAGCCCGAACTGGTCAAGCGCGTGCGCGCCCAGGGCTACGGCTTCAGCCAGAACATCATCGGCTCCGGCAGCGACGACGCCGGCGACGCCATCGACCGCCGCGTCGATTTCGCCCAGGTGCGCTGTCCGGCCTAGGATCCGGGGAAATCCGATGCTGTGCGGCCGCGGCGGCCCTGGCCGGCGAACACGACGCTCGGTCCGCCGGCCTGGCGCGCGTGTCGCGTCAGTCGGTGCCGAAGTACTGTGCCATCTCGCGCAGCGAAGGATTGCCCGGCAGCAGCTCGCCGTTGACCTCGATCACCGGCAGGCTCAGCTGCCCGCTGTGGCCGGCCTGCCGCAGCCGGGCGCTGAGCAGATCCGACAACTCCTCATCCTCGTCGACGAAGACTTCGTCGAAGCGAACGCCCAGCTGCAACAACTGCTGCCGGCGCTGCCCGCACGGCCGGCAGTCGCCGCTCGAAAACAGCACGATCTCGTCGCGATCCGGATCGTAGCCGCCCAGGTACTGGCCGGCCTCGGCCGCCCTCGCCTTCTGTACGTAGTCTTGATAGCTGCTCAGCGACCACGGCAGCAGGATCGACATCCCCACCAGCAGCGCCCCGAACACGACGAGGACCGGCTTCCAGCCGTGCGATTCGGCCTGCGGGCCGTAGTCGTTCCCGCCTTCGGTGCCCGGAATGAACAGCAGCACCAGGCTCAGCAGACTGCCGACGATCGGCACCGCCAACAGTAGCCCGAACCAGCCCGACAAGTTGATGTCGTGCAGGCGCATCACGCTGAGCCGCCACGCCGGAATCGCTATCACCATCGTCGCGACGGCTGACGCGACCGGACCCAGCGCCGCCGCCAACGCAAACACGATCCCGCCGACGAAGGTCACGGCCAGGCCGCCCAGCAGATAGCTGAGCCGTGGCATGCGGCCCTCGAAACTGAATCCGAGCAGCCTGGGCCGCTCGTCCATCTCCTCCTGGAAAAGCGGATCGACGCGCGCGCCGGGCGCGGCGTACGGCGAAGCCGTCGATGCGGCCGCCGGCGCCGGATCGGGCGAACTCTGCTGCGCCTCCCGCACGCGGGCCATGTCGACACCGCAGGACTGGCACAGATTGCGTTTCGGCTGCACGTGACCGCACTTGGGGCAGGCCATCGTGTCGGCGAGCACCGATTCGACCAGCGCGAGCGCGCTTTCGGCCTTCTCTCCGTCCTGCCCGGGGCCGGGCTGGCCTTGCCCCAACCCGGGCGCCGGCACCAGTTCGAGGCCGGCGGCGGGGGTGCCGGCAAGGGTCGGAGCAGCTTGCGACGGCGCTCCCGCGGCCGCGCCGGCCAGCGCCTCGACGCGCACGGCGACCCCCATCGCCGCCAGCCTGCGCCGGTAGGCCTGGGCCTGCGCCTCGTCGAGACCGGACTTCAATGACACCGGCTTGCCCGAGAACAGCCGCTCGGCCGCCTGCGGACCGGCCTTCAAGGCCGCCACCAGGCGCTCGCGCACCGCCGCCGGGTCGTGACCGGGCAGGATCTCGCCCGAAAACATGATCTTGTATTCGCCCACGCTTCGCTTCCGATCTTGCTGACCGCGGGATCTTACCCTACCGGAATAGGGCTTTCCGCCTGAAATCCCACGGCTGCGGAAGTTTGACGTTTCGGCGTGCCGACCGCGTCAGCCGATGCGGCCCGCCTCGCGGGCGCGCGCGGCGTCCAGTTCGGTCATGATGCGGGCCGCGATCTGTTCGAGCCGGTCCGGGTCGCCCCGCTCCCGGCCGTGCGGCTTCAGCTTGAGGCTCGGAAAGCGCGGAATGATGTGGAAATGCACGTGGAGAACGGTCTGGCCGGCGGCCTCGCCGTTCAACTGCGAAATCAGCAGTCCAGGAGCACCGACCGCTCGCTGCACCGCGGCGGCCACCCGGCGCACGGTCTGGATGCAGGCCGTGGCGCCTTCCGGCGACAGGTCCAGCAGCGTCCCGGCCGGCTCCTTCGGCAGCACCAGCGTGTGCCCGTCGGACTGCGGCATGACGTCCAGCAGGGCCAGCGTGGACTGATCCTCGAACACTTTGATGCAGGGCAGTTCGCCACGCAGGATGCGGGCGAACACGTTGTTGCGGTCGTATGCCATCGGCCGTCCTCCGCTTGGGTTGGCGCGCCTGCCCGCCCCGTTCTACTTGCTCATGGCCTTGTTCATGCCGGCCTTGCTGAGGCGCTCGCACGGGTCGGGACGTTCGAAGAGTGGCGTAAACCACACCACATCGAACAGACCCTGGGCGACGGCCGGATAGTCCGACGGCGAGTAGAGGCCCTCGCGCACCTCGACCAGCCCGACGCTCAACACGCGCCGCTGCGGCGCCAGCCGGGCCAGGTAGATCGGCACCGCCAGGTCGCGGCGGGCGTGGCCGGCGCCGAGGATCGCCACCACGCCGCGCCCCAGCTGCGGCGCGATCCGCTCGGCCATCACCGCATCGCGCGAGCGCTGGGCGGTGACGATCATCTTCAGCACCTCGGGCGACACCTGGCCGCAGTGCCCGACCCGGATCGCGTCCTCCAGCTGCCGCTGCCGCTGCGCCGTCCACGGCTTGTCGACGATCTGCCGGCCCTTTCCGCCGGGCATCGCATCGAGACCTTCGCGCGCCACCCGACGCGCTTCGGCGCGCGACAGATTGATCGCCAGCAGCGGCAGCCCGTGGCTCGCCGCCTCTTCCACCAACGGCTTGTAGAGCGGCCAGCCCCAGCCCTCGCGGGCGAATCGGCCGGCATCGGCGAGCGATTCGGCGCTCGCGTCGGCTTCCGCCTGGGCGGCATCGATGGCCGCCTGGTGCTCGCTGTCGAACTGCTCCATCGCCAGCGCCGGCGCGCGCTTCGCGTCGACGTATTGCAATACCTTGAGCTGCAGCCGGTGGTGGGCCGGGTTGTCGTGCACCTCGCCCAGCAGCAACGCGTCGGCCGCCGCCATCCGCGCCAGCGCCTCGTCGGGCGCCAGCGTGTGGCCGCCATCGACCTCTACGATTCGTCCCACCAGCGGATGATCGTGCAGCACCAGCCCATGCCCCGCGCATCCGCCCAGCGCCAGCAAGGCGCACGCCATGACTAGCCACAGGCCGCGGGGCACGGCAAGCCGGATCGATTCGCAGCATTTCGCAATCAGCATGGCGCGCAGTCTAGCAGCGTATTCGCCGCGCGCGCCGCAGCCTGGCGGGCAATCAGAATTCGTATTCCAAGGTCATGCGCAGCGTGTGGTCGGCGGTATGGTCGTTCAGACCGTACAGCAACGCGAGGTCGTACTTGATCGCGTCATGCTCGCCGAGCGGCAGCTTGCCGAACACCGCCGGCCCGGCCATGTGGGTCTGCTCGTCGGAGTCCTCCCAGTCGTTCCACTTGCCGACCTCGCCGAAGCCCTGCATGCCGAACTCGAAGGCCTGGGTGTGGCGGTACTTGGCCTGCCACTCGTATACGAGCTCGGTCTCGCTCTTCTCCTCGGCATCGAAGTGGCGCTCCAGGATCGGGTTGAAGTTGAGCTGGACCTTGCCGAACTCCTTCTGCAGCAGCGCACCGAGCTTGACCTCCCAGCCCTCGGCATGATCCATCGGCCGCTCCAGCGCCAGCAGCAGGCCGATGTCCACCGGCAGTTCGCCCTGCTCGGCAAACGTCAGGATGTTCTCCCATTCCACCGCCTCGAGGCGCGTTCCACCGCTGCCTTCGCGCACGAATTCGGCCTCGGCCTCGGTGAACCAGTGCTGCGTCACTCCGCGGCCGTAGGCGAGCACGGCCGCCGTCTCGCGTTCTTCGCCCGACTCCCGGGTAGTGCCGAGATTCAGTTCGAGTTCGCTCTCGCCGTACTCGACGGTGGGCGTATGCACGGTGGCCGCAGGTCCGGCCATCGATGCCGCGCTGCAGGCCAGCAGGCTTGCCGCAAGCAAAGACTTCTTCATGTTGATTCCCCTTGGATGATGAATGAAAGGCGGCGCGCGACGGCCCCTCCGCGACTGCGGATCGGTGACTGTCACGCTTGTTGAATCGGAACTAGGCCTGGACCGAGGCCGGCACGCTCGGCCGGGGCGCCGGATCGCCCCGCACCAGCCGCATCCCGGCCACGATCAGCAGCAGGGTGGCGACATAGAACAACGCCTGCATGCCGCTGGGCCGCGCATCGTAGCCGGCCAGCACGTGCAGCAGCGTGCCCAGCGCGGAGTCGTTCGACAGCAGCGCCGAGCTGTCCCACAGCGGCGAGGCCAGTGCCGGCAGCAGATCGCCCTGGATCAGGAAGCGGGCGCACTGCCCCGCCATCCCCGCGGCGATCAGCAGCACCAGCAGCGCCGTGACCGAGAAGAAGTGGCGCACCGGAATGCGCAGCAGGCCGGCATACATCGCGAAGCCGATCAGCGCACCGGCGGCGAGGCCGAGCGCGCCGCCGGACGAGATCTGCAGCACCGGCTCGCCCTGGGCCAGCATGCCGTACAGGAAGAGCACCGTTTCCGAGCCTTCTCGCAAGATGGCCAAGGCCACCACCAACGCGATCGCCGACAATTCACGCGAGCCCTCGGTGACCTGACGGATCACCGAGCGGGCACCATCGACCATTTCCCGCGCGTGCCGGCTCATCCAGATGTTGTGCCAGGCCAGCATCAGCACCGCCGCCGCCAGCACGCCGGCATTGAGCAATTCCTGCCCGACCCCGTCGGCCAGCTCGCCGATGTAGCCGGCCGAGGCAGCCACCAGCACCGCCCCCGCCGCCCCCGCGGCCACGCCGAGCGCGATCCACCGCCCCCGTGCCGGCAGCGAGCGGGCGGCGGCGGCGACGATACCGATCAGCAGCGCTGCTTCAAGGGTTTCCCGAAAGACGATGATGGCGGCGCCGAGCATCGGATCTACTCCGCCACCACGACGCCCTTGGCCGTCGCTTGGTTGAACTCGCCGAAAAACGGATAGCGGCCCGGCTCCAGCGGACCGATGAAGATGCTCGCCTTGCTGCCGCCCGGAATGACTTTTTCGCGATTGAGCTCGTGGCTCTCGAACTCCTCGGCCGTGGCGTCCTTGTTCTCGACCACCAGCCGCACCTTGGTGCCCGCCGGCACGCGAACCTCGGCGGGATCGAAGCGGTGGTCCTTGATCACCAGGCTTACGATCGGCGTGGCTGCCAGAACGGTTGTCGGCAATAGCAGCAGCAAGGCAAGCAATCGCGGCATGTCGAGCTCCATTGATTGATGTCACGAATGATAATGATTTGCATTTCCTCGGTCAAGCGCTGCCCCGCCTCCGGGCTGCGGGCCCGTTCCTCCTGCCGCGGCCCTGCGGCCACGGCGCTGTACCGCCGTCCGCCATGACGATATGCTGCTTTCTTCGCAATGCTGCGCGCACCGCATCCGGAGCGAACCGAGAATGAGCCGTCCCGTCCGCAATCCAGTCCTCGCGGCAAGTTGTTCGCTGTTGCTGGCCGCATGCGCCGGCCTGGCGATGCGAGCGCCGCAATCCGTCGATTCGCGGCTCGCCGCCGAGGCCAGCGCCGGCCCCCTGCCCTACACCGAGGCCCAGGCGCTGCTGCACAACGACGACGCCTTCGCCGCCAAGCTCGAACTGGTCGAGAACGCGCGCGAAAGCCTCGACCTGGCCTACTACATCTTCGCCGACGACTACAGCTCGTCGCAGCTCAGCCAGGCGCTGATCGACGCCGCGCGCCGCGGCGTGCGGGTGCGCCTGCTGGTCGACTACTTCTCCGCCTACAAGGACCTCGACCGCTTCTCCTGGCTCGAACGCGAAGGCGGCGGCCGGCTCGAGGTGCGCTTCTACAACCGGCCGACGCTCGAGATCGTCCGCGACGCGGCCTACCTGACCACCAGCTGCGCCGACGTCGGCGCCGTCGGCAGCCGCTGCGACGAGGCGAAGCGCGCCGCGATCGAAGCGCGCTTCGCCGACGACGCGGTTGCCGGCCGCAACACCTCCAATGCCGGCTTCGCGGGCTCCGGCGTCTTCCTGTCGGGGCTCTACGGCAAACACGCCAAGCTGATGGCCTATGCCGTCACGCGAGGCCAGGCGATCGACACCGAGGCGCTGGGCGAGAGCGCCGCCGCGACCGACGCGCACCGGACCGAACAGTTGAAGCGGCTCGGCAAGATCTACTTCAAAGCCCGCTACATGGGCGGCGCCGAAGCGTTGCAGGCGCGCCTGCAACTGGCCTTCGCGCGACTCGCCTTCGCCGAGCAGGTGAACCCGGTGTTCGAGACGGTCGGCAGCTACCTGCCGCTGGAGCGCCGGAACAACGCGCAAGCGCAAGAGGACTGGGACTACCTGACCGAGTTCCTGCACCACAAATTCCTGCTCGCCGACCGCGAGCAGCTGATCCTCGGCGGTCGCAACGTGGAGGACGCCTACCACACGCATCCCAGCGCGCTGGCCGACAAGTACATCTTCATGGACACCGACCTGCAGCTGAATCTGGGCGCACCGGCGAACGAACTGGCCGCCAGTTTCGACCGCCTGTGGCATCTGGACATGGTAGCCGGGCTGGGCGAAGTCCGCCGCCATGCGCCGAACGAGCTGCTGGCCAACTTCGACGTGATGGACGATGCCCAGGGGGCGTGCGACGAGGGGCGCGACACGGCCTGCGTCGACGCCTATCTGGCGCAGAATTTCGTGCCGCTCGAGAAGCGCATGGCGCACATCGCCGCCGCGCACCGGAGCA
>JBNLET010000210.1:0-13604 GCA_050305135.1 Rhodocyclaceae bacterium | reverse complement strand
GAAGCGGGTCTTGCCGACGCCGGTGGGGCCCTTGATCAGCAGCGGCAGGCGGTTCTTCCAGGCGTGCTCGAACAAGGCCTCCTCGTCGCCGACGGGCTCGTAATAGGGCACCGCCTGGGCGGGGCTGTGGTCGATTGCATTCATTCCATTTCTCCGGGTCAGCCGCCGCTCACGAAGCCGATCGCGATGGCGGCGAGGACCAGCGTCAGCCAGCCGAGCACCAGCATCGGCCAGGGCGCGCGGACGCCGCGCAGGTCCATGTAGTCGAGGATCACCAGGGCGCCCTTGAGCAGCGCGAGTCCGAGCACCAGCGCCGGCACGCCGGTGCCCGAGCGCCATTCGGCCATCCACCAGGCGAGCCCGGTGGCGGCGAGCAGGAACAGCCAGATCAGGTCGAGTCGTCGGGTCGTCATCGTTCAGTGCAGCACGTAGATCAGCGGAAACAGCACCAGCCACACCAGGTCGACCATGTGCCAGTAGGCGCCGCCGCTCTCCAGACCGGCCATCCGACCCGGTCCGTAGCGGCCGCGGCGAAGGCCGTGCCACAGCACCGTCAGCACCACCATGCCGAGGATCACGTGCATGAAATGGAAGAAGGTCAGTGACAGGTAGAACATGTAGAAGTCGTTCGAAGAGAGGGTCACGCCGGCGGCGAACTTGGCCGCGTACTCGAAGCACTTGACCACCAGGAAGCCGCCGCCGCAGCCGATGCCGAGCGCGATCCAGCGCGCCGCCGGCCGCACTCGGCCGTGTTCGGCGGCATGTACGCCGCGCGCCACGCACCAGCTGCTGGTGACCAGCAGCACCGTGTTGAGCGCGCCGGCGCCGCGGTCGAGCGTCGCCTGCATGGCGTCGAACAGTGCCACGTCGCGGCTGCGAGCGATCGTATAGGCGATGAAGAAGACCGCGAACACCAGCAGTTCGGCGAGGATGAAGAACCAGACGGCCATGTCGCCCGGCAGCGGGCGGGCGGACGTCGGGTGCGGCAGATCGGCAGTGGCGGCGAGAGGCGTTTCCATGCCGCGCATGGTAGGGCGGCGGCGGGGGGCGGAACCTTGATACAGAACAAGCTCCGGCAAACCCGGCCCGATCGCGGCCTTGGCGGAGCTGCCGGCGCCGACCGATTCGCGAACGCGTCGCGAGGCCTTCGGCGCCCGCAAGAAAAAAGCCCGCCTGGCGGCGGGCTTCGAAGCAGGGGGTGACTCGGGCCCTGCGATCAGGCGGCCTGGGCGGTCTCGCCGCCCTTGGCGAAGAAGCTCAGGATGTAGACCACCAGGCCGATCAGGAAGAGCACGCCGGTGCCTTCGCGCAGCCAGTAGAACAGGCTGATCTGGTCCTGCACCTGCATGAACGGCAGCGGCGTGCTGCTGAAGCGCTGCAGCCACACCTGCAGGATGCCGGCCGCGGTCAGGAACAGTGTGATGAAGACCATCGAGATCGTCATCAGCCAGAAGCTCCACATCTCCATCACCTGGGCGCGGTTCGAGTTGGCCGCGCGGCCGCGCAGGATCGGCATCGCGTAGCTGATCATGCACATCACGACCATCGCGTAGGCGCCGTAGAAGGCCATGTGGCCGTGGGCGGCGGTGACCTGGCTGCCGTGGGTGTAGTAGTTCACCGGGGCCAGCGTGTGCAGGAAGCCCCACACGCCGGCGCCGAGGAAGGACATCACGCCGGTGCCCAGCGCCCACAGCGTGGCGGCCTTGTTGGGATGCTCGCGGCGGCGGCGGTTCACCATGTTGAAGGCGAACACGGTCATGGCGAAGAACGGGATCGGCTCCATCGCGGAGAAGATCGAACCCCACCACTGCCAGTAGCCCGGCGTGCCGATCCAGAAGTAGTGGTGGCCGGTGCCGATGATGCCGGTGACCAGGGTCAGCGTGATGATCACGTACAGCCATTTCTCGATCACCTCGCGATCGACGCCGGTGACCTTGATCAGCACGAAGGCCAGCAGCGAGCCGAGGATCAGTTCCCACACCCCTTCGACCCACAGGTGCACCACCCACCACCAGTAGAACTTGTCGAGCACCAGGTTGGACGGGTTGTAGAACGAGAACAGGAAGAACACCGCCAGGCCCCACAAGCCCAGCAGCAGCACCAGCGAGATGGCCGTCTTGCGCCCTTTCAGCACCGTCATGCTGATGTTGAACAGGAAGGCCAGCGCGACGATGACGATGCCGACCTTGGTGATCAGTGGCTGTTCGAGGAACTCGCGCCCCATCGTCTCGAGAATGTCGTTGCCGGTGAGGTGGGCCAGCGTCGAGTACGGCACCGCGAGGTAGCCGACGATGGTCAGCGCGCCGGCCACCAGGAAGATCCAGAACATCGCCAGCGCCAGCTTGGGCGAATGCAGCTCGGTCTCGGTTTCTTCCGGGATCAGGTAGTAGGCGCCGCCCATGAAGCCGAACAGCAGCCACACGATCAGCAGGTTGGTGTGGACCATGCGGGCCACGTTGAACGGGATGGCCGGGAACAGGAAGTCGCCGACCACGTATTGCAGGCCCATGATCAGGCCGAACAGGATCTGTCCGACGAACAGGGCGATTGCCGCGACGAAATAGGGCTTCGCGACGGCCTGGGATTTGTACTGCATGCTTGTCGCTCCTTGGAGTCCTTGGGGGTCGGTCCGCGTCGGCGGACCACGGCGGGAATCAGCCCTCGACGTTGGGCGGCCAGTCGTTGGTGTTGATTTCCGAGCTGTACTTCAGGAAGGCCACCAGGGCGTCCAGCTCCTCCTCGCTGAAGTTGAACTGCGGCATCTGGCGGCGGCCCGGCGCCCCGGTCGGCTGGGACTTGATCCAGGCCTTGATGAACTCGGGGCCGCGCCGCACATAGACGTTGCCCAACTCGGGTGCGAAGTAGGCGCCCTCGCCCAGCAGCGTGTGGCAGCCGATGCAGTTGTTGGTCTCCCACAGCTTCTTGCCGTGCGCGACCTGGGCGGTCAGGTTGCCTCGGTTGTCGCGCTTCGGCAGCGTCTGCATCGAGTCGAAGGTCAGCGCCAGGAATAGCAGGATGAAGAACACGGTTCCGCCGTAGAAGACGTTTCGCGCCATCGTCTTGGTGAATGTTCCACTCATTGGGGTCATCTCCGTCATCTAGCGCCGTATTGGCGCAACGTGGGGCGGATGATGCGTCGGTGGCATGACGGCACGCCTTGATCCGGGTCAAGCGTGGCCGTGCGGCGGCGGCACCGCGGCAGATCTCAGAGCAGGGTCAGCGCGTACCAGGCGCCCAATGCAAGCGCCATCAGCGCGCCGCAGGCAAGGAGCGTGATGCGCCCGTTGCCGGCGGGGGGCGCGAAGGGGGCCGCGAATCCCGCGCGCTGGGCGCGGCGGCTGCGGACGGCATGGGCCGAGGCCTCGATCAGCGCCTGGCCGTGGGCGCGCAGGCGGGGCAACTCGTCCAGCTCCGGCAGGTGGCCGTCCACCGAGCCTTCGTCGCGCAGCGGATTTTCGCACCAGGCCAGGCGGTGGGCCTGCGCGATCAGCTTCGAGCGGTCGCGGGCGATCGTCGCCAGGTGGGGCAGGTCGATTTCGAGCATCGCGAAATCCATCGGCACCAGCGGCGTCCGCCGCGCCGCCTTGGCGATCAGGTCGCGGTCGTCCTGGTCGAACTGCAGCGGGTCCGAATCGCGCAGCCAGACCAGCAGCGGCACTTCGTGCAGCAGCGCCGCCGCGCTGGCCTCCTCGGCCCACGGCTGGTCGGCGCGCTTGGCCAGTGCTTCGGTGATCAGCGCGACGGCGACGCTGTGGGCGTGGAGGCTATGGGCGAAATCGCTCAGCACCGGGCTGTCGAACGCGAACACCCATTCGGCCAGCGCCAGTTGCAGCGCCAGCGAACGCAGCCGGGGCCTTCCGATCGAGGCGAGCAGGCGGGCAAAGGACTGGTTGGCGCCGCCTGCGGCCGGATGCAACCGGTGGGCCATGGCGGCGATGCCGCCGGCGGTGGCGGGACGGGCCTCGGCGAGCGCGACGATGTCGGCATCGGGGCAGGCCGAGTCCAGGCAGGCGTTGCGCAGCGCGATTGCGTGCTGCACGCCGGCTGGAACGGCGAGGCGGGCAAAGCGGTCGCCCATCAGCCGGGGCGGCCGCCGCCAGGTCGCAGTAGCGGCAGGTCTCGGCTGCACCGCCGGCGATGGACGTCGGCGGGCTCGGACAAGGCTGCGGTGCGCGGCATCGGCCTACTCGTGGTCGCAGGGACAAGAACCGCAGCCTACCCGAAATATTGCGGTGCAGCATTGATCCGGGTGAAGCTTTGTGTTTGCAAGCTCGAAATCGGCAGTGTTTTCGTGCCGATCAGGCCGGAAAGTGCGGCGTCGGAAGCGTTGCGCTGGAGGCGGTCGCCGGTCCTGGCCGGAGGGATCAGGGCCTGGCGGTCTCGCTTGCGGTCGGCGTCTTGATGGCGCGGAAGACGATGCGCTCGACCTGGCCGGTGGCCTTGTCGTAGATCAGCGTCGCGTCGTAGTTGCGGGCCGGCGCGTAGGTCAGGCTTTCGCGCAGCCACTCGTAGGTGCCGGTGGCGATGGCCTGCAGCAGCGCCACCAGCCCGATCGAGCGGTAGGCGGTGCCCTGCTTCGGCTTGGCGACCACCGGGTGGTCGGCCTCGCGCACCGAGTACAGCCACTTGTCCATCCGCTCCGGGATGGCCGACAGCGTCACGCCGGCACCGGTCTCGACCGTCACCTCGTCGAAGCCGGCACCGAGCGAGCGCGACAACTCGTCGTCGAAGATGCGCGAATCGATGAACGACACCGTTTCCTTCGGCGGCGCGGCCGGCTTGCCGGCGCAGCCGGCGATGAGCAGGCCCGCGAGCAGGATCGGCAGCAATCGGGTCGGTCTGGTCGGCATGGCATCCATCGGCCGGGCGAGTGCCTCCAGCCTACTCTGCGTGCCGGGCCACGGCAATCGGTGCTGCCGCCGCATCAGACGTCCTCGCGCGCCAGCATCGCATCCTTCTCGCTGCGCACCTGCGGGTGGTAGCACTCGGCCGGCTGGGCACCCAGGTGGCCGACGCAGCCGTTGCAGTCCACGCAGCGCGGCCCGGGCCGGCCATCGCGGATGTGGCGGAAGAAGAACGGGTCGGCGATGAACGGCCGGCCGGCCGAGACCGCGTCGCAGTCGCCGGAGGCCAGCGCCGCTTCCATCGCCGGGCGGGTGCGGAAGCCGCCGACGCAGATCAGCGGGATCTGCAGCCGGCGCGCGAACTGCGGCGCGTAGTCGAGGTTGAAGCCCTCGCGCCCGGGCCACAGGTGGTTGCTGGCGAACGCCACCAGCGGCCGCAAGACGCGCATCGCGGTGCGGCGCAACAGCGGCAGCTGGGCCATGCTGCCGCGGACCATGTGGCGCAGGCACAGGTCGAAGCTGCCGCATACCATCGGGAAGCCGGATTCGTAGTGACCGACCGAGATCTCGACCGCATCGATGCCGGCTTCCTCCATCGTCCGCGCCGCCTGCGCCAGTTCGACCGGGCTCAGGCCGTCGCGCAGCGGCAGCCTGTCGGCGCCGTTCATCTTGATCACGACGGGGAAGTCGGCGCCGCAGCGGGTCCGGATCGCGGCCAGGATCTCGCGCGCGAAGCGCGTCCGCCCCTCCAGCGAGCCGCCGTACTCGTCGCCGCGGCGGTTGGTGTAGGGGGTCAGGAACTGGCTCAGCAGGTAGCCGTTGGCCGAGTGCAGTTGCACCCCGTCGAAGCCGGCCTCGCGGCAGCGCACCGCGGCATCGGCGAACTTGCACACGATCCGGCCGATCTCGTCGCTGCCCAGCGCGCGCGGCCGGGTGCCGGTCAACAGGTCGGTGACGCCCGAGGCCGACACCACGTCGGCGGCGCCGACGAAATCCGGCACCACCTGCCGGCCGCAATGGTTGAGCTGGGCGAAGATGCGTCCGCCGTGGCGGTGCACGATCGCCGGGATGCGCGACAGGCCGGCGATCTTGTCGTCGTGGTCGGCGCCGAGCTGGCGCGGGGCGGACTTGCCCTGGCGGCTGACGTAGATGTTGCCGGTGATGATCAGCGGCGTCTCGCCTTTGGCGAGCAGGCGGTAGAACGCCTCCACCTCGTCGGTGACGACGCCGTCGGCGGTGGCGCGCGTCTCGGCAGTGGCGGTCTTGAACAGCCGCGCCGGCAGTTCGAGCGTACCGATCGTGATCGGCGAGAACAGCAGGCTGGTGCCTTCGGGCATGGCGGGGCTCCGTGCTGCAGCCCGGCGTCATCGGCCGGGCCCATGCCCTCGTTGTAGCCCATGCCGGGCCGGCCGCGTGGCCGGCCCGCGGCCGCTTTCAGTTGCTGTAGGCGACCGACGGCAGCCAGGTGATGATCTGCGGGAAGATGTAGAACATCGCCAGGCCGAACAGCTGCAGCGCGATGAAGGGGAGCACCCCTTTGTATATGTGGCCGATCGTGACGTCCGGCGGACATACGCCCTTGATGTAGAACAGCGCGAAACCGACCGGCGGTGTCAGGAACGAGGTCTGCAGGCAGACCGCGAACAGGATTGTGAACCACACCAGGTCGAAACCCATGCCTTCGACCACCGGCGCCACCAGCGGCAGGATGATCAGCGTGATCTCGATCCAGTCGAGGAAGAAGCCGAGCAGGAAGACCACGAACAGGATGAAGATCAGGATGCCGTCGGGCCCGAGCGGCAGGCCGGTCAGCAGGCTCTCGATCACCTCGTCGCCGCCCAGGCCGCGCAGCACCACCGAGAACGCGGTGGCGCCGAAGAAGATCGCGAAGATGAAGGAGGCGGTGGTGGTGGTCGACAGGATCGAGTCCTTCAGCACCCTGACGGTCAGCCGGCGGTTGGCGGCGGCCAGCGCCATCGCGCCCGCCGCGCCGACGCCGGAGGCCTCGGTCGGCGTCGCGATGCCGGCGAAGATCGAGCCCAGCACCGCCAGGATCAGGCCCGCAGTCGGCATCACGGCCTTCAGCACGGCCCACACGACCGACCAGCTGACCTCTTCGCGATCCGGATCGAGCGGCGCCACTTGGGGCCGGAAGTAGGACAGCAGCAGCACGTAGGCGACATACAGCGAGCCGAGGATCATGCCCGGGAAGAACGCACCCATGAACAGGTCGCCGACCGAGGCGTCCGGGTTGGCCAGCCGGTCGGCCATCAGCACCAGCATGATCGAGGGCGGGATCAGGATGCCCAGCGTGCCGGAGGCGCAGGCCGTGCCGACCGCCAGTTCCTTCGAATAGCCGCTCTTCATCATGATCGGCAGCGACAGCATGCCGAGCAGCACCACCGAGGCGCCGATGATGCCGGTGGTGGCGGCCAGGATCACGCCGATCACCACCACGGTGACGGCGTAGCCGCCGCGCACGCTGCCGAACAGCTTGACCATGTTCTGCATCAGGCGCTCGGCCACGCCCGACTGGTCGAGCATGATGCCCATGAAGATGAACATCGGCAGCGCTACCAGGGTTTCGTTCTCGACCAGGGCCCACAGCCGCTCGGGCACCAGGCCGATCGAGCTGCCCCAGTCGAACCACAGGTCGGCGCCGAAATCATCGACCGCGACGATGCCGATCATGGTCCACAGCACCGCGGTGCCGGCCAGCACCCAGGCCACCGGGAAGCCGGTGAACAGCAGCACGCCGAAGGTGGCGAACATGCCGATGACGAAAATCGTGGAAGTCTCCATCTGTGCCTCAGCTAGTGACGCTTTCAGGCCTGCTCGGCACGGCTCTTGGGCCAGCCGAACAGTCGCGAGCAGGTACGCGCCAGGCGCGCCAGGGCGGCCACCGCTATCAGGCCGACCGCGCCCGACAGGATGAACTTCATGATCCAGCGGGCGGGCAGCCCGTTGGGCGACTGCGAATGCTCGCCCTGCTCGAACGAACTCATCGCGTAGGGCAGCAGTTCGATCGTCACGATGACCAGGAAGGGCAGCAGCAGGAACAGGATGCCGAAAAACTCGATCCACGCCCGCGTGCGGCCCGAAAAGCGCTCGTAGAGGATGTCGACCCGCACGTGGTCGTCATGCACCAGCGTGTAGGACAGGCCGATCAGCCAGGCCGCGCCGGCCAGGTGCCACTGCACCTCCTCCAGCATCACCGAGCCGGTGTTGAAGCCGTAGCGGGCGATCACCGACCACATGATCACCGCCACGGTGACGATCCACAGCCAGGAGCTGAGTTTTCCGATCGCGTTGATGACGCCTTCGATGGCGTCGGAAAACGCCGTGCGCGGCAGCGTCGTGTGGTGGTGCAGCTCATGTTCGAGCTCGGCCAGGTCGGGCTTGTTGCCCGGCCGGGCGGTCTGGTCTGCGTTCATGGGCATTCCCTCCTTGCGTGGCGGCTGCGCACGGTCTGTTCCTCAGCTTCTGCGGTGGCTTACTTCATCAGTTCGGCAGGCAGGTAGGCGCGCGAATCCCAGATGTTGTAGTCCTTCTGGAAGGCCTGCTGCGACTCGAGCGCTTTCTTGAAGTCGGCGTCGTTGGCGGCTTCCTCGGCCAGCACCTCGTCGGTCACCTTCTTCAGTTGCTTCAGGATGTCCAGCGGGATCTGACCGATGTTGACGCCTTCCTTCTCGAGTTTGGCCAGCACCGCGCCGTTCTTGTACTCGCCCTCGGCCAGACCGCGGATCACGGCGGCGGTACAAACGCTCTCGATCAACGCCTTCTGGGCCTTGGTGGCCTTCTTCCATTCGTCGCCGTTGATCAGCATGTACTGGGCGGTGAAGGGCTGGTGCCAGCCGGGGAAGAGGTTGTTCTTGATCAGCTTGTCGAAACCGAGGATCTGGTCGATGGCCGGCATCGAGAATTCGGTGGCGTCGATGGTGCCCTTCTCCAGCGCCTGGAAGAGCTCGCCCCCCGGCATCATCGTGACCGAGGCGCCGAGCTTCTGCAGCACCTTGCCGCCGAGGCCGGCGAAGCGGATCTTCATGCCGTCGTAGTCCTTCAGGCTCTTGATCGGCTCCTTGTACCAGCCGGCCGTTTCGGGGCCGATGATGCCGCAGAACTGGGCATGCACATTGAAGCCCTTGTTCTTGTAGACCTCCTGCAGCATGTCGTGGCCGCCGCCGTACATGTACCAGGCGGAGAAGGCCCAGGGCTTCAGGCCGAACGGCACCGCGGCGAACAGCGGCACGGCAGGCACCTTGCCCTGGTCGTAGCCGATCCAGGTGTAGCCGGCGCTGACCTTGCCGTCGGAGACCGACTGCAGGATCTCGAACGGCGGCACCAGCTTGCCCGGTTCGAAGACCTTGACCTGGATCGAGCCGTCGCTGGCGGTGGTCAGTTCGTCGGCAACCCAGGCGGCCGGCGAGCCCAGGCCCGGCAGCTTGGTGGCGAAGGCCACCGGCATCTTCCAGCGCAGCTTGTCGGCGAAGGCCGATTGCGGCGCTGCTGCCAGCGTGGTGCCGATGATGGCCATGCTCGCTACGGCCAGGCGGGTGACGGTGGTGCGGCTCTTGTTCTGCTTCATTGTTGACTCCTCCTCTCGGGTAATTCGGCTTGGCAAAACCGACGGCAACGTCGTCCCCCGGGGCCGGTATCGCCGTTTCGGGACGCCCATGGTGCATGGCTGGAATTGCTTCGCCAACCGGGGCGAACCCTAACCCCGGCCTGTGCGCAGCGCGGCAGGTGGCCGGCGGGCGCCGTCGGTCGATCCGAATGCTGTGTTGCAGCAAAAATGCTGTTGCGATGCACAGTAATGCGCTAGCGTAACGTCCGTAAACGAGCCCGAAAGCGCGCCCATGCTGGCGGTAGGGGCTTTGACCGACAAGCCAAAGGGAGACCCGTCCGTGGCAGAAGACCGCAACCGCAAGGCGCCGCCGCTGCCCTCGTTCGATGCCGACCTGTCGCAGAGCTCGATCTCCGGCCTTTCGTCGGGTGCCTTCATGACGGTGCAGATGCACCTGGCCCACGCCTCGACCTTCGTCGGCGCCGGCGTCATCGCCGGGGGTCCGTTCCGCTGCGCCGAGTCGTTCCGCGCCGCGGCCGCCATCGCCGAGGATGCGCTGACGCTGAACGCGCTCTACCTGTGCATGAACCCGCTGATCCCCCAGGTGGCGCCCGATCCGCTGCGGCTGGCCAAGGTGGCGCGCGACTGCGCCGCGCGCGGCGACATCGATCCGCTCGAATCGCTGGCCGGGCAGAGGCTCTACATCTTCACCGGCAGCGAGGATTCGGTGGTCGATTCCAGCGTCGTCGCCACCACCCGGCGCTTCTACCGCGAACTGGGCGTGGCCGGGGCCGACATCCGCTTCGTCGGCGACGTGCCGGCCGGCCACTCGATCATCACCGACAATCCGGAAGACAACCCCCTCGCCGCCAACCGCCCGCCCTACATCAACGATGGCGGCTTCATGCAGTCGCACGACATCCTGCGCCACATCTACGGCAAGCTGAAACCGCCGGCCGAGCGCCTGAGCGGCCGCATCGTGCGCTTCGACCAGCGCGAATTCTTCGACGGCGAGGCGCGCGCCAGCATGAGCGACTTCGCCTATGCCTACGTGCCGGCGGCGGTCGAGCAGGGCGCGCCGTGCCGGGTGCACATCGCGCTGCACGGCTGCAAGCAGGGCTACAACTACGTCAATTACGTGAACGGCCGGCCCGACCTCGACAACTCGGCGCCCTACGGCAACCGCTACTACACCACCACGGGCTACAACGCGCTGGCCGACAGCAACGACATCGTCGTGCTCTACCCGCAGGCCGAGGGCCGCGACGGCAACGGCACGCAGAACCCGGACGGCTGCTGGGACTGGTGGGGCTACACCTCCGAGTCCACCTCGAATCCCGACTACTATTCGCGCCAGGCCGTCCAGATCCGCGCCATCCACCGCATGCTGCAGCGCCTCGGCGGCCGCTGAACCGAAGCGCCGGCCGCCGCGCCGGCGAACGACCGACAAGGAGTATCCGACCATGATGCAGGCCATGATGTCCTCCGCCCGCGCCTCCCTCGGAGGTCTGCACGCGCTGCAGGCGCGCCAGCTCGAGGCGCTGCACGCGCTGGCGCTGGCGCCGCTGCGTGCCGTCGTGCCGAGCCACCCGCTGACGATGGCCGGCGACCACCTGGCCGCCTGGCAGGGCTTCGCCCAGCAGGCCCTGGGCCGCCAGATGCTGGCCTGGCATGCGCTGCTCGGCCTGGCCGCCGAGCCGCAGCGCGCCGGCGAGGGCTTCGCCGAGGCGATCGAGATGCAGCGCGCGATCCTGGCCCGGCTGCAGCAGCAGTGGCAGGGCTGGCAGGACGGCCTGGCCGTCGTCGGCAAGACCGCCGCCGGCATTCGCCGCGCCGACACGATGTCAAAGCTCTTCGAGCAGGAATACGACGTCTTCGCCCAACTGGGTGCGCTGATAAGCAAGCAGGCCAGCCAGTGGCTCGGCCTGGTCGAGGGCGCCCAGGTCGGCTACGGCTACCTCCTCGCCGACAAGGCCGGGCTGATCGAAGCCGGCGCCGACTGAGCGCCGCGGCCGGCTCAGCGCTGGATCGAGATCGACAAGGTGTTCGACTGCAGCGAGCCGAACCAGGGCTCGCAGTGCGCGAACCAGGCCGCGTAGCCGGGGCCGCGCCAGCGTTCGTCCATCGACCAGTGCAGGCTCAGGCGATAGGTGCCGGCGGCCGAGATGTCGAAGGACGGCTCCGCCTCGTCGAACAGCCGCACGGTCGCCGAGATGCGCCCGTCGTCGCCGGTGCGGCGCACGATCGCCGCATAGTCGATCTTCGCTTCCGGCCCGCTGTAGGGGATCGGGCGCCCGTCCGGGCCGGTCAGCTGCCACTGCGCGACCGCCGACGCGGCCGGCGAGAAGGTGCCCAACACGCAGCGCCCGGGTTCGAGGCTCAGCGTCACCGCAATCGGAAAGCCGCTGCTGCCGTCGCCCGGCAGGTAGGCCGGCGCGATCGCGAGCTCGGGCGGCCCGGCCGTTGCCGCCGCGGCGAACGAGCAGGCCAGCGATGCGATGCCGTAGCGGATGTACCGTTTCACCGGGCGGGCTTCCCTTGCTGTAGTGGCAGGGCACGACATGCCGCGCGCCCTCAACCGAGCACCTTGCCGTAGGTGGCGCGCTCGAACGCGTCGCCCTCTTCGACCGGGTTGTCCTTGCCGTCTTTGGCATCCGCCCAGTGGGTGAGTTCGTGCAGCAGCGTGGCACCCACCAGGTACACCCGCTTGCCCTTGCTGTTCTTGACCTGCCCCTTGCCGGCCTCGAAGTCCTTCACCATCTGTTCGTCGATGCGCAGCTCGTCCTTGCCGGCGCGGAAGCAGCCGTACGACTTGACGCCCGCGCACATCAGGCCCGAAACGACCGTGATGGTCGGGCCCTTGCCCCACTTCAGCGCGTCGCGGATCTCGGACTTCTTCACCGTGCCGGCCAGCTTCTGGATCTCGTTGATGATCGCATCCATTTCCGCCACTTCGGGCATGTTGACCCGCACGTAGTAGTGCAGTTTGGGGAATTTCTTGATCGTATCCTCGGACATCTTCATCGGACCTGCCTCCATCGATATCGTGCGGCGCGGCAGGCCGGCGGCCTTGCCCGCGAACCGCGGCTCGAAGCTCCGGATGCCGATCCGGGCCCGCAGGCGGCCGCGACGAGGGGTGTTCGATCGCGGCATTCGCCGGGGCGGATTCGGCTCGCAGGGCGGGAACGCTGCCCACCCGGAGCCTGAGTCGTGCCCGCCGGTGACTAGGTTCAAGCGATTCGCCCGCGCGGCCGACCGGCGGTTAGCGGCAACGGGGGATGCCAGTGTAGTGTTTCGAGCAGTGAGGGGCTTGGGCGTCTGGCATGTATCGGTCGCTTGAGGCCGGCTGAAGCCGACCCTACGAGCCCGACCGAAGCGTGTTGCCGGTAGGGCCGGCTTCAGCCGGCCAGCGGCGCCCGAGTTCCGCCTGGATCATGGGTTTCATCAAGATCACAACGCTACACTAGGTCAGCACGAAATCGACCGCTTCGGCCGGCGGCGGCAGATTGCTGTCGCCCAGCATCTCGCGCAGCGAGGTCTCGATCGTGATCGCCATCGCGTCCAGGGCCAGGTCGTTCGGCATCGTGCCGAAGGGCTCCTCGATCTCGTCGCTGAGGGCCTCGAGGGCGAAGAAAGTGTAGGCGACGAAGGCCACCATCAGCGGCGTCATGACCCCGATCGAATCGAGCAGGCCGAACGGCAGCATGAAGCAGTACAGGTACGTCGTGCGGTGCAGGATCACCGAGTAGGTGAAGGGCAGCAGCGTCGAGGTGATGCGCTCGCAGCCGCCGAGGGCCTCGCCGAGCCCGCTGAGCGACTGGTCCATCTGCGCCACCAGGATCGGCGGCATCGCGCCGGACTCGTGCTGCGTGCGCACCCACTGCGCCAGCCACAGCAGGATCCGCACCGGCGGAAAGCGGCTCGACGCGACCTCCTCGACCATTGGTTCGGGCAGCAGACGGCGGAGATCGTCTCGCCCGTCGCGGCCGCGCAACTGGTGGCGCACCGCATGGACGAAGGCCGCCACGCCCAGCACGAAGGGGCGCGCATCGGTACGGGTGAAGGTCAGCGCCTGGCGGGCCGCCGTCCGGCCGCCGTTGAGCAACTGGCCCCACAGGCCGCGCGCTTCCCAGTAGCGCTCGTAGCTGGCGCTGATGCGAAAGCCGAGGAAGACCGCCAGCGCCACCCCCATCAGC